>DASUNQ010000024.1:0-6104 GCA_036277075.1 Thermoanaerobaculia bacterium
GCCGCTGAACCCGGGACCGCGCGGCGTGGACGCCGCCGCGCTAGCCGCGCCGGCGCGCTAGAACCACGGCTCGTCGCCGCTCGGGCCGTAGATGCTCGGGACCTTGCCGTCGGCCATGCGCAGGTAGATCGAGAACTGGCCGCGGTGGTGGATCTGGTCGTGGAGCAGGAACCAGGCGAGCTTCTCGCGCGTCCAGTCGCCGAGCTGCCCGGGGCCGGTGAAGAACTTGACCGTCTGGGCGAACTGCTCGTCGCTGTAGGTGCCGAGGAGAGCGGCGAACTCGCCGTGCACCTTCTCGAGCGCGGCGAGCACCTCCTCCCAGCGCTCCGGCGCCGGCGGCATCCCGCTCGACCCCGGCGCGCTCGAGGCGAAGGCGTCGTTCATGACGTGCGTTCCGAGCCCGCGCTCGAGGACGAAGACCCAGGCCAGCTCCTTGGCGGTCTTGCACTTCGGATGGGGCCGCAGGTCCGCCTGCTCCGACGGGTAGGCCCGCAGCACATTCATCGTCTTCTGGTGCTCCTCCTCGTAGGCGGCGAGGAACTTGTCCTTCGGCATCGGTGTCTCCCTGAGGCTCAGCGCCCCGGCGCCGCGGGGCAGACGAACGAGGTCGCCGCGAGGGCGCGGCGGGCGGCGGGCTGCGAGGGGAGCGGCCGCACCCCGGGCTCGCCGAAGAGCCGCCGCCACTCCTCGACGGCGCCGCACTCCTCGGCGCGCAGGCAGGGCCGCTGGAGCGCGATCTCCCTGGCGGCGGCGCAGGGCGCCGCGGCCGCGACGTCGTCCGGGACCGGGACGAACACAGGGGTGAATGCGAGCAGGAGGATCGCCAGGCCGGTCATCGGCTCTCTCCTTTCGCCGAGAACATTACCCGATGGACGGAAGTCGGTCCAAAGGACACGCGTTTTCATGACCCCGTCGACCCGAACCCGCCATCGCCCCGCCGGGTCTCCGGCAGCTCCTCCGCCTCCTCCCACTCGACCGCTTCGACGCGCGCCAGGACGAGCTGGGCGATGCGGTCGCCGCGGCGGACGGTGAAGGGCGCCTCGCCGAGGTTCTGGAGGATCACCCGCACCTCGCCGCGGTAGTCGCTGTCGATGGTGCCGGGGGCATTGGGCAGGGTGACGCCGTGGCGGAGGGCGAGGCCGCTGCGCGGGCGCACTTGGCCCTCCCAGCCGGCGGGGATCTCGACCACCAGCCCGGTCGGCACCGCGGCGCGCGCGCCGGGCGGGAGGACCAGCTCCTCCGCCACCGCGGCGCGCAGGTCGCAGCCGGCGCTCCCCGGCGAGGCGGGCGCCGGCGCCGGCAGCCCCTCTCCCCACGGCAGCCGGCGGTAGCGCAGGCGCACGCTCAATTGCGGCCGGTGGTGATCGGGGGCGGTGCCGGGGTGCCGTCGGGCATCACGGTCGGCGGCTGCTGCAGCCCCGGGGGCAGGAGGTTGTCGCGGAAGGGGCGCCACCAGTAGTAGTTGAAGCTCGGGACCATGTTCGGGTTGCCCATCACGTTGGGGCGCTGGGCGAAGACGTCGGCGCGGAAGATCCAGCGGTCGTGGCGGGTCTGGCCGAGGTAGTTGAGGACCGACTCCTCGGTGCTCCGGCTGCGCACGCCGATGATCGGCCCCACGGCGACCTCGTCGCCGGGGCGCGGCGGGGCGTTGGGGTCGAGGCTGTCGCTGGGCTCGTCCTCTTCCGCGACCGCGGGCGGCGGCTCCGGCGCGGCCCCGGGCCGCACCCGACGCGCGCGCCCGTCCTGCGCGGGCTCCGGCGGCACCCCCTCCTGGCCGGCGAAGACGAGCGCCCACTTGCCGTCCTCGGTCAGCGGGTCCTTCCACAGGCGGCGGAGGCAGCGCGGCTCGACCTCGACCAGCTCCTCGAGCCGCACCGGCAGGCGGCCGAAGCGCTGCTGGAAGAGGCGGATCCCCTCGGCGTACTGCAGGCCGCGGGCGATCGTCTCCTCCTCCTTGTCGCGGCGGATCGCCTGGCTCCAGAGCGGCAGCGCGGCGCCGACCAGGATGCTCATCACGGTGAGGGCGACGACCAGGACGACGAGGCTGTAGCCGGCCTCGCCGCGGCGCGAGGCGCGCCTCTCCGGGACCGGCGGCGGCGTCACCATTCCGCGTACAGGGTGCCGTCGAGCGCGGTCGCCTCCGAGCCCGAGCGCACGTCGATGATCCCCGGCCCGCCCCCCTCCGCTTCGTCGGTCTCGGCCGGGACCTCGTCGGGGTCCTCCGCCTCGTAGATCAGCACCCAGGTGTCGGTGCTCTTGGTGATCGGATCGGTGGGGATCTTGCGCAGGTAGCCCTCGTCCACCAGGGCCTCGAGGCTCGGCGGGTAGTGCCCCTTGTCCCCCATGAACTGGTCGATGACGTCGCGCATCGTGCGCAGGTTGTTCTTGAGCACCGACTCGTTGGCCCGCCGCGGCACGTGGCGGAGGGCGGGCATGGCGATCGCCGCCAGGATGCCGATGACGGCGATGACGACGATCAGCTCGAGCAGCGTGAAGCCGGCGGTGCCGCGTCTCGGGGTGCTCACTCGCGTCTCTCCTCCGCTACCAGTTGGCGTACGGGACGCGGTTGAGGCCCACGCCCTCGGAAAGCGAGTAGACGTCGTAGACGTTCTCGCCCCCCCAGGAGCTGGCGTCCGGCTCGTCCTGGTAGCTGCGCAGCCCCCACTCGATCTCGCCGGTCATCGGGTCGATCGGGACGCGGCGCAGGAACTTGATCTTCTTGTCGATCTGGCCGACCATGTCGACCCCTTCCACCAGCACCTCGAGCTCCGCCGGATAGCCGTCGGTGCCGAGGTCGACCGGGATCATGCCGGCGTCGCTGTAGCGCTTGTGCTCGTCGATGGCGGCGCGCATCGTGCGCAGCGCCTGCTTGAGCTCGAGCTCCTTGGTGCGCTTGGCGGTGAAGCGAGCCACCGGCAGCACGGCGAGCGAGAGGATGGCGAGCAGCGCCGCGACCATGACCAGCTCGGCCAGCGTGTAGCCGCGCTCGCCGATCTGGAGCAGGCGCCCCCTCCCCCGCGCTGGGGGGGAGGGCCGGGGAGGGGGTGTCGAAGTCAATGGACTTGACGGGTGGGTGGCCATAGGCAAACCCTCGCGCATCTCTTTTACTCTCAACCCTCCGGCTTTTTCGCGGGCCGCCGCGCGGGCCGGCCGCCGCCGGGCGTCACCCGCACCTCGGCCGGCTCGGCGGCCACCGCCAGCGGCAGGAGGCGCGCGTCGAGCGCCCGCCCTTCGAGGAAGCTCACCGTCGTGCGGCCGGCGGCCAGGGCGCGGAAGGTGATGCGGGCGACCGTGCCGTTGCCGGTCACCCCCGGCTGCTCGCCCAGGCGGCTGGCCCCGAGCAGCAGCTCGCCGGGCCGGGTGCGATCGGCCAGCACCTCCGCCTGCCCGCGCGGCCCGAGGAAGGTGCCGGCCTCGACCTTCTCGACCGCCAGCACCGCGGGGTCGAAGGCGAGGGCGATCGGCAGGTGCGAGACCGGCAGCGTCGAGGCGGCCTGGAGCCGCACCTCGAAGAGGTCGCCGGGGGCGAGGGCCAGCGCCTGCGGCGCCAGCCAGAGGCGCACGTTCGGCGCCTCGGCCGCCGCCGCGGCGGCGGGCGCGGCGCCGGCGCTCGCCGCGAGGCGGATCGCCTCGGCGACCGGCACCGGATCCCCCGGCACCGGGTCCGCCGCGTCGAGCGCCGCGGAGCCCCCGCCGGGCGGCTCCTCCTCGACGACCGGCGGCTCCTCGGGAGGCGTCTCGGCGGGCGGCGGCTCGGGCTCGCGGAAGATGTCGGTCGGCGGCGCGGTCGGGACCAGGTCGACGCCCGGCGGCGGCGGCACCTCCTCGACCGGCGGCGCCTCCGGCTCCGGCTCCACCTCGCCCGGGCGCAGGCCGCGCGGCAGCCGCTGGATGCGGCGGCGGATGGCGTCCTGGATCTCCTCCGGCGTCCCCTCGTCCCCCTCGAACGGGCCCTCGACGTCGGACTCGACGCGCGGGCTGGCGCCGCGGAAGCTGATGTTGGCCTCGGTGCCGACCCAGATCGGCAGCAGGTCGTCCTCGGTGATCTCGGCGTTGCGGATGATGTGCGGCGTCAGCGTCAGGATGACGTCGGTGCGGGCGTTGCGGTCGACCCGGTTGGAGAACAGCCGGCCGAGCACCGGGATCTCCGACAGCCCCGGCAGCCCCGAGTCGGTGCGCGTCTCGTCCTGGCGGATCAGGCCGGCCAGGAAGTTCGTCTCGCCGTCCTGGAGGCGGATCACCGACTCGAAGGTGCGGGTGCCGATGATCGGCTGCCGCTGCCCGCCGCTGCCCTCGACGAACTCGCCCAGGTTCGAGACCTCGACCTGGATCTTGAGCGTCACCTCGCGGTTGTGGTGGACGCGCGGCTCGATGTTGATGCGGATGCCGACGTCCTGGTACTGGAAGGAGGTGATCGGCACGATGTTGCCGCCCACCGTGTTCGAGGTGTTGAAGGTGGTGAGCGGGATCGGCACCCGGTCGCCGATCACCAGGCTCGCCTTCTCCCCCTCGGTGATGCGCAGCTGCGGCTTGGCCAGGAGCTGGGCGTCGCCGTTCTGCTTGATGAAGCTGTAGATGAAGTTGGGGATGGCGAGCACCCAGTTGCTCTGGTTCAAGAACTCCAGGTCGGAGACGCGCAGCGGCACGTTCTCGCCGCCGAGGTCGAGGCTCTGGGTCACCCGGTAGTTGGAGAGCGAGATGCCGAGGTCGCGGAGCTTGCTGGTGTTGATCTGCAGCAGCTCGACGTCGACCACCACCTCGGCCTTCGACTTGTCGTTCGACTCGATGATCCGCTCGGCGACCTTCACCTTGTCGGCGGTGTCGCGCAGGATGATGGCGTTGAGCTGCTCGTTGACGGCGATCTTGCGCGCGTCGACCAGGCTGCGCAGGACGGTCATGATCTCCTTGACCTCGGCGTTGGAGAGGAAGAAGGTCTGGATCACCAGGTCCTCGTAGGTGCGGCGGTTCTGCGGCGTGTCGGCGGCGATGATGATGGTGTGCTCGTCGAGCACCTTGTAGAAGTGGTTGGCCGCCCGCATCAGCGTCTCGAGCGCCGACTGCGCGTCGACCTCGGTCAGGTCGATCGCGATCTCCTGGTCCTTGAGGTTGGGGTCGAAGAGGATGTTGATGCCGAAGGCCTTGCCCAGGGCCTGGTAGATCTCGAACAGCGACACCGGCTGCGGGAAGTTGAGCGAGATCGGCTCCTTCGAGCGCGGGTTCAGGATCGGCGGCTGCGGGCGGGCGCCGCGGCTCTTCTCCTTGAGCTCCTGCAGCGTCGCCGGCTCGCGACGCTGCACCGCGATGGCCTGCCGCACGTTGTCGAGCTCGGCCGCGGCGTACTGGTTCGTCGGGTCGAGCTGCACCGCCTGCTGGAGCTCGACGAGCGCCCGTTCCTGCACTCCCGCCTCGCGGTACTCCTTGGCCTTCTTGAAGTGCTCCTGGGAGGCGCGGATCTTGGCCCGCATCAGGGCCGCCCGGTAGGTGATGTTGCCGGGGTCCTGCTCGAGCGCCTCCATGTACTGGAGCACCGCCTCGTCCCAGTCCCCCCGCTGGGCGGCGATCTCGGCCTGCCGGTAGGCGCTGTAGTGGGCGCAGCCGGCGGCGATCGCCGCGCAGAGCAGCAGGACGGTGAGCTTCTCGAAGGTCGTGCGCATGCCTGGGCTCCTCACTGGCGCCCGACGGCGAGCCGCAGGGGCGGCTCGTCGGGGAAGCCGACGAACTGGATGTCGACCGACTCGTAGCCGATCCGGGCGACGACGAACTGCCCGTGCAGGACCTCGCCCTGCCGCGCGTTGATGATCTCCTTGCCGTCGGAGAAGACCGCCAGGCGCTTGGCGCCGGGCCCGAAGCTGCCGAGATACTTCATGGTGAAGGGGGGCGGCTTCGGCTTCATCGCCTCGATCCGCGCCGCCTCGGCGAGGGCCGCCTGCTCGCGCGCGATGCGCTCGGCCTCGGCCTGCTGCCGCGCCAGCTCGGCCGCCGAGAGGGGCGGCGGGGGCGGCGGCTCGGGGGGCGGCGGCGGCGCCGGGAAGCTCCAGGGATCGCGCCCCGGCCGGTAGGTGCGCGGCGCGCGCTCGAGGAGGTCGAGCCGCAGGTCCACCACC
>DASUNQ010000025.1:0-9618 GCA_036277075.1 Thermoanaerobaculia bacterium
CGCCCCGGCGCTGGCGCTCGCCGATCCGCCGCTGCCCGGCGGCGGCGCGGCCCCGGCACGCGGCCGCGGCGCCCCGGCCGAGCGGGCGGCCTTCTTCGCCGCGATGCAGCCCCTGCCGCCGCTGCCCTACGCGCGCGACGAGGGACGCGCGGCGGTGCGCCACCTCGGCCCGGGCAGCCTGCTGCGCACGGGCGACGACGCCTCGGAAGCCTTCCTCAAGAAGGCCCCCCGCTTCGGCCTCTACCACTTCGCCGCGCACGCCCTGCTCGACGACGAGCGCCCGGAGCGCTCGGGGGTGGTGCTCGCGCCCGGGGCGCGGGACCAGGACGGCCTCCTCCAGGCGCGGGAGATCGCCGAGCTCGACCTGCGGGGCGCCGTGGTGGTCCTCGCCTCCTGCCGCAGCGCCTCGGGCGTCGTGCTGCGCGGCGAGGGGGTGATGGGGCTGGCGCGCGCCTTCTTCCAGGCCGGAGCGCACGCCGTCGTCGCCAGCCTCTGGCCGCTGCGCGACGACGAGGCGGAGGCGCTCTTCGCGAGCTTCTACCGCCGGCTCGGCGGAGGCGCGAGCCTCGCGGCGGCGTTGCGCGCCGCGCAGACGGAGCGCCTGCGCGCCGGCGCGCCCGCCGCGGCCTGGGCGGGGCTCGTCGTGCTCGGCGACGGCGAGCTCGTCACGGCGCGGGCGCGGCCGGCCCGGCGCTGGATCGCCGGCGCCGTCCTCGCGGCCTTCGCCGCCGGCGCGCTCCTCTTCGCCGCCCGCCGGGGAGGTGTAGGATAGGGGCCCGATGCGCCTCCCGCGCCTGGTCCTCCTCTTCGGCGCTCTCGCGCTGCCCGCCGCCGCCGACGACGTCCACCTCACCAACGGCAACTCCTTCGAAGGGGTGATCGCCGAGGTCACCGAGACGCAGGTGCGCATCCGCATGCCGGGCGGCGAGCTCAGCCTCCCGAAGAGCGTGGTCGCGCGCGTCGAGAAGGGCGCGGCGCCGTTCGCGGAGTTCCTGGCGCGGGAGGAGGCGCTGCGGCGCGACCCCGACGCCACGGCCCGCGACTGGGTCGAGCTGGCGCGCTGGGCGCAGGCGCGCGGCCTGGCGACCGCCTCGCGCGACGCGGCCCTCGTCGCCGCCAAGCTCGATCCGCACCTCGACGCGCTGGAGCCGCTCCTGCGCGCGGCGGGCTTCGTCTACGACCGCGAGCTCGAGCGCTGGGTGCCGTACGCCGAATCGATGCGGCGGCGCGGCTTCGTCCAGGTCGGGGCGGCCTGGATCACGCGCGCCGAGCACGAGGCGCGGCAGCGGGCTCAGGAGCGTGCGGAGCAGGAGCGGCGCCAGCGGCGCGCCGAGGCGATCGAGGCGGCGCGCGCCGCGCGCACGGCGCGGCTGCTCGACCTCGCCGAGGTGCAGCTCGTGCGCGACATGCTGGAGCCCCGGCCGATGGTCGTGCCGGTCGGCGTCGGCTGGCCGCTCGTCGTCCTGCCCGGCTTCTTCCCGCCGGTTGTCGACCGTCCCGATCCTCCGGGCGGCGGCGGCCATCCCGGCCTCGATCCCCGACCCGACCCGCGCTTCCCGCCGCGCGACGGCCGTTCCAGTCGCCTGCCCCACCAGCCCGGGAGCCTGATCCCGGGGGACTACCAGCCGATCTCGGCGACCGGCTCGCGGTCCGAATAAGGTCTTCAACTCCTCCGAAGAAGACGAGCCACGCGCGGTCTTCCCTCCCCCGCGCAGCGGGGGAGGGCCAGGGAGGGGGTATCGAAGTCAATGCAGTAAGCCCGCCGAGAGCCCACCCCTCGCGGCACCGGAGCGACCGAACCCGCCCTGACGCCTCATACTCCAAAATACTTCGCGTCCGGGTGCTGGAACACCAGCGCCGAGACGCTCGCCTCGGGGTCCATCATGTCCCCCTCGGTCAGCTCGACGCCGATCTCCTCCGGGCGCAGCGCGGCGAAGAGCTGGCGCTGCGCGGCGAGGTCCGGGCAGGCCGGGTAGCCGAAGCTGTAGCGCTTGCCGCGGTAGCGGGCGGCGAGCTGCTGCGACAGCGCGAGCTCCGGCGGGTCGGGGAAACCCCAGGCGGCGCGCAGCCGGGCGTGCAGCCACTCGGCGGCGGCCTCGGCGGTCTCGAGCGCCAGCGCCGCGAAGGCGTGGCTCTTGAGGTACTCGCCGGCCGCCTTCCAGGCCTCGACCCGCTCGCGCACGCCGTGGCCGGCGGTGGTCACGAAGAGCGCCACGTGGTCGCCGGGGAGGACGTAGTCGGTGAGGCAGAGCCCGCCGTTGCGGGACTGCCGGGGCAGCTCCCAGGTCGCCGCCGGCCGGCCGCTCTGCGGATCGAAGAGAGTGAGCCGCTCGCCCTCCGCCGCCGCGGGGAAGAAGCGCCAGACGGCGCGCGCATGCATCCCCCCCTCGCGCGCCACCTGCTGCAGCTCGCCGACCACGGCCTGGAGCTTGGCGAGCTTGGGGTCGCCTTCCGCCTGCAGCCTCTGGATCACCCCCTTGAGGCCCAGGTGCTTGCCGTAGACCATCTGCGGGTTGAGGTACTCCCAGACCGCGTCGAGGTCCAGCTCCTCGGCGTGGCGCTCGAGGTCGGGCGGCGCCGGGGCCGGCAGGTCCTTGCGCACCGCCGGCGCGCCGCCGACCCCCTCTGTCTCCGCCGGGGACGCCTCGACGGCGGCGGGCTCGGCGTCGGCCGCGATCAGCTCCGCCACCTCCTGCTCGAGCTCCGGCCGCGCCGCGCCGTCGAGCAGGCGCTCGACGAGCTTGAGGCCGTGCATGGCGTCCTTGGCGTAGGTGCAGAGGCCGCCGTAGGCCTGCGCGATCTTGCGGTGCGTGAAGCGCCGGGTGAGGGCGGCGCCGCCGACCAGGAGCGGGGTGTCGATGCCGACCGCCGAGAGGTCGCCGGCGGTGAGCACCATCTGCTGCGCGCTCTTGACCAGCAGGCCAGAGAGGCCGATGACGTCCGGCCGGTGCTCGCGCGCCGCCTCGATCAGCCGCTCGGAGGGGACCTTGATGCCGAGGTTGACGACCGTGAAGCCGTTGTTGCTGAGCACGATCTCGACCAGGTTCTTGCCGATGTCGTGGACGTCCCCCTTGACCGTGGCCAGGAGCACCTTGCCGCGCCCCTCGCTCCGCTCGCCGCCGGCGGCCTTCTCCATGTGCGGCTCGAGGTACGACACCGCCGCCTTCATCACCTCGGCGCTCTGCAGCACCTCGGCGACGATGAGCTGGTTGGCGTTGAAGAGGCGCCCCACCTCGCCCATGCCGGCCATCAGCGGCCCGTTGACGACGTCGAGCGCCGCCGGCCAGCGCGGGTCGGCGAGCGCCTGCGCCAGGTCCTCCTCGAGCCCCACCTTGCTCCCCTCGACGACCGCGCGCGCCAGCCGCTCGTCGAGCGGCAGCTCGGCCCGCGGCTGCGCCGCCGTCTTGCCGCTGCGGCCGCGGAAGTGCGCGGTGAAGGCCTCGACCGCCCGCTCCCCCGCCGCCGCGTCGCCCACCGGCAGGAAGATCAGCGCCTCGGCGAGCGCGCGCTCCTCCTCCGGGATGTCGGCGTAGCGGGCGAGCTTCTCGGAGTTGACGATCGCGGCGTCCAGCCCGGCCTTGGTGCAGTGATAGAGGAAGACCGAGTTGAGCACCTCCCGCCCCGCCGGCGGCAGGCCGAAGCTGACGTTCGAGACGCCGAGCACGGTGCGCGTCTCGGGGAGCTCCTCCCTGAGCCGCCGCACCCCCTCGATCGTCTGCCCCGCCGAGCCCAGGTAGTTCTCGTCGCCGGTGCCGCAGGGGAAGACCAGGGCGTCCCACCAGATGTCCTCGGGCGGCAGGCCGAAGTCCTCGGTCAGGAT
The DNA here is from genome assembly GCA_036277075.1 of Thermoanaerobaculia bacterium. Taxonomy (GTDB): domain Bacteria; phylum Acidobacteriota; class Thermoanaerobaculia; order Multivoradales; family UBA5704; genus DASUNQ01. The sequence goes on from DASUNQ010000025.1 coordinate 3,821, forward strand.
GCGGTGGCTGCGGCGCGCCACCTCGAGCTTGCGCTCGGCGGTCACCGCCATCCCCTGCTCGTCGATCACGCCGACGACGACCGCGGCGCCGTAGCGGCGGGCGAGCGGCACCACGCGCTCGAAGCGGGAGAGGCCGTCCTCGAGGTTGATCGAGTTGAGCACCGCCTTGCCCTGGCAGTAGGTGAGAGCCCGCTCCATGACCGCCGCGTCGGTGGTGTCGATCATGAGCGGCGCCTTGATGACGCGCACCAGGCGGTCGAGGAAGGCCTCGACGTCGGCGCGCTCGTCGCGGTCGGGGTCCTGGAGGCAGACGTCGAGGACCTGCCCTCCGGCGCGCACCTGCGCCCGCCCGACCTCCGCCGCCCCCTCCCAATCGGCGCCCGCGACGAGCCGCTTGAAGGCGCGGCTGCCGAGGACGTTGGTGCGCTCGCCGACGAGGAGGGGCCGGGTGTCGGCGGTGAGCTCGACCGCCTCGAGGCCGGAGATGAGCGCGCGGTGGTGGTCCGGCACGGCGCGCGGCCGCCGGCCCCGCGCCAGGGCGGCGAGCGCCGCGACGTGCTCGCTCGTCGTGCCGCAGCAGCCGCCGACGAGGTTCAGCCAGCCGGCGTCGAGGAAGCGGCCGAGGACCCGCGCCAGCTCCTGCGGCTCCAGGTTGTAGCGCCCCTCCTCGTCCGGCAGCCCGGCGTTCGGCACGCAGGCCACGCGCGTGCGGGCGAGCTCGGAGAGGGTGCGGATGTGGTCGGTCATCTGCTCGGGGCCGGTGGCGCAGTTCAAGCCCAGGTAGAGGAGGTCGGCGTGGAGGAGCGAGACGGCGAGCGCCTCGGCGTCCTGGCCGCCCAGCGTCGTGCCGGTCGGCTCGATGGTCGCCGAGACCGCGACGGGCAGCCGCCAGCCGGCCTGCGCGAAGGCGGTCTCGATCCCGAGCAGGCCGGCCTTGACGTTGCGCGTGTCCTGCTGCGTCTCGAGCAGGAGGTAGTCGGCGCCGCCGGCCATCAGCCCGAGCGCCTGCACCCGGAAGTGCTCCTGGAGCTCCTCGAAGGTGACGCCGCCGGTGACCGAGATCGCCTTGGTCGTCGGCCCCATCGAGCCGCAGACGAAGCGCGGCTTCTCGACGCTGTCCCAGCGGGCGCAGGCGGCGCGGGCGATCGCCGCCGCGGCGCGGTTGAGCTCGAAGGCGCGGTCGGCGAGGCCGTACTCGGCGAGGACCAGCGGCGTGGCGCCGAAGGTGTTGGTCTCGACGACGTCGGCGCCCGCCGCGAGGTAGCCCTCGTGGATCCGGTCCACGACGTCGGGCCGGGTGGCGCAGAGGTTCTCGTTGCACCCCTCGAGCTCGGGGCCGCCGAAGTCGGCGGCGGTGAGCGCCGCGTCCTGGAGCGCGGTGCCGGTGGCGCCGTCGAGCACCAGGACGCGCTCCTCGAGCGCGGCGAGCAGGCGCGCCCCGCGCTCGTCGAGGTCGTCGGGGCAGGAAGGGATCGGAACGTCCATGCTCTCGGCTCCTGTCCGGCGGGCAGAAAACAGAAAACCCGCCTCGCATCGCGAGACGGGCTTTCGACCGCCGGACAGTTCGTTGCCGCCGATGACCGGCGGCCGCATCCCCGCTCCCCCTTATTCGAGCCCGGAGGAGCGGGAGGGCACCTTGGGTGTCCGCCCCAGGTTGCCGAGCCCGGCGCGCGTCGCGCCGGACCGCTCGCAATGCTGGAGGCAGCGTAGCTCAGGCGCCGGAGGTTGTCAAAGCTCGGCCCCTGTTCCTACGCCGCCACCACCGTCTTCAGGAAGGCAAGGGCGTCGTCGATCTGGCCGACGATCTGGATCGCGTTGTTGGCGACGTCGACCTTGTTCTTGATGTTGCGGATCCGGTCCTGGAGCTTGCCGTTCGCCTGGCGCAAGTCCTCCGCGAGCACCGCGGCCTCGACCGTCCACTGATCGGCGACCTGCCCTTGCAGAGTCTCGATCTGCTTCAGCAGGGCCTTGCGCTGGGTGTCCATCTGGCCGGCGAGGGCCTCTTCTCCGGCGAGGGTCAAGCGGATCTGGACGTTGGTGAGCTTCCCCAGCGCCGCGTTCATGCCGGCGAGGACGTCGAGCTTGGCTTCGATCTCCTGGCTCATCGCATTCTCCCGTTCACAGGGCCGGCGCGTTGGCCGTCCTGAGCTGGGTCACCAGATTCTGCAGCCGGGTCGCCTCATCGCCGAGGGCGACGAGACCGGCGAGGCCCGTCTTCCTGTTCGCGGCGGCGGCCGCGAGGTCGCGATGCGCGGCCGGCACAGCCGCATAGCTCTTCGCGAGCGACGCGAGGGTCGCGAGCGTCGCCTGGGTGACGTCGTTCAACGCCAGGATGGGCGCCGCGTCGGGGGGCGACGCGGTCGCGAGGGGCAGGACCTTCTTGTCGTAGTCGGTCTCGACCAGCGAGGCGAGGAAACGGACCGCCTCCTGGGCCGCGCTCGAGAACTCCTCCACCCGTGGCTGGACCTCGGCGATTGCCCCGGCGAGCTCCTTGCGGCGCTTGCTCTCGATGTAGGCCTTGAAGAGCTCGATCGCGGCGACGCTCAGGAGCGCCTGCCGGCCCGGATCGAGCTGCACCCCGAGCGCCGTGGCCGCCGCGCCGGCGTTGGCGTTGAGGTCCCGCGCCATCTGGTCGAACTGGGCCGTGGTCGGGAGGATGTCGCCCCCCGCGCCGCCGCCGGCCAGGACCGCGAGGGCCTGGGCGTAGGCGAGCAGGGCGTCGTTGAGCGCCGAGAGGCCCTGGCGGAAGCGGACGAGCTTGGCGTAGTTGGGCTCGTCTTCGGCGAAGCCGTAAGTCGCGGTGAACGGGTCGGTGAACTCGAGCTGGAGGTCGGCCGGGCTGACCTCCTTGGCGGCGACCTTGTCGATGAGGTCCTGGCGGCTGGCGGCGGCGGCCGCCCCCGCCTGCGCGTCGGTCCCGGCGCGCAGCGGCTGGAGCGACGACGCGAACTCGGTAAAGGGCGCCGGGGCGACGCTGGCACAGGCGGTGACCGCGGCCGCCAGGCCGAGCGCGACGAGAAGCGCCGGGGCCCTGCGCGGCGGCGAAAGCCGTTTCATGGTGACCCTCCTTTCCAATGACTACACCTCACGCGCCGCCTGCACGCCCAGCTCGAGCCGCGACAGGACCCCGCTCACCGCCTTGGCGCTCTGCATGATGTAGAAGTGGACCGACGGCACGCCGTGGGCGAGGAGGTCCTCGACCTGCGCCAGCGCCCATTCGACGCCGACGTCGAGGGCGTGGGCGGGGTCGGCGTCGAGCACCGCGTCGGCCAGCGCCGGGGGGATCTCGACGTAGAAGTTGCGCGGGATCGAGGCGAGCTGGTTGCGCGAGGAGAGGATCTTGAGCCCCGGCACGATCGGCACCTCGATCCCCGCCTCGCGGCAGAGCTCGACGAAGTGGTGGTAGTGCCGGTTGTCGAAGAACATCTGGGTCACGATGTAGTGGGCGCCGGCGTCCACCTTCTCCTTGGCGCGCCGCACGTCGAGCTGGAGGTTGGGCGCCTCGAAGTGCTTCTCCGGGTAGCCGCCGACGCCGATGCAGAAGTCCGAGGGCTCGGCGTCGAGCAGGTCCTCCTCGAGGTAGCGGCCGCGGTTCATGGAGCAGATCTGCCGCACCAGGTCGACGGCGTACTGGTTGGCGCTGCGCCCGTACTGGAGCGGCTTCTGGAACCCGCTGTCGTCGCCGCGCACCGCGAGCACGTTGTCGATGCCCAGGTACTTGAGCTCGATCAGGAAGTCCTCGGTCTCCTCGCGCGTGAAGCCGCGGCAGAGGATGTGCGGCACGGCGTCGATCTGGTACTTGTTCTGGATCAGCGCGCAGACGCCGAGCGTGCCCGGGCGCTTGCGCTTGACCCGGCGCTGGATGCCGAGCGGCGTCTCGTCGAGGATCGCCTCGGCGGCGTGGCTGGTGATGTCGATGAACGGCGGCCGGAAGCGGACCAGGTCGTCGATCAGCGCCAGCAGGCCCTTGACGTCGCCGCCGCGCAGCGGCGGGATGATCTCGAAGCTGATCAGCGGGCCGTGCGCGCGGGCGAGGTGCTCGGTGACTTTCACTGATCGGGAGCGTAGCGGCGCCCCCGCAGGCGGTCAAGCCGTGTGCTGCCCGTCATATAGAGTCGCCTCGTGACCCGTGCCCCTCTGGGCGTGCGCGCGCTGCGGCTGGCCGGCGACGCGGCGGTCGCGCTGGCGGCGCTCTGGCTCGCGTTCCAGCTCCGCATCCACTTCCCGCTGCCGTTCACCGAAGGGCTGCTGCCGCGCGACCGGCTCGCCTTCCTCTTCCGCGAGTGGCCGGCGGCGCTCGCGGCGCAGGTGGCCTGCCTCTACGTCTTCGGCTTCTACGACCCGCCGGGGCGCCGCAGCCGGCCCGAGCTGGCGCGCGCCCTCGCCGCGGCGGTGGCGCTCGCGGGGACGGCGCTCGTCGCCTACCTCTTCTTCGCCAACCGCGGCTTCCCGCGCTCGGTCCTGCTGCTCTGGGTCCTGCTCGACTGGCTCCGCCTCTGCGCCTGGCGGCTGGCGCTGCGGCGCCTCGGCCCGGTGCGCGAGCGGCGGGTGGCGATCGTCGGCGCCGGCCCGGCGGCGGCCGAGATCGCGCGCGCCATCGCGCTCGGCAGCGGCCACGGGCTGGGCGTGCGGGTCGCGGGGTTCGTGCCCACGCCCGAGGAGGAGGCCGCGGGCATGCCGGCGGTCGCGGAGCCGGCGCTGGGGCCGCGCCTCGGCGGCCACGACGACCTGCCGCGGCTCCTCGCCGACGGGCGGATCGACGACCTCATCCTCGCCCCCTCGGGCGAGAGCTGGCAGACCCGCCTCGTCGACCGCCTCGCCGGCACCCGCCCCGACCACACCAACGTCCTCCTCCTCCCCGGCCCCTTCGAGAGCCTCATCGGCCGGATGCGCTACCGCTGGGTGCACGACCTGCCGCTGATCGAGGTGGTGCGCGAGTCGGAGTGGCTGATCAACCGCCCGTTGAAGCGCCTCCTCGACCTCGGGGTGGGCGCGGCGCTCTTCGTCCTCGCGCTGCCGCTGATCGGCGCCTGCGCGCTGGCGGTGCGCCTCACCTCGCCGGGGCCGGTGCTCTACCGCCAGGGCCGGGTCGGCCGCGGGCAGCGTCCCTTCACCCTGCTCAAGCTGCGCACCATGCGGCTGGACGCCGAGAGCGCGACCGGCGAGGTGCTGGCGACCGCCGGCGACCCGCGGCTGACGCCGATCGGCGCCCTGCTCCGCCGCTACCGCCTCGACGAGCTGCCGCAGCTCTGGAACGTGCTGGCCGGGGAGATGAGCCTGGTGGGGCCGCGCCCGGAGCGCCCCGGCTTCGCCCGGCGCTACCTGCGCGAGGTGGCGGGCTACGCCGAGCGCTTCACCCTGGCGCCGGGCCTGACCGGCCTGGCGCAGGTCAACGGCGAGTACCACTCGAGCCCGCAGAACAAGCTGCGCTACGACCTCGCCTACATGGCCAACTGGAGCCTCTGGCTGGACCTCTCGATCCTGCTGCGGACGCTCAAGATCGTTCTCACCTCACGCGGGGTCTGAGCCCGGCCCGGCCGCTTCGAGGACGGCGAACAGCTCCTCCACCCCCTCCGGCTCCCCCACCGGCCGCCCGTCCACCTCGACCCAGGCGTGGGCCTCGAGCACGCCCTCGCGGCGGCGCACGCCGATCCGCAGCTCGGCCGGCGCGCCGCGGCGGGCGAGCAGCCGCTGCATCGCCAGCGAGCGCGGCAGGCAGCCGGCCGGGTAGACGCCGCGGCAGGCGGCGGCGGCGAGCTCGACCAGGCGCGCCACCTCGCCGGCATCGGGCGGCGGCG
>DASUNQ010000026.1:0-5917 GCA_036277075.1 Thermoanaerobaculia bacterium
CGCGGCGCTCGCCTGGCTGCGCCGGCTGCCGCCCGGGCAATCCGCGTTCCTCTACCTGCACCTGATCCATCCGCACAACCCGTACGACCCGCCCCCCGCCTTCCGCGCCCGCTTCGCCGGCGGCGCGCGCTCGCCGATCGGCGGCAGCACCGAGACGCTGCTGGCGGTGCGCGCCGGGGCGCGGCCGCTGGCGCCGCGCGACGTCCGGCGCCTGCGCGGCCTCTACGCCGGCGGCCTCGCTTACGGCGACGCCGAGCTCGCCGGCTTCCTGCGCGCGGCGGGGAACCTGGTGCCGGCGGCGCAGACGCTCGTGGCGCTCACCTCCGACCACGGCGAGGAGCTCCTCGAGCACGGCGGCGTGCTCCACGGCTACACCCTCTACGAGGAGATGCTGCGCATCCCGGCGGTCCTCTGGGGGCCGGGCCGGGTGGCGCCGGAGTCGGTCTTCGCGCCGACCTCGACGCTCGACCTCCGGCGCGCGCTCCTCGAGTCCGCCGGGCTCGCCGACGCGGCGCCGCCGCCAGCCGCGGGCGCGCCGGCCTTCTCCACCGATGCCGCGGCCCCGGCCGTCCACCTCGCCGCGGCGGCGAGCATCCCGGGCGGCATCTTCTCGGCCCAGACGGCGCGCTGGAAAGTGGTGTGGGCGCCGCGCCGCGGCCTGATGTGGGGCATGGGGGAGGGGATCGGCCGCTCGCGCGACGCCGAGTACCTCTTCGACCTCGCCCGCGACCCGCGCGAGACCGTCAACCTCGCCGGCGCCCCCGGTCTCGACCTCGAAGCCGCCTGGCTCCGCCAGCGCCTCCTCGGCTGGGTCGAGTCCGAAGGCGGCGCCGCCCCGCCCGACCCGCAGGTCGACGCCGAGACCCGCGACCGCCTCCGCGCTCTGGGCTACATCCGGTGACGCGCCCGCGGCGGGCGCTTCTCCTGCTCACTCTCGCCCTGCCGCTGCTCGCCTGGGCGGAACGGGAGGCGGTGGGGGCGGTCGCTCGCCGCCTGCTGCCGACGCGCGGGGCCGAATGGATCTGGGCGGGGTGGGCGGCGGAGGCGACGGAGCCGGCGGTGTTCCACGCCGCGCGCGACTTCGAGCTCGATCCGGTGCCGGCGGGCGCCCGGCTGCTCCTCCTCGCCGACGAGGAGTACGTGCTCTACGTCAACGGCCGGCGCGCCGGCGCCGGGCGCTACCGCACCGGCGCGCCGCTCGACGTCTACCCGGCCGCCGGCCTCCTCCAGCCCGGCGCCAACCGCCTCCTCGTCGAGCTGCGCAGCGCGCGCGGAGCGGGCGGTCTGCTCGCACGGCTCGAGGACGGTGCCGGCCGCGCGATCGTCGTCTCCGACCGCTCGTGGCTCGTCTTCCGGCGGTTCCGTCCCGGCCTGGTGCGCGGCTGGGAGGGGCTCGACGAGCCGGCCGCCGCCGGCGAGCCCGCTTTCTCCTGGGGGTCGCCGCCGGTCGGGCGGTGGGACGCCTCGGAGCCGGGACCGCCGCGCGCGCCCCTCGACGAGCGCACCGGCCGCGCCGTGCGCCCGCGCGCCGTCGCGGGGGACGGTGCCGGCGAGCTCAAGCTCTACGACTTCGGCCGCGAGGTCGCCGGCCACCTGCGGCTCGACCATCGGCCGGGGGCGGAGGCCGGCGCCGCGCTCCTCCTGACCGGCGACCGGCCCCCCGACCCGCGCGGCCGCGCCCAGGGCGCGGTCCTCTTCATGCCCGACGGCCGGTCGTGGTTCGACGCGCGGCCGCGCCGCTTCCGCTACGCGCTGCTGGTGGGAGCGCCGTCGGTGACCGGGGCGCGGGTGCTGCCGCTCGCCGGCCGGGAGGCCGTCGAGGCCGGGCGGCGGGAGCCGCCGGAGGGGGCGTTCGGCCTCGAGCCGCCGCCCCTAAGAGCGCCGGTTGAGGACGAAGTCCGGCGCGAACTCGAGGGCGTCGCGCGCGTCGGCGGGCGGGAAGAACTCTAGCTCGCGCTTGGCGCGGGCGGCGTAGGTCTCGGCCAGCTCGCGGACCTCGTCGAGCGTTCCCTCGGAGGCGACCAGCGCCAGCACCTCCTCGCGCCCCACCCGCTCGAAGCCGCGATCCTCGAGGACGTGCTCGACGAGCCGCCGCCGCCGCGGCTCGACGCGCGGCAGCAGGAGCAGCAGCGGCAGGGTGAGCTTGCCCTCCTTGAGGTCCGAGAGCACGGGCTTGCCCAGCTCCTCCTCGCCGCCGGTGAAGTCGAGCAGGTCGTCGACGAGCTGGAAGCAGGTGCCGAGCGCGCGGCCGTAGCGGTGGAGCACCTGGCCGGCCTCGGGACGGGCCGGCGGGATCAGGCCGGGGATCGAGCAGGCGGCGGCGAAGAGGTGCGCCGTCTTGCGGTCGACGATCTCGAAGTACTCCTCGACCGTGAGGTCCGCGGCGCCGAGCCGCGCCAGCGCCAGCAGCTCCCCCTCGGTCATCTTGAGGGTCGCGGCGCACAGCCGCTGCACCACCTCGAGCTGGCCGTGCGCCAGCGCCATGCGCATGGCCGTGGTGTAGATCCAGTCGCCGAGGAGGACCGTGCGGTTGTTGCCCCAGAGGTGGTTGAGGGTGGGCTGGCCGCGGCGCAGCGTCGCGTGGTCGAGGACGTCGTCGTGGATCAACGTCGCGGTGTGGATGAACTCGACGACGGCGGCGTAGGTCACCGCCTCCGGGCCGTCGTGGCCGAGCAGGCGCGCCGAGAGCAGCAGCAGCGCCGGGCGCACCCGCTTGCCCCCGGAGCCGGCGATGTAGACGCCGGCCTGGTCGATGAACGGCACGTCGGAGGCGAGGTGGGCGCGGAAGACCTCCTCGGTGGCGAGGAGCTGGTCGGCGACGAGGTCGAGGAAACGCGCCGGCGCCGGGGCGGTCGCCTGCTGGGGATCGATCATCGGCGCGCGGTCGCGGAGCCTCGGCCTCAGAACTGGCGGACCGGCTCGAAGGGGGTGACCTGCGTCAGCCTGCCGTCGCGGAAGCGATAGACCTTGCCGCTCTCGAAGAACCACCAGGCGGTCTCCCGGTGGTCGGGGTGGTTGACGACCTGCACCTGGTCCGGCTTGCCCATCGCCGCGTAGACCCGCTGCTCGTCGGCGCTCTGCACCTGCGCCACGAACTGCCGCAGCTTGGCGATGAAGGCGGCGTTCTGCACCGTCACGGTGGCGACCACCGGCCCCCCCTGCTCGAAGCGCGAGGTCAGGTCCACCCGCTCGAGCACCTCCAGCCGCTCGCCGCCGGGACGGCGCACCGGCACCCCGACGAGCAGCTCGAAGTGGTTGTAGTAGCGATCGCGCGGCCAGGCGAGCGCGAACTCCCCGCGGGCGTTGGTCGTCGCCGCGACGCGCCGGGCGTCCTTCTTCGTGCGCTGGAGCTCCCGGAAGCTCCAGGTGCTGCGCGAGGCCTCGAGCGCCACTCGCAGGTTGGGGAGCGGGGCGCCGTCCGGACCGGTCACGAGACCGGTGACCTCGACCTTCTCGCCGGCCGCGGGCCGGGCGGCCAGGACCGGGGCGGCGGCGGCGAGTGCGACGAGGAGGAGCCCGGCGAGGGTCCGCGCGGCGGTGCGGCGGTGTGGCATGGCGCCGGATTATAGCGACAGGCTCGCTAGCGCCCTTCCCAGCGGATGTCCTTGGGCGGCGAGAACTGGCCGCGCCGCCGCAGCGTCCGGTAGTTGCGGATCTCGAAGCGGGTGCGGTTGCCCTCGCGGTCGCGGTAGGAGAGCTCGACGATGCGCTGCGTCGCCGGGTCGACGACCAGGGTCGCCTCGGCGAGCTGCTCGATCGGCCGCAGCGGAGTGAGGGTCACCGCCACGCCGCCCTCCCCCTCGCGGCTGGCCGCGCGGTAGCGGCCGCGCAGATCGGCGACGGAGAGGAGCAGGAGGTCCAGCCCGGGCTCGTTCTTGCGGTCCACCTCGAAGCGCTGGCCGGTGCCGTCCTCCGGGCTCCATTGGTGGGCGACGCCGCCGCAGAGCAGGAAGCTCTTGGGGAAGGGATCGGTGTAGTCCCAGCGCAGGCAGTCGGGCAGCGAGAAGGCGAGCTGTCCGCTCTCGCGCTCGCCGGAGCTGAAGCCCGCCGGCACGTAGACCTGGGCGAACTGGGCTCCGGTGGGGCCGGCCGCGGCGAGGCTCCGGCGCACCCCCTCGAGCGTCCCCCAGGGGTCCTGCGCGGAGGCGAGCTGGGCCAGGAAGAGGCCGACGAGGGCGAGCAGGGGTCGCTTCATACCCGGAAACAACAAATCCGGCCGCCTCCCGTCATCCCGGCGGGGCCGTCGGGGCGCGACGGGCGGACCGCGTCAGTGCCGGAAATGGCGCCTTCCGGTGAAGAGCATGGCCATCCCGTGCTCGTCCGCCGCGGCGACCACCTCCTCGTCGCGCTTGCTCCCCCCCGGCTGGACGAGGGCGGCTATCCCGGCCTCGGCCAGCCGGTCGAGGCCGTCGCGGAAGGGCAGGAAGGCGTCGGACGCCGCCGCAGCACCGGCGGTGGCGAGCCCGGCCTGGCGGGCCTTGCGCACCGCCAGCTCACAGGCGTCCACGCGGCTCATCTGCCCGGCGCCGATCCCCACGGTGGCCTCCGCGCCCGCGAGCACGATCGCGTTCGACTTGACGTGCCGGACGACCGCCCAGGCGAACTCGAGCGCCCGCCGCTCCTCGGGCGTCGGTTGCCGGCGGGTCGGGCAGCGCCAGGCGGCCGGGTCGTCGGGGGCAGCATCCGGCGCCTGAGCGAGGAAGCCGCCGTCGACGCCGCGCAGCTCGACCGCGCCCTCGCCGGGCTGGTAGGGCGGCGAAACGAGGAGGCGGAGCGCCCGCTTCGCCGCGAAGCGCTCGCGCGCGCCGTCGTCGAAGCCCGGCGCCACGAGCACCTCGACGAAGAGGTCGCCGACCGCCCCGGCCAGCGCCGCGTCCACCGGGCGGTTGACCGCGACGATCGAGCCGTAGGCGGCGACCGGGTCGGTGGCGAGCGCCCGCTCGAACGCCGCCGCCAGGCTCTCGCCGCGCCCCACGCCGCAGGGGTTGTTGTGCTTGACGATGACCGCCGCCGGCTCGGCGAAGAGCGCCACCGCCTGGCGCGCCGCGTCGGCGTCGAGGAGGTTGTTCCAGGAGAGCTCCTTGCCCTGGAGCTGGGCGAAGCCGCCGAGGATGCCCGGCCCGCCGGCCGAGCGGTAGACCGCCGCCGCCTGATGCGGGTTCTCGCCGTAGCGCGGCGTCATCTCGCGCTCGAGGTCGAGCGTCAGCCGGTCCGGGAAGAGCTCCTCCACGGCGCGCCCCAGGGCCTGTCCTCCCGGCTCGGCCTCGCCCAGCCCGTCCAGCCACCCCGCGATCGCCCGGTCGTAGTCGTGGGTGTGGCGGAAGGCCTTGGCCGCGAGCCGCCGGCGCAGCTCGTCCGGCAGCTTCCCGCCCCCGGCCTCGAGCGCCGCCAGGACCGCGCCGTAGTCGTCGGGATCGACCACCGCCCCGACCGCCTCGAAGTTCTTCGCCGCCGCGCGCAGCATCGCCGGGCCGCCGACGTCGATCGATTCGACGACCCGCTCCGCGGTCGCGGCCGGCGCCGCGGCGGTCTCGCGGAACGGGTAGAGGTTGACGACCACGAGATCGATGGGGCGGATGCCGTGCGCGGCGAGCTGCGCCTGGTGCTCGCGACTGCCGCGGCGGGCCATGATGCCGCCGTGGATGCGCGGGTGCAGGGTCTTGACCCGGCCGTCGAGGATCTCGGGGTAGCCGGTGATCTCGGCCACCGGCCGCACCGGCAGGCCGCGGCCGGCGAGGTAGGCGAGCGTGCCGCCGGTCGAGAGCAGCTCGAAGCCCAGGCGCACGAGCCCGCGCGCCAGCTCCTCGAGACCGCGTTTGTCGGAGACCGAGAGGAGGGCGCGCGGCCTCAACGCCGCCCGCCCGCGCGCGTCACCTGGAGCAGCCGCCCGGCGCCGGGCTGGAGGCCGCCGCGCGGG
>DASUNQ010000027.1:0-64710 GCA_036277075.1 Thermoanaerobaculia bacterium
GCGCGCCGAGCTCCACGCCCTGCGCGCCGCGCTCGCCGCCGACCGCGGGCGTGCCGCCGCCGCCCTCTCCCTCTTCGACCGCGCCGCGCAGCTCTACCGCGCGCTCGGCGAGCGCCACGCCCTCGGGCGCACGCTGCTCGCCAAGAGCGCGGTCACGACGCCGCCGCTCGCGGCCGAGGCGCGCCTCGCCCTGTTGCGCGAGGGCCTCTCCCTGCTCGACGAGCGCCTCGAGCCGCGCCTCGCCGCCGAGGCCCACCACCGCCTCGTCGCCGGGCTCATCGATGCCGGCCTCGCCGGCGAGGGGCTCCTCCACCTGCAGAAGGCGCGGCTGCTCGAGCGCAAGGCGGGCGACGCGGTGGGCCTGCTGCGGCTGCTGCGGCTGGAGGGGAAGATCGCCGAGGCGCTGGAGCGGACGGACGAGGCCGAGCGCCTGCTGTGCGAGGCCTGGACGGGGCTCGTCGGGCTCCGCCTGGGCCAGGACGCCGCCGCGGTCACCATCGACCTGGCGCGGCTCTACGCCCGCGCCGGCCGCACCGCCGACGCGCGCCGCTGGGCGCAGCGCCTCTCCCCCCTCTTCCACGCCCGCGGCCTCGACCGCGGCGCCATCGCCGGCCTCCTCGTCCTCCAGCGCGCCCTAGAGACCGAGACCGCCACCCCCGACTTCATCGCCGAGCTAGACAACTACCTCCGCCGCCCCACCCCCGCGCAGCTCCGGCGGGCCAGCTAACCTCCAGCGTCTCTTTCACGTAGGGACGAGCGGGATGGGGGAGGCCCGGCGGCGTGCGCTCCCCGGAGGAACCTCTGCGCAAGCGCCGGCAAGCCCGCCGCAGTCCGCGACCGACCCCGCGCGCAGCGCAGCGGAGGCGCGCGCCCCCCGCCGCAGTCTTCAAAAGCGCGCGCCGTTTCCGCAGGGGAGCGCACGCCGCCGGGCCGCGCGGGGGGAAGGTTCGGCCTTCCCTCCTACGACCCCGCCTGCTTCTTCTCCCACTCTTCCCGCGACATCCAGCTCAGCGCCTTCGCGTTCTTCTCCCGCAACGCTTCGGCCCGCCGCTCGGCCTCCTCCAACCGCTCCTCGAGCACCCCCGCCAGCTCCACCTGCGACTGCGTCGGCCGCCCCTCGTACGAGTTGACCGATCCGTACAGCAACCCGATCTTCTCGCGGAGCTGCTCCTCCCCGGAGAGCCACCCCCCCTCGCTCGTCGCCACGAGCTCCTTCCGCAGCCCCGCGAGCGACGCGGCCAGCGCCTTCAGCCCCCGCTTCTGCGCCTGCGCCTCCGCGTCCGCCACCGCGTCGGCCAGATACGTCAGCCGCTCCAGCATTCCGTAGAGCCGCCAGACGAGCTTCTCCTGCGCCGCCCGGTCCTCGGCCGCGTGCCGCGAGCGCGGGTCCGCCACCAGCTCCACCGTTCCCGGATACGTCTGGTCCCCCTTCACCACTTTGACCGTGTACGTCCCCAGCGGCACCCGCGGCCCCAGCATCGCGTACTGGTTCATCACCAGCGAATTCGCCGGCGGCATCTTCGGCGGCTTGGCGCGCATCGGCCAGGCGACGCGGTTGAGCCCCTTCCGCTTGCCCCCCGGGAGCGTCGCGACCCGCTTGCCGGCCTCGTCGTAGACCTCCACCTTGAGGTCGCCGAAGAGGTGCCGCTTTTTGAGGTAGTAGACGATCGTCGCCTGCTCCGAAGGGTTGAAGGCGACGAACTCGTCGTCGGCGCCGAAGCTCTGGCCGGCCGACGGGATCATCGCCACCGACGGCCGCGACGAGAGGATCGCCACCTCGGAGTCCAGCGTCTCGCGCGTGAGCTGCCGCAGCGGCGTGATGTCGTCGAGGATGTAGATGCCGCGCCCGTGGGTGGCGACGATCAGGTCCGACTCCCGCGGGTGGACCACGAGGTCGCGCACCGCCACCCGCTGGGGGAAGTTGCCGGTGAAGCGCGCCCAGCGGGCGCCGCCATCCACCGAGACGAAGAGGCCGTCCTCGGTGCCGAGGAAGAGGAGGTCGCGGTTGGCCGGGTCCTCCTCGACGACGTGGGCGTAGCCCGAGAGCGCGTCGCTACCGAGCGAGGTCCAGCTCTTGCCCGAATCGGTCGTCTTGAAGACGTACGTCTCCATGTCGCCGCGGGCGTGGCCGTCGAAGGTGGCGTAGGCGGTCGCCGCGTCGTGCGCCGAGGCCTCGACGTGCGACACCCAGGTGCCCCGCGGCAATCCCGGCAGGGCGGGGGCGGTGTCGGTCCAGGACTTGCCGCCGTCGCGCGTCACCTGGAGCCGCCCGTCGTCGGTGCCGGCCCAGATGGTCTGCGGGTCCTTCGGCGACTCGGCGATGGTGTAGATCGTGGTGTGGTTCTCGGCCGTCGAGTTGTCGCGGGTCAGCCCGCCGGACTCGCGCTGCTTCTGCTTGGCCGGGTCGTTGGTCGTCAGGTCGGGAGAGGCCCGCTCCCAGCTGTCGCCGCGGTCGCGCGAGCGGAAGAGGAACTGCGAGCCGAGGTAGACCGTCCCCTTCTGGGTCGGCGAGAGGTGGATCGGTGTGTTCCAGTTGAAGCGCAGCTCCCGCTCCCCCTTGCGCGGCTGCGGCTTGATGTCGCGCGCCTCTCCGGTCTCGAGATTGACCCGGCCGATGTTGCCCCCCTGGTACTCGACGTAGACGTAGTCCGGATCGGCGGCGTCGCGGAAGACGTGGAAGCCGTCGCCGAAGAAGAGGTCCTTCCAGTCCTTGTTCTCGATGCCGCCCGGGGAGCGCGAGGGCCCGGTCCAGGTGCCGTTGTCCTGCAGGCCGCCGTAGACGTTGTACGGCCATTCGTCGTCGTAGCTGACCTCGTAGAACTGCGACACCGGCAGCACCTTGGCGAAGCGCCAGCGGTGCGCGCGGTCGTGCGAGACGTAGAGCCCGCCGTCGGTGCCGAGGAACATCTCGTGCGGGTTCTTGGGGTTGATCCAGAGCGCGTGGTGGTCCGGGTGGACGCCGCCGAAGCCGTGACCGGAGAAGGGGGAGTTGAACGACCTTCCACCGTCGGTCGAGATGGTGAGGGTGAGCCCCGGCTTGTAGACGTAGTCGAAGTCGGTCGGGTCGACGACGACGTGCGCGAAGTAGAAGGGGCGCGCCTGGATGTTGAACGAGGAGTTGACCTCCTCCCAGGTGTGGCCGGTGTCGTCGGAGCGGAAGAGGGCGGTCCTCTCCGACTCGACGACGGCGTAGACGACGCTCGGCCGCGAGGGCGCGACCGCCACCGCGATCCGCCCCTTCTCCCCCTTGGGCAGCCCGTTGTCGAGCTTCTTCCAGGTCTCGCCGCCGTCGCGCGACTGGTAGAGGGCGCTCCCCTTGCCGCCGGAGTGGAACGACCACGGCGTGCGCCGGAACTGCCACATCCCGGCGTAGAGGACCCGCGGGTCCTGCGGGTCGAGCGAGAGGTCGGAGCAGCCGGTCCTGCCGTCCACCGCCAGCACCCGCTTCCAGCTCTTGCCGCCGTCGGTCGTCTTGTAGACGCCGCGCTCGTCGTGGTCGTCCCAGAGGTGCCCGGTGGCGCACACCCAGACCGTCTTGCCGTCCTTCGGGTGGACGGCGATGCCGGCGATGCGCTCGGAGCTCTCGAGCCCCATCCGCTGCCAGGTCTCGCCGCCGTCGGTCGTCTTGTAGACGCCGTCGCCGACCGAGACGCTGTTGCGGGTGCAGCTTTCGCCGGTCCCCACCCAGACGGTCTTGGGGTCGCTCGGGTCGACGCGCACCGCGCCGATCGACTGCGCGTGATCGTCGAAGACGGGCTCGAAGGAGACGCCGCCGTCGACCGACTTCCAGACCCCGCCCGAGGCGGCGCCGACCCAGACCGTCACCGGGTCGTTCGCCACCGCGTCGATGGCGGCGATGCGGCCGCCCATGACCGCCGGCCCGAGGGCGCGGGCCTCGAGCCCGCCGAAGGTCGCGGAGTCGATCTCCGGCGGCATCGGCGCCTCGGCGGCGGCCGCGGCCGGCACCGGGTCGGGCGGCTGGGCGCGGGCGGCGCCGGCGCCGAGCGCCAGCCCGAGGGCGAGCGGGACGAGTGCGCGGCGGGCCATGTCAGCTCGGCTTCGCCGCTTCCTTCGCGGGCATCGCGAAGCGGTCGGCGGCGATCTCGGGGTTGATCTCGATTTTCTCGATGACGATCTGCTGGCTGTGCGGCATCCCCTTGGGCTTGATCGCGATCGAGTGCGCCAGCATCAGCCCGCCGACCTCCTTGTAGTCGCCGAAGCTGGTCTCCACCTCGACCTCCTGGCCGCGGCGGTTGCTCTTGCCCTCGGCCTTGATCTCGAGGAAGGCGTCGGCGTCGAGGAAGAGGTTGACGACGTCGCCGTTCTTCTTGGTCACCTTGAGCTGGTGCGCCGGGGTGCCCTCGACGTCCGCCTTACCCACGTACTCGACCTGGTGGCCCTTCGCCTTGTAGTCGACGAGCGGGCCGTCGATGTCGGCCTGGTCCTCGATCTCCTTGAGGTCCTCGGGCGACATCTTCTCGGGGTCCTTCTTGCCCAGGAAGGGCATCACCGCCCAGCCGGTCGTGCCGTCGTAGGCCTGGATGCCGGTCATGCCCTGCATGGTGAACTCCATGCGCACGTTGTTGGGGCGTTTGAACTCGAGGGTCACCGGCATCTCCGTGCCCTGGCCCACCATCTTGCCGGTCATGCGCATGGTCTGGACGGACTGCATCTTCTCGCGCCCGCCGTGCGCCTGGATGTTCTTCTCGATCAGCTCGTCGGCGGTCTGCGCCTGGGCGAGCGAGCCCACGGCGAAGGCGGCGAGCAGACAGACGAGGTTTCTCCGCAGCATCGTTTTTCTCCTCTGGAAGGCTGGATTGCCGTCTACGCGTCGGACGCGTCGGAAGGCGCCGAGTTTACACTTTGCGCGCCATGACCAAGCTCTCTTCTCTCGACGCCCTGCTCCTCGCGGCGTTCCTCGCGCCGCTTCCCGCCGCCGCCGCCATCGACCCGTCGCTCCTCGCCGGCATGAAGGCGCGCTCGATCGGCCCCGCCGCGATGAGCGGCCGGGTCGCCGCCGTCGAAGGCGTCCCCTCCGACCCCGGCCAGCTCTGGGTCGGGGCGGCGACCGGCGGCGTCTGGAAGTCGACCGACGGCGGCCTCACCTTCGCGCCGGTCTTCGACGACCAGCCGGTGGCGGCGATCGGCGCGGTGGCGGTGTCGCGCGTCAACCCGGCGATCGTCTGGGTGGGCACCGGCGAGGGCAACCCGCGCAACAGCGCCTCGGTGGGCAACGGCGTCTACCGCTCGCTCGACGGCGGCCGCACCTGGAAGCACCTCGGCCTCGAGGCGACCGAGCGCATCCACCGCATCCTCCTCCACCCGACCGATCCGGACACCGCCTGGGTGGCCGCCCTCGGCCGCGCCTGGGGGGAGAACCCCGAGCGCGGCGTCTTCAAGACCACCGACGGCGGCCGCACCTGGGGGAAGGTCCTCTACGTCGACGAGCGCACCGGCGCCGCCGACCTCGCCGCCGACCCGCGCAACCCCGAGAAGCTCTTCGCCGCGATGTGGGAGTACCGGCGCTGGCCCTGGTTCTTCCGCTCCGGCGGCCCCGGCTCGGGGCTCCACGTCAGCCACGACGGCGGCGCGAGCTGGCGGCGGGCGACCGAGGCGGACGGCCTGCCGGCCGGCGACCTCGGGCGGATCGGCGTCGCCGTCGCCCCTTCCGACCCGCGCGTCGTCTACGCCCTGGTCGAGGCGGCGGAGAGCGCCCTCCTGCGCTCGGCCGACGGCGGCCGCACCTGGAAGAAGGTCAACACCAGGAAGGACGTCTCGCCGCGCCCCTTCTACTACGCCGACCTGCGGGTGGACCCGGAGAACGCGAACCGCGTCTACCGGCTGGGCGGCGCGCTCGACGTCTCCGACGACGGCGGCAGGACCTGGGAGGCGCTGCTCGGCTGGGGGAAGGTCCACCCCGACCACCACGCCCTCTGGATCCACCCCGAGGACGGCGGCTTCATGGTCAACGGCAACGACGGCGGCATCGCGGTGACGCGCGACCGCGGGGCGTCGTGGCGCTTCGTCGGCAACCTCCCGCTCGCCCAGTTCTACCACGTGCGCGTCGACCAGGAGGTGCCCTACAACGTCTACGGCGGCCTCCAGGACAACGGCTCCTGGAAGGGGCCGAGCGCGGTGTGGGAGAACGCCGGGATGCGCAACCAGCACTGGCAGGAGGTGGCTTTCGGCGACGGCTTCGACACCGTGCCCGACCCGCGCGACGCGATGCGCGGCTACGCCATGAGCCAGGAGGGGTACCTGGTGCGCTGGGACCTGCGCACCGGCAAGCGCAAGGACATCCGTCCGGCGGGCTCGCCCGGCGTGCCGCTGCGCTTCAACTGGAACGCCGGCATCGCCGTCGACCCCTTCGCGCCGGACACGATCTACTTCGGCAGCCAGTTCGTCCACCGCTCGACCGACCGCGGCGACACCTGGACGACGATCAGCCCCGACCTGACGACCGACCGCAAGGAGTGGCAGCGGCAGCGGGAGAGCGGCGGCCTCACGCCCGACGTCACCGGGGCCGAGAACTTCACCACGATCATCGCCCTCGCCCCTTCGCCGGTCGAGCGCGGCGTGCTCTGGGCGGGGACCGACGACGGGCGCCTGCACGTGACCCGCGACGGCGGCGCGAGCTGGACGAGCGTCGAGAAGAACGTGAGAGGCGTGCCGGCCAACACCTGGATCCCGCACGTCCTCCCCTCGACGCACGACGCCGGCACCGCCTTCGTCGTCTTCGACGACCACCGGCGCTCGAACTGGACCCCCTACCTCTACCGCACGACCGACTACGGCCGCACCTGGACGAGCCTGGCGACCAAGGACCTGCGCGGCTACGCCCTGGCGATCGCGCAGGACGCGGTCGACCCCGACCTCCTCTTCCTCGGCACCGAGTTCGGTCTCTGGACCTCGCTCGACGGCGGGCGGAGCTGGCTGCCCTGGCGGCACGGCGTGCCGACGGTCTCGGTCATGGACCTCGCCGTCCACCCGCGCGACCACGACCTGGTGATCGCCACCCACGGCCGCGCGCTCTACGTCCTCGACGACCTGGCGCCGCTGCGCACGCTCTCGGCCGAGACGCTGCGGGCGCCGCTCCACCTCTTCCCGGCCTCGCCGGCGGTGCAGCATCAGGTGCGCCAGAGCGGCTCCTCGCGCTTCCCCGGCCACGGCGAGTTCGAGGCGGAGAACGAGCCCTACGGGGCGGTGCTGACCTATTCGCTCAACGTCGCCGGGCTGCCGCACCCGGACGTCGAGGTCGAGCGCGGGCGCACGGAGGAGGAGCGGGAGAAGGAGCTGGCGCGGCGGCGGCGCGAGGAGCGGGCGCCGGAGGCCGGCGAGGAGGTGCCGGCGGCGGCGGTCAAGGGTCCGCCGGCCGCGGCCGAGGAGGCCGCCCGGGCGGCGCCGGAAGGGAAGCCGGGGGAGGGGCCGCAGGTGACGATCGAGGTGCGCGACGCGGAGGGTGGGCTGGTGCGCAGCTTCAAGGGGCCGGCGAAGCTCGGCGTCAACCGCGCGGTCTGGGACCTCGCGACCGAGGCGCCGAAGTCGCCGTCGACCCAGCCGTCCTGGTGGGGCTCGGGCGGCCCCGAGGCGCTGCCGGGGACCTACCAGGTGACGGTCAAGCTCAAGGACCACGAGTCGAGCGGCCAGGTCGAGGTCCTCCCCGACCCGCGGGTGCCCTTCGCCGCCGAGACCCGCCGCGCCAACTGGGAGGCGCAGCGGCGCGCCGGGCGGCTCCAAGAGGCCGTCGACGCCGCGGTCGAGCGGGTGCGGCGGACGCGCGCCGACCTCGACACCCTGGTGGCGCGCGCCAAGCCGCGGGAGAAGGAGGAGGAGAGCACCGAGGCC
Source organism: Thermoanaerobaculia bacterium (assembly GCA_036277075.1). Taxonomy (GTDB): domain Bacteria; phylum Acidobacteriota; class Thermoanaerobaculia; order Multivoradales; family UBA5704; genus DASUNQ01. Next base: position 7,846 of record DASUNQ010000027.1, read on the forward strand.
AAGGCCGCGCACGAGGCGCACAAGGAGCTGGCGAAGGAGGCCAAGCGGGTCAAAGACGCGCTCGAGAAGGTGGAGCTCCGCCTTTGGCAGACCGACGAGCCGAAGGGCATCCTCCCGCCCGACGACGCCTTCTCGCAGATCCAGTACGCCCGCTTCGCCGTCGCCTCTTCCTGGGACGCTCCGACGGCGGCGCAGACGGCGTACCTGGAGCAGGCCGCGACGACGCTGGCCGGGGCGCTCGGCGATCTCAACAAGCTCTTGACCGGGGAGGTCGCGGCATTCAAGAGGCGGCTCCAGGAGACCGACCTCCGGCTCCTGCCGGAGTTGCCGCCCATCGAGGTGCAAGAGGACTAGCGGCGGGGGATCGCGCCGCAGGGGTGCGGATACACCCCGCCGCCGCGGAAATGCACGCCGCAGGCACGGAGGATCGATCCGCCGCGGCGGAGGTGCACGCCGCCGCGCCGGCGGTGCACCCCGCCGACGATGCGACGACATCCTCCGGACCTCCGGCGGCATCCGGAGGCGCGGAGGAAACATCCCGACTTCCTCCGGAGTGCATAGACGATGCAGAATGGTGTATTCTCGTGATGCCGGGAGGCACCACAGGTCCGGCGGAGTGTAGAGCAGCTGCCGGGACGTGTATTTCCACCTCCCAGGGGAGATCCGATGCGCACGAACATCCATCTCGACGACGACCTGCTCGCCCGCTGTATGCGGTGCACCGGTCTCAAGACGAAGCGGGCGGTGGTGGAGGAGGGGCTGCGGGCGCTCCTGCGCCTGGACGGCCAGCGGGAGGTGCGCGACCTGCGCGGCCGCCTGCGCTGGGAGGACCGCGCGACGCCGGCGGCTCCGTCCGCCCCGCGGCCGGGGAGCGGCGATGCGGACCCTCGTTGACGCCTCGGTCTGGACCGCCTACTTCAACGGCGCCCGCTCGCCCCTCGTCGATTGGCTCGACGCCTCCCTCGGCCGCGCCGCCCTGGTCGTCGCCGACCTGACCCTCGTCGAGGTCCTCCGCGGCATCGCCGACGAGGCCGAGCAGGAGCGCGCCCGCGCCGCCCTGCTGAAGTTCTCCATCGTCGAGACCGCCGGCCGCGACCTCGCCCTCCAGGCCGCCGACTACCTCCGCGCCCTCCGCACCGCCGCCGCCCTCGAGCCCCCCCTCCCCCAAGCCCTCATCGCCACCGCCTGCCTCGCCGGCGGCCTCCAGCTCCTCCACCAGGACCCAGCCTACGAGCCGTTCGAGCAGCACCTCGGGCTGGCGACGCCCGGTGCGGTGGTGGAGGTCTGGTGACTACAGCGTAAACCTGACCACCGGGCAGATGACCGGCTCGTACGACCCCCGGGGGTCTCCGAGGCGGATCGCCTCCAGCAGCCGGGAGCTGAGCTCGTCGCGGTGCACGGCGGTCCAGCCGACGCGCTCGTTCCCCGCGATGTAGGGGACGGGGCGGAGCCGGTTGGGCGGCCGCATGTTGGCGATCTCGTAGTACATCTCGAAGTGTTTGCCAGGACCCGGCGCGGAGGTGCTCGACTGCGCTTCCGCCGCGTGCGCGGCGTGTCCCTGCGGGACGTTCAGCAGCGCCAGCTCGAGCGTGTTGCCGGCGGGGCGCAGCGCGGCGGCGCGCCCCGCGCCGCCGTCCCAGCGCGACTCGCTGAGCTCCAGGACGTCGCCCTGCACGCGGATCTCGGCCGCGACCCAGTCGGTGAGCGCCTGGCGATAGCCGTTGCTCTGGTGCGCGGACTTGAGGGACCGGAAGCTCAGCGGCGGCACCTCGTCTTGCAGGCCGACGAGGCGATAGCTCGAGATCTCGCCGGCGCGCAACCGCAAGCGGGCCGCGATCAAGCCCTTCTCCGGGCGCGCCCGCAGGACGTCCGGGTCGACGGCGCCCGCCGACGGCTCGATCTTCTCCAACTCGGCGACCCAGCTGAAGTCCTTGCGCTCGGCCGCGCTCCTGGGCAGGGACTCGCCGGCCGTGCGCTGGTTGCCGAGGATGGCGAGCGGCGGGGCGGCCAGCTCGCTGCGGCCCGCCCCGAAGAGCGCGAGGTCGGAGCCGTCGAGCCGCCAGGCGGCGCCGGCGTCGATCGCCTGCGCGAGCGCGCCCTGCGCCGCGTCCTCGGCGAGGTCCGGGAAGAGGAACCTCGCGGTCTCGAGATCGGCGCCGCAGTCGCCCGTGCAACCCCCCGAGCGCGCCAGCAGCAGCGCCTTGTGGGGTTCGATGCTGGAGCCGTCCGAGACGGTGTAACCGTCCGCGGCGTCGAGCAAGAGGACGGTGATCTCGCGGCCGTCCTGGCTCGGCACGAACGCGATCAAGCCAACGAAGAAGATGCGCACGATGAAGTCCATGGGATAGCCCTCCTTGAATGGTCAGTTGGGTGGGAATGGCGACGAGGCGTGGCCGACGACTTGGAAGGGGGCCCAGACGAGGACCAGCTCGGCCTTGGTACCCTGCTTGCGGATCACCTCGAGCTGCGCCTCCCGCAGGGCGCGGGCGGCGTCCTCCCCGGCCGCGAGGTGCTCGTGGAACGACACCAGCAGATCGGCGGAGGAGGAGTCGCTGACGTTCCAGAGCGTGCCGACGACCGCCGGCACGCCGCCGGCGAGGAACGGCCGCACCAGCGGCGCGAGGCCCGACGATCCGATCGACCGGCCGCCGGCCGAGCTGCAGGCCGAGAGCACGACGAGGCGCGTCTTCCGCAGCTCCAGCCGGCTCAGCAGCTCTTCGGCGGTGAGCGCTCCCGAATGGGTCGCCGACCTCGCGAGCAGGAGGACCGACCGCGAGGGGGCGTCGTCGTTGGCGACGGCGTGGCCGGCGAAGTGGACGACGGTCTTGGCCGCCGCGCGGCGGAGGAAGCTGTCCACCGTCGCCTGCTCCGGCGCGAGCCTCTCGGCCAGCGGCCCGTAAAAGCGCTTGATCGCGGCGACCTCGTGGCCGGCCCACTCCAGCGGCTCGAGGTCGCGCGCGACCTCCAGCTCCTTGTCGAAGACCGGATCGCCTACGAGCAGCGCGCTGGCGGGCTCGCCGCGGAGCTCGCGGTCGCGCAGCAGCGAGAAGACGTAGAGCGTCGCGCTGGGCGCCACTTCGATCGGGAAGTCTTCGACCAAGTGCCGCTTCGCCCGTCGGTCGCGTAGCGCCGCGAGCGGCAGACCGTGGAGCGCTCGGTCCGGGACGAAGACGAGCCGCTCGATCTGCGAGCGGTCGAGCCGGGCGAGCGGGGCTGCGAGAAGGGCGGCGAAAGCCCGCTCGAGAACCTCGACGACGCTCTCGGTGTCGCCCGTCTCCCTCGCGGCGCGCAGGTCCTCGACCCACTCCGCGATGGTCCGGTGATCGATCTTCGGGCGCAGCGACTCGAACTGCTCGCGCCCGACGATCCAGATCACGAGCTGCGGCTCCTCCCCCTTCTCGTCGAGGAAGTAGAAGTCGAGAAGGAAGGTCCCGGCCGGGAGCTGCGCCTGGACCTCGGCGAGCCCGAGCGGCTCGCGCTGCGCGATCAACCGCTCGAATCTTCTGGGCGCCGAGCGGAGCCGCAAGACGAGGTCCAGCGGCTCCAATGCGCGCGCGCGCTCGGCATAGGCGAAAGCTTCGGCATCCCGCTCCTGATCCATCAGCAGCCGGACGAGTTGCTGATGTGCCTCGCCGAAGCGAGAGAAATAAGGCCCCCAGCGCTCCTCGCTCTCCCCCGGCCGTCGGAGGTCCAGGACCCTCTCTTCCTCGGCAGCGATCTCCTCCAGGCCCGCCTTGAGGGCCTCCTCCGCGCCGGCCGGATCGCGCCTGTTCCGGTGGGCGCGCGCCAGTTGGAAGTGGAGGCTGGCGCGATAGGTCCTGAACTGCTCCGGCGGGTAGAGATCGATGGCATCACGCAAGAGCTCGATCGCCGCCTGCGGATCGCTCGCGAGTAGGGTCCTCGCCTCCGCCTCCTTGGCCCGTGCCAGCAACGCGTCTCTCACACCTTCGTCCACGGCCTTGTCCAAATACAGATTCGCCTCTTGCACGTCCGCTTGCGCCGCCTCGTGGCGATCGAGAAAGGCCAGGAGCAACCCGCGCCCCCGCAACGCGATCCCGAGGTTTTGGCGCAGCCCGGCCGCCAGCTGGTCGTCCGGCGGCAGCGGCGCTAGGTCCTCCCGCAGGCGGTCGATCGATTCGGTCTGCATCAGGAGGGCGGTCTGCGGCTCATCGAGGGCGAGGGCCGCCAAGGCGGCTTCGCCCAGGATGTAATGCTGGCGCTCCGTCTCGACGACGGAGCGGAGGTCGCGGAGCGTCTGCCAGGCCTGCCGCCACGCGAGCTCCCGATCCCCCAGCTCGCGGGCGGCTCCCGCCAAGCGCGCGCGGACGTTGGCCACGCCCTCGGGGTCGCGGACCCGCCGGTACGCTGCGAGGGCCTCTTCGTAGACTTCGAGGGCCTCGGGGAAAAGGCCCTTCGCCACCAGGCAGAGCCCGCGCGACCAGAGGACCTTCCCCAGCAACGACCCGGAGCCGGAGCGCCGCGCCGTCGCCTCGAGCGGCTCGAGCATGGCCAAGACTCGCGGGCAGTGCGCCGGCAAACGGCGGTAGAGAGCGGCGGCGGCGCCGATCTCCGCGCTGGTGCGCAGCGGGCTGCCCGCCGCCGCCAGCTCCGCGCCGGCTTGCCGATATCGCTCCTCTTCGTCCGGCGCGGTGATCTCTCGTGAGAGCTGCCGGGCCTCGCCGAACAGCGCGTGGCCTCTGGCGAGCGCGCGCAGCGTCGCGGCGTCGCGCCGCCGGTCGGCGTCGGCGACGACCGCGACCACGTCGCGGAGGTAGCGGTCGCCGGTCGCGCGCGCGACCGCGCCGGCGATCGCCTGCGCTTCGACCAGACGCGGCGTCGCCCGCGGGTCGCCGGCTTCCGTCATCCGCGCCCAGGCCGGCAGCACCTGCTCTTCGACCCAGCGTTGCGCCGCTCCGGGGAAGGGCGCGACGAGCTGGGCGACGGCCTCGCGATCGCCCAGTCGGACCGCTTCGGGGAGGCGCAGCCGGTTGAGCGGCCAGACGGTCGCGGCGGTACGCAGTTCCTGGCGCTCGAGCCGGTCGCGGCGGCTCCTCCCCGCGGCGGCCCACCGCGGATCGTCGGGGCGGCCGAGGTAGATCGCCCACGTCCGGGCGGCTTGCCACGGCAGCTGGAGGAGCTCCTCCGCGAGTGCCAGGTTGAACAGCGCCTCGGGAGGCGGATCGGGCGCCGCGACGGCCGTGCGGGCCACGCTGAGCGCGCGCAGCAGGTCCGACGGGCGGTCCTGCCGCCGCGCCCGCACCATGAAAGCGGCGGCGAGGTCGCTCCAGACGCGCGGGTCGGGTGCCGGCTGATGGGCCAGCGCGGTCAAGGTCGTGATCGCCCCGTCCAGGTTCGATTGCCGCACCACCTGCTCCAGCGCCTCGAGGTGTTGCCTTCCGGTCTCATCGCACGCCTCCGAGGACCTAGACACCGGCGGCGGCGGATTGTGGGAAGGCGGACAGGCCACCTCGCCGAGGAGCCGTTTGCCGCCTGGCCACTCCTCGCATCGCTCCCAGGCGAACCCGCCGGAAAGGCGCGGCTCGACCCAACGCCTCTCGGCGAGCTCGCCCAGCCCTTCCTCGAGACAGTGCGTCCGGCGATCGGGCTCCGCACCACACCCGGCGAGCACGGCAAGGCAACCGATCGCAGCGAGACCCTGCGGAAAAAGATTCGGCATAAGCCCTCCACGGACTCTCGCCCGCGTGCTCTAAAATGGTGCCGGTGAGTCGGCAAGTGAACGACGACTGGTTCGCGGATCTCTACCAGCGTTTTTACAGCTCTATTTTCGCCTACTTCGTGCGCATCGGTTTTCCGCGCGAGGACGCGAGGGACCTCGCACAAGAGACATTCTTGCGTGTCTATCGCGGTATGGAGCGTTATGAAGGCCGCGGCGACTTCGCCTTTCTGAAAAAGACCGCGGTCCGCGTCGGCATCAATGCGATTCGCGACAAGAGGACGGCGAAGCGGCAGGCCGTCGTCGTCCCGCTCGACGAGCTGCCGCACATCGCCGCCGGCGCCGAGAACCCGGCCGGCGAACCACAGCCGACGCCCGAGGCCGATGCCGCGCTGCACGAGGAGACGGTCGCGCGCCGAAGCTGGCTGAAACAGGCGATCGCCGCGCTGCCGCCCGCACAACGCGATTGCCTGCTGCTCCGGCTCGGCGGGCTCAAGTACCGTGAGGTCGCGCGCGCGATGGGCGTCCCGATCGATACAGTGAAGTCGCGTCTCCACGAGGCGCGCAGGACGCTGAGCGAGGGGTACCGCGCGGGTGCCGGAGGGCTCGAGTTGCCGCCGGAGCTCGAGGACGACGACCATGATTAGGAAGAGCGACTGGGCCGCCGTGTACCGCGAGCTCCTCGCCGACGGCCGGCAGAGGCTCGGAGAGGCGCCGACGGCCGAGGAGCTCGTGGCCTACGCGCACGGCGAGCTCCCGCCGGCCGGGGCCGGTCGCGTGCAGGAGTACCTCGCTCTTCATCCCGAGCTGGCGCGCGCTCTCGCCGAGCCGGTGTCGGAGTCGGATCGAGCGGAGCCCGGCGCCCCCGGCTTCCTGTCCGCCGAGGAGATCGCGAGCGACTGGACCGCCCTCCAGGCGCGGCTCGAGCCGGCGCGTCCGCGCCGGGACCGCCTCTGGCGTCCCCTCGCCCTGGCGGCCTCGCTCCTCGCCGTCGTCTCCGGCGGGCTGTACGTGCAGTCGCAGCGCGAAGTGCGGGAGCTGCGGGAGCCGCGCGCGAACCCCGAGCAGCGCCTGCTGCTGCCCGACGGGGGCCGCGGCGCCGCGGGGCCCGACATCCTGCTGCCGCCGGCGGCCGATCACTTCCTCCTCACGCCGGTGCTCGTCGGACACCCGGACTTCGCCGACTACCGGCTCAAGATCATCGACGTCAGCGGTCGGGAGCCGCGCGTGATCTGGGACCGGACGGGGCTCCGGCGCCTCAGCAACGACACCTTCGAGCTCTGGGTGCCGCGCGCTTTCCTCTCGTCCGAGGAGTACCGGCTCGAGCTCTACGGCATCGACGAGAGCCGCAAGGAAACGCTGCTCGCCAAGTACACCCTGCGCCTACCGCCGGCCTAGTCGCGCACCTGCCGATCGTAGGCGTCGAGCAGAGGCCCCAACCGGCGCGCGTCGGACTGCCCGGGCGGGATCGTCCGCTCGACGAACAGGCGGAAGAACTCGACCGCCTTCCGCTGGTGGCCGGCGGAAGAGCCCGGCGTCGCGGGCTCCGACCGATCCAGCACGGCGCTCGCGTAGGCCAGCGAGAAATCGCGCAGGTCGAATGCCGCCCCGGCCTGCTGTTGCAACCGCGCCTCGCGCACTACGAAGTCTCTGATCTCGGCCAGGTGCCAGAAGACGAGGCCCTCGTCGTTGGCCGCCGCGAGCGCCTGCAGACCCTCCACCCGCTGCTGCAGCGTCGAGCGGTCGTTTTCCAATTGGCGGGTTACGGCGCGAAACTGCTGCACCCGCTCGCGGTGCGCCTGCAGCTCGCTCTCCTTCTCGAACACCGGCTTCACGCTGTGGACGTACGCATAGAAACCGAAGGCGAGCGCCGCGATGGTGGCGGCCCTTTGGAAGATCTCGATCCAGGAATCCTCGCCGAGGAAGGTGCGCCGGAAGGGCTCTCGCGTCGCCATTCTTGCGCTTATAAGAACACGGGAACCGGAGCTCTGTTGGTCCTCCCCGGCGCTTTGACCCCGTCCGCCTCCGGGCGTGTCTTTCTTCCGCATGAGGATCAACAGCCGGCGGAAGCTGTGCGTCTTGGTCGCCGCCTTGGGTCTCTTCGTGTGCGGTCGCGGCGACTGGACCCTGACCGCGGCCGTCGTGAGCCCGCGGCGCCACGCATTCCTGGTCGGAATCGACGACTACGAGGGGCCTCCCGGGAACCGCCTCAAGGGCGCGGCGGACCGCGGCTGGCGCAATCTCGACGGCGCCGTCAACGACGTGCGCCTGCTGCGCGAGATGCTCGTCGCCCGCTACGGCTTCGCGGCGCGCGAGGTCGCGACCCTGACCGACCGCGCCGCCACGCGGGCGGCGATCCTGCGCGGGATCGAAACGCACCTCGTGCGGCAGGCCGGCCCCGGCGACGTCGTGCTCTTCTACTTCTCGGGTCACGGCTCGCAGGTGCGCAACTCCCGCTCCGACGAGCCGGACGGCCGGGACGAGACGCTGGTGCCGGCCGACTCCCTCGCCGGCGCGCCCGACATCCGGGACAAGGAGCTGCGGCGGCTGTTCAACCGCATCCTCGACCGGGGTGCCCGCCTGACGGTCGTCGTCGACGCTTGTCACAGCGGTTCGGTCGCGCGCGGCCTGCCCAGCGGCGCGCTCTCCCGGGGCATCGACCTGGACCCGCGGGACGTCGCGGACGGCTCTCCGCACGGCCCGCGGCCGGAGGAGCGCGGGGCGCTCGTCCTCGCGGCGGTCCAGGACTTCGACCGCGCCTGGGAGAGCTGGGACGAAGCCGGTGAGCCGCACGGCGCGTTCTCGCTCGCCCTGGTGCGGGCGATGCGGGACGCCCTCCCGGGGGAACCGGCGGAGGAGACCTTCCTGCGCGCGCGCGCCCGCCTCCAGGCCGCGCGCCGCTTCCAGGAGCCCGTCCTGACCGGCAATCCGGCGGCGCGGCTCGCTCCCTTGCTGGGTTCGCGCCCGGCGGCGCGGAAAGACCGTGCCGTGGTCGCCGTCGAGCGCGTCGAGCACAGCGGGACGGTGGTCCTCCAGGGGGGCTGGGCGCACGGGCTGGCGGTCGGCAGCCAGTTGCGGGTCAGCGTACCGGGGCAGGGCGAAGGGGTGCGGCTCGTCGTCACCGCGATGAAGGGGCTCGGCCGCTGCGAAGCCCGCGTCGCGCCGTCGCCGTCGCGGCGCGCGGCGCCGGCGGCCCCCCTGGCCGGGGCGCTGGCGGAAGTCGTCGGCTGGGAGGTGCCGCCGATGCCGCCTCTCCGCGTCTGGATGCCGCGCGCCGAGGGGGGCGCCTTCGACGCGGCCGTCCGTCTGGCCGGCGAGCTCGCCGCCGCGGCGCCGCGCCGCCGCATCGGCTGGGTGAGCGACCCGACCGAGGTAACGCCGACGCACCTCCTCCGCTGGCGCGCCGAAGGCTGGGAGCTTCTCGCGCCGCGAGAGCTGCCGGCAAGTCTCGGCCCGGCGGCCGACGCGGCCGCGGTGCTGGCGCGCATCGACGCTCCCCGCTCCGCTCTCTTCGTGCAGCTGCCGGCGCCGGCGGACCTGCCGCTCGAGGTCGGCCCGGGCACGGGCCAGGAGGGTGTGACGCCGGCGGCGGAGCCCGAGCAGGCCGACTACGCCCTGGTCGGCCGGCTCGCCGGTCGCGCGGTGGAGTACGCCTGGGTGCGTCCCGAAGTCGGGGCCGCCGACCGGCGGCGGAGCGGGCTGCCGTTGCGCAGCGACTGGGTCGAGCTCGCGCCCCGGCGCTCGGCCGAGGCGGTCCTCGATCTCGCCCGGGCGGTGCTGCGGCTGCGCCGGGTCCAAGGGTGGTATCGCCTCGAGTCGCCGGTGACGGAGGCCTTCGCGTACCGCTTGGCGCTGGCCCGGCCCGACGACCTGCGCGAGGTGAGCGACGGCGTGCTGCGCGGCGGCGAGAGGCTCGGCCTCGCCTTGCGCTTGCGGGCGCCGCAGCCGGGCGCGGTGCGCCCCCGCTACGTCTACGCCTTCATGATCGACAGCCACGGCCGGAGCGTCTTGCTCTTCCCCGCCACAGGACCGCTCGAGAACCGCTTCCCGACGCACCGACCGGGAGCAGCCTCCGAGCCGCCCGCCACGATCCCGCTGGGATCGCCGGACCTCTTCACGGTGAGCGAGCCGTTCGGCGTGGACACCTATTTCCTTTTGACTAGTGAAGAGCAGCTCCCGTACCCGTGGGTGCTCGAATGGGAGGGGGCGCGAACGCGGGAGCCGCGCCCGCTGTCGCCGCTCGAGGAGCTGGTGTTCGCCACCAGCGGGGTCGCCCGCTCGGCCGCGGTGCAGGTGCCGTCGAGCTGGTCGCTTGAGCGCAGGGTCTTCGAATCGGTGCCCGCAGAGGCGGGCGGCAGGGGAGGGCGAAGCGGTGCGTAGAGGCGGGCGCGCGATCGGCGCGCTCCTTCTGGCCGGCGCGCTGCTGGCCGGCGGCCCACTGTACGCCGAGGAGACGCGTCCGCTCGAGCCCGACCGCGCCGAGACCCTGGTCGACGCGGCCGCCGCACACATCGCCGGCGGACGGATGGCCGAGGCGGAGGCCGCCCTCGGCGAGGCGCTGCCCCTCTTCCAGGCCCGGCAGGACCGGCGCGGCGAGGCGTTCTGCCGTCTCCTGCAGGGGCTGGCCGATACCGCCGCCGGGCGGGACGCCGCCGCCGTCGCCAGCTTCGAGCAGAGCCTGCCGGTGCTCGAGGAGAGCGGCGAGCTCATGACCGCGTGGCTCGTGTACGTGGCGCTCGCCGAGGTGGAGAAACGCAACGGACATACCGAGAAGGCGATCGCGCACTACGAGCGCGCTCTCGCCGTGGTCGGCAATATCGAGGACCCCTCAACCAAGCTGTCGGTTCAGGGATTCGCGCGGCTGGGCAAGGCGTTCGGCGTGCCGGGGATCGACCTGGGGCAGCTCGAGCTCGTCGTCACCATCGCGCGGTCGATCTGGGCGCGCTTCGCCGAAGCGGCCGCCCGCGACGGCTACGCCGGCGTCCTGATCGAAGGGTACGAGTTGGAGCGGGCGGAGGCCGAGCTGGCGCGATCGACGGAGCTGTCCCGTCTCTTCGGCGGGCTCCTGGACGGCTCCATCGCCGCCCGCCGCGGCGACCTGCGCAGGTACCAGTGGAGGCTCGACGAAGCGCGGCAGGAATACGAGACCGCTCTCGCCGCGGCGCAGCAGCCCTTGCCTCTGCCCTTCCCGCGTAGTGAACAGGAGGTCGTGAGCCTGCTCGGCCGGCTCGCCGAGATCGAGCTGTTGAGCGGCCGCCTCGAGCAGGCGCTGGCGTGGAACGACAAGGCGCTCGCGCTGGTCCGCGGCAAGGACCGGAAGCGCGAGGCGTCCGTGCTCGACGACCGCGCCGAGCTCTTCCGCCGCAGCGGCAGACTGGGCGAGGCCGAGGCGCTGTTCAACGAGACCCTCGCGATCGCCACGGAGACGAACGACCTCCTGGGGCAGGTCACGGCCCTCTCCGATCTCGGCACCGTCGCCATGCTTCGCGGGGCTTACAAGGAGGCGGCGGTGCACCTCGAGAAGGCTGCCTCGCTCGGCAAAAGCCTCGACGAGCCGCTCATTGAAGCGGGAGTCTTGATCACCTTGTCCGAGGTCTACCTGCTCCTCGAGGCGCCGGGCAGCGCCCGCGCGACGATCGAGGGCGCGCAACACCAGGCGAAGCAGAGCGAGTTCCCCCTCGCCACCGCCCTGAGCGAGGCGGTCGCGGCGCTGGAGCGGTTCCTTTCGGGGAAAGGGTCGGCGGTCGAGCTGCTGGAGCTCTACGACTCGTTCTGGCGCTTGCCGGAGGCCGGCACGTTGATGATCGATCCCGCCTTGCGAGCGCTCTTCCTCGCGGTCGTGCGCTTGGAGACCACGGGCGACGTCGCCGACCCCGGATTGGTCGCCGCCCTCGCCGCCTCGAAGGGGCCGCAGCCTTTTCCCTACGCCTCGATCATGGCGCTGTTCCTGCGCGGCCGTCTGCACGCACTGGCCGGGGAGTGGCAGGAGGCGCGCGATCTCTGGGCGCGCGCGCTCGACGAGGCGCGACGGGTCGAGCAGAAAGATTACGCCGCCATGCTCTCGGCCGGGGTCGCCCTCATCTACTGGAAGCAGGGACAACCGCAGCCCGCGATCGAACAGCTCTCCCGCGCGGTCGCGCTGTTGGAGGAGCAGAGCAAGGGGCTGCAGGTGGAGGAGCTGCTCAGCGCCTACCTCGGCAGCCAGCGCCGGTGGTTCTACGAGCTCCTGGTCGAGATGCTCGTGCAGCAGGGGCGCACGGCCGAGGCGTTCGACTACGCGGAGCGGGCCCGCGCCCGCGCCTTGCTGCAGCTCCTCGGGAATCGGCGTCTCAAGCCGGCGGGGGGGGCCGACGCGCAGCTCGTGGCGGAGGCCGAGGCGCTGCGCATGGCTATCGCAGACTGGGAGCGGCAGGAGGTCGTCGCCGAGGGGCCGCAGCGGTTGGCGCTCGAGAACGACCTGCGGAACGCTCGCGACCGCTACGCGCACCTGCTGGTGCGCCTCAAGGTCTCGAACCCGGCATACGCTGCCATCACCAGCGTGGAGCCGCTGACCGCTGTCGAGGTGCAGCGCGCCCTGCCGCCGGACACGGCGCTGATCAGCTATTTCGTGACGCGCTCCACCACGCACGCGTGGGTGGTCGACCGGGAAGCTTTCCACTACGTCGGGCTGCCCATCGGTGCCGCCGAGCTGCGCCAGGCCGGCGATGACTGGGCGAAGGAGCTCGGCGGCCGGAGCCGCGGCGCGACGCCTCACGGGGGCGCCGCCTTGAGCCCGCAACGCGCGGAGCATCTCTACCGGGCCCTCGTCGCGCCGCTCGTCCCACACCTCCGGCATCGCCGCCTGCTGCTCATTCCGCACGACGCGCTCCACTACATCCCTTTCGCCGCGCTGCGCGAGCCCGCGAGCGGGCGCTACCTGATCCAGGACTACACGCTGGCCTACGCCCCGAGCACCAGCGTGCTGCCCTTCCTGCGCGGGGAGCAAGCGCCGATTGCCGGACGGGCGCTGGTGCTGGGCGCGCCTGAGGCGCTCGATCCGCGCTGGGGGCGGCTGCCGGCCGCGCGCGAGGAGGCCAAGGCCGTGGCTCGGCTCTTCGGCGCGGTGCCGCTGCTGGACGCTGAGGCGCGGGAGAGCCGTCTCTACGACTTGCGCGGCGAAGTCGACCTCCTCCACATCGCCGCCCACGGGTTCTACGAGCGGGCGAGCCCGCTGTTCAGCCGCCTGGTCTTAGCACCGGGGGACGGCCACGACGGCAACCTCGAGGTGCACGAGATCTTCGCCGGCCTCGACCTCGCCGGGGTCGACCTCGTCGTCCTCTCCGCCTGCCGGACGGGGCAGGGCGAGCGCAGCGGTGGCGACGAGATCACGGGGCTGACGCGGGCGTTGCTGTACGCCGGGACCCCGGCGGTGATCTCCACCCTCTGGGACATCGACGACGCGGCCTCGGCGCTGCTCATGCAGGAGTTCTACCGCCGCTTGCTCGAGGGCGTTCCTGCCGCCGAGGCCCTCCAGCAGGCGCAGCTCAGCCTGCTGCACCACCCCGGTTACGAGGCCCCCTTCTTCTGGGCGGCGTTCAGCCTGACCGGAGACCCCCGCGGACAGTGGCAGCGCGCCGGGTCGCCTCGCTGAGACGTCCCACAAACCGCCCCGGCCGGTGTCTCTCTTGAAGTAGCGACTGCTGGCGGCGACGCTGGCATGTTGCCAAGGAGACGACGCCATGCGGCGAGCGTGTGCTTGGTGCGCGGCAACGGCGCTGTCGCTCTCAGCGGCGGTGGCACAGCCGACCGGCGGTCAGCCGCCCCAGCTACCGCTGCAACACATCGTCTTCGTCATCGACAACTCGAGCTCCATGGAGAATCAGGCGAACCCTTCAGACCCGCTCCGCCTGCGCGGCGTCGCGGCCAGCTTGATTCTCGATGCCGCCGAGCTGGCTTCCAATGTGGAGGCGGGGCTGGTGTTCTTCAGCGACGGGGCCGAAAGCGACGGCAGGCTCCACCCCCCGGACGTCATCCGGCAGCGGCTCCAGTCCGACGGACTGCCCGCGTCCCAGGGTGGCACCAACATGCACGCCGGGTTGGAGAGGGCCATCAGCATGTTCAGCGGCTCGGCGGCAAGCATCAAGAAGATCGTCTTGATCACCGACGGCGAGCCGGACGCCGGCCAGAGTCAATCCATCGTCGGCTCCCTGGTCCCGCACGCGCAGCAGGCCGGGATCCAGATCTTCGCCCTGGGTCTGAGCCGGGCGGACACGGCGTTCCTCGACCAGCTCACGCTGCCGACCCACGGCCGGACGCTCCTGAGCCCGCGGCACCAGGAGCTGCTGCAGCGCGCCAAGGAGCTCATCGCCGAGCGCGACAACGTCTACACGCTCGTCCAGGAAGTGCTACAGACCCCGCGGACAGAGTACGAATTCGAGCTCCCCCCGGGGGCCGATCGGGCACGGCTGACGACGATCCTCGACCGGCCGCAGGAGTTCGGCCGGAGCGAGATCGAGTTCACCCTCGAAGGGCCGGACGCCGGCGACCCCGGGCGGCCCTACGTCGTCGACACCGCCGCGGGAGACCGGGTGGCGGCGTGGACGACCTTCTTCCGCACGCCCGGGAAGTACACGCTGCGCGTGGCGACGAGCAAGCTGGGCGTCTCCGGCCATCTCGGCCTCAAGCTGATGGTCGAGGCCCTCTCGACACTCCGGATCGCCCTGCGGCTCAACCCGCCGGACGAGCAGTACGGGTTCGGCGACGAGGTCGAGGTCCAGGTGGAGGCCACGAGCGGCAGCGGCACCGTCGACCCCGCGACGCTGCGGCTGAGCGCGACCGTGAGCACTCCCGCCGGCGGCGGGCCGAGCATCACCTTCATCGGTCTGCAGGGTCGTTTCCGGGTGCCCGACGTGGCGGGCCGGCACACGCTCGTCGTCAAGGCGGAGACATCCCAGCGGCTGGGACGCGCGCAGGCAGCCAAGGACTACACGGCCGTTCCGCCGGACGCCGCACAGCTCAAGTCGTCGCGGCCCACGCTGGCCTTCGTCCACCCTCTGGGTCCGGACCGGCCGCAGGTGGAAGAGGGTTTCAAGGTCTTCGCCGAGTTCCCGGAAGGCGTCAGGCGGCGGCCGGTGAAGGTCTCGGCGACCTGGATCTCGCCGGTCGGCGAGGCCGAGCTCATCGGTCCCGGCGAGGCGAGCCTGCGCAGGGCTCCCGCGCTCTACACCGTGCCTCCGGAAGGGCTCGAGCTGCGCCTGCGGGTCAAGATGGACCCGACGAAGCCGCTCAAGGGCAAGAGCGGCAAGCACCCCGGCGAGATCCGGCTCTTCTCGCAGGAGGCGGGCGAGCTGGTGATCCCCTTCCAGCTCGAGGAGCGGCGGCCGAAGTTCGAGCTGAAGGGCGCGCCCAAGGCGCTCACCCTCTGGTGGGACCCCTGGCAGCCGCGCCAGGTGAGCTTGGGGCGGGTGGTCTCGGACCTCAGCACGCCGAGCACCTTCACGGTCACGGTGCCGGAGGCCCTCCTCGCGCCGGGCCAGGGAGCGAAGATCGCCGATCTGGCGCTGCGGATCGGCGGCGAGGCCCGGGAGCCAGAGCCCGTCGACGCCGGCAAGCTCCGTTATGGCCCGATCGATCTGCCGCCCGGCGAGGAGATCCCTCTCGACCTCCTCCTGACCCCGACCGACGATACGCAGTGGGAACGCCTGGCGGCGAGCCGGCAGCCGGTGGAGGTCCAGCTGCGGTCGGACCTGGGGATGGAGGCCGTGATCCAGCCTGCGTTTTGGACGGTCGGCGGCCTGCGGAGCGGCATGCCGCTGCTCGGGCCCTGGTCTCGCCACGGCCGGCACCTGGCGGTCTATCTGCTCTGCGGCGGCGGCCTGCTGCTGGTCCTCTACCTGTTCGTACGGAGGGGTCTGCTGGTCCGCCGTTTCTGGCGGTTCCGCAGCGGGTCTCTGCGTTCCCTCGGAATGGGGGCGATCCAGATCGGCGAGGCCGGGACGGCGGGCGCCGCCGCCCTGTTGCTGCCGAACTCGGGATCGGAGCTGGACGACCGCTCCCTGGCGCGGGTGTGGCGGGAGGGCAACAGCCAACACCTCGACGACCTCTCGGAAGGGCGTCTCCTTCTCAAGGACCGGCAGCTCACCGCGCCGCGGCGCCTCGCCCCGGGCGACGTCTTGGGCATCGAAGATCCGCGGGATCCGGAAGGGAGGCTCTGGGAGCTCGACTACAACGGCTTCGATCCCCAGACCGGGGAGGGCGAGCTCGAGGTGTCGATCAGCCCGGCGCCTTTCACGGCCGGCCGGCTCGCGCGCAAGCTCGTCGTGGGACTGCTCCTCCTCGCGCTCTTGAAGCTCTTTCTGGGTTGGGGGTGGGTGACGGAGCTCGCCTACCGCTTGCCGCTGATCGAGGCCGCCTACGTGCGGCTTCTTTCGTGACCCCCATGATCACCCTGACCGAAAGGAGCTTCCCGCAGCCGACGCTCTCGATCTATCTCGGCGGCACCGGCATCCTCGTCGGGGATTCCTTGCTCACCATGCTGGAAACCCTCCCAGACGCGGAGCGGGCCTTCGTCGAGGCGTTTTTCATCGACTCCCAGGAGCCGGCGATCCGCGACCACGAGCGCGCCCGTCACTACTGTTACGGAGACCTGGGAGTTTTCTCGCAGCCGATCTACGAAGGGTTCACCGAGCGGCGGTTCCCCGAGAACCTGGGGGTCAATCCCGTCGTCAGCTCCTGCGACGGCTGCGGCGTGACCAGGATCTTCGGGGCGGCGAGTCTCGTGGCTTGCCGCGACGACTTCACCGACCTGGTCGAGCGGGCGGTCGCACGGCTGGTCAAGCACGGCGCGAGCACGCAGCCGCTTCAGGTCTTCCTCACCGCCAGCGCCTGCGGCGGGACCGGCGCCGGGATGATCCTCGACGCGGCCGCCCTGGTCCGGCACGTCTGCCGCACGAGGATCGGGAGCAATTCACGGATCTTCCTCTTCCTGCTCGGCCCAACGGCCTTCTTCGAGGACCCGGCGATCAACCTGCGCGAGGACCAACGTCATCGGATGCAGGCCTCCACCTACGCCCTGCTCAAGGAGCTTCACCACTTCGCCCAAGGCAACGAGTTCGTCAGCGCGTACCGGCTGCGCGACGAGATCGTTCGTGTCAGCAACAGCGCGGACGACGACCGGCTCTTCGACTGGGTCTTTTTCATCGACGGACGGGCTGAGCAAGGGGCGCCCAGGAGCCTCGCGGAGGTGACCTGGACGGTGGCCGAGGCACAGCTTCACCTCTGCGTCAGCGAGGTGGGCCGCAAGGTCGCGGAGTCCCTGCCCAACCAGCGCGAAGAACGGGTGCGGAGCTTCGGGCTGCACTTCGTGCACCCGGACAACAAGCATCGCCTCTCGCCGGCCGCTCGCGACCAACTGGCGAGATCGTCCCGAACGACCTTCCTCGCCAGCCTGGCGGTGCGCAGCGTGCGCTTCCCAGCGGAGGAGATCAAATCCTGGTTCCGCTGGCGTTGGGTCCACGAAGCGCTGGACAAGACGGTAGACCGTCGAGGGGTTGGCGGCGGCGTCGCGCTCGTGGACGAGTTCGACCGTTTGCTCGGCTACGACGACGGCGACGTGCTGGAGGAGGGGCTGATGAAGGAGCTCGGCTTGCGGGCCGAGCAGTTGCTGCAGGTCGTGGCGGAGCGCGATCTCAGCCGCGGCATGGCCGAGGGCCCGAGCCCGGCGATGCCGCTCGAAGGGATGATCCAAGGCGCCGGGGAGTTGCTCGACGTCGCGGCGTCTCTGCTCACCGAGCTGCGAGAGGAGCCGGCAGCACCGGCGCCGGGAGCGGAGCGCACCGGGGGACCCCTCTCGGGCGCCGAGCTGCTCGCCGCCGCGCTGCCGCGCTGGAGCGCCGGGCTCGCCGCCGGTCTCGCGGCCGGGGGACGCAGCGCCGAGCGCCTCTGGTCGCTGGCCTGGGATCCGGTCGAAGGACGGGGCCTGCGCTGGCTGGACGCGTTCCTGACGCACACCGTGGATCTCCTGACGCAGCTCGCGCAGCGGGGCGTCCGGCGGCCGCAGCTTGCCGACCTCGAAATGCGGCTGGACGAAGCGCGCCAGCTCCACCAGTGGCTAGCGAGGAGCTACCAACGCGAGAACCGCACGCTGGGCTTCCGCTGGCGCGCCGTGCGTTCCAGGCTGGCGAAGCTGGCTCTCCTGGACGACAAGCAGGGCCCCGCCAGCGACGCCCTGCAGCGGAAGGCGAAGAGGCTGGCCCGGCAGCTGGCGGACCTGCGCGGCGAGCTGCTCGTGCAGCGGCGGGCACAGCTCCTTGCCGCGCTGGCGCCGCAGGCCTGGCTTGAGGCAGCTCGGCTGCTCAGGCGCTGGCGGGAGGAGGCGCTGCTGCCGACGCTCACCGTCGCCGAGAACGCTCTGGCGCTGGCTCACACCCAGCGCGAGCTGGCCAGCGAGGGCCTCGCCGTCCATCAGGGAGAGGGACGTCGCGGCCGGTGGTACGCCCTGTCCACCGTCTCGGTCGCCGACGACGAGCTCCTGGCGCAGTTGAGCCGGCGCCTGGAAGACCGAGTGCGAGTGGAGGACCTCGTCCTCGCCCCTCTCGAGGGGCGGGGCCTCAGCCGCGAACGCCACCGGCTTTCGATCGACACCTTCCGCCGGACCGACGCTAGGGCCGTCGTCGACATCCTCCACGCCCACGTCGCGGCGGAGACGACAGGGCATCTCGCCATCGTCGACGGCGGCTGGAACCTCGAGGAAGCCCGCGACCGGCTCAGGAGAACGGCGGCGAAGGTGCTCGACGAGGGCGCGCAGCCGCTGGTGCGCTTCGCGCGCGCCGCGGTCGGGCTGCAGCTCCAGGGATACTTCCTCGCTCCCCGCGAGTTCGTGCTGCCGCGACCCTTCGGCCGCACGGTAGGACAGATGACCCCTCTCGACTCGCGCGACCCGCTGCGGCTCGGGGTCGTCAGCTTCGCTTTCGGCATCCCTCCCAACGCGCTCTACGGCATGGACGAGCTCTTCGCCCAATACACCAACCTGCTCGGAGACCAGGAGCGGAACCGGGGCGTCCACGACCGTTACCCGCTGCACGTCTTTCGCGGCGCGGCCGAGAGCTTCGACGAGCCCTTCTCGCCGCTCACGCTGGAGATGGACGACGTGTTCTTGCACTCGCTGCTGCAAGTGGCGCGGGAGCTGGGGATCGACGACGGCCGGCGGATCGTTCTGGACATCCGGCAGTTCGACAACACCAAGCACGAGCTGGAGCAGGATTGGAATCGGCTCATCGAGCTGGCGGAGAAAGTCGTCCAGCGCCTGGACTGCCGCCCTGAAGAGGTGGACCGCCTGTTCCGGAACGGCGAGTACTCGGCGATCGCGCACTTCTACAACAGTCGGAGACGCCGCGGCGGCGGGCACGGGTCTCCGGACGGTACTCCACAGCATGAGACGGGTACCTGAAGCGCACCCGCGCAGGCGATGGACACGGAGCGTCAAGGCCGCCGCCTTGGTTTTCCTGCTCGGCTCGAAAGCAAGCGCCGTGACTCGGGACGGCCTGGACCTCGTGCTGCTGGTCGATCGATCGCAGAGCATGGCCAGGCAAGGCCTCGCGCAATCCGACGATCGTTCTGACGTCCGCGACCTCCTGCTCTCTCTCGCTGTCGGGATGGTCGGCTGGAGCTCTGACGTCCATCAGGTGAGACATCGGATCGCCGTCGTGAGCTTCGGCTCCGTG
Organism: Thermoanaerobaculia bacterium; assembly: GCA_036277075.1. GTDB lineage: Bacteria > Acidobacteriota > Thermoanaerobaculia > Multivoradales > UBA5704 > DASUNQ01. The sequence continues at coordinate 27,220 of DASUNQ010000027.1, forward strand.
GCGCGGACCGATCTCCCGTTGACCGAGGTCCGGGGAGAGGACGTTCCCGGCCTGCGCACGGCCATCCGGGCGATCCGCCCGCCGGCCAGCCTCGGGAGCACGGACTTTCTCTCCGCCCTCCGGGCGGCGGCGGACGTGCTCGGCCCTCCTTCGGCCGCCGCGCAGCGAAGGCGCGCAATCCTGCTCGTCACCGATGGTGTGCCGTACGGGCGCAAACGCAATCCCGGCTTGGACCTCGAGGAGCTTCGACGCTCTCTGCCTCCGATCTGTCCCTACCCGGAGACCGCGCTCCATGTCTTCCTGACGCCTTCTTCGGGAGAGGCACGGGAGCGTTACCGCCGCATCTGGCGCGAGATGGCTCGGGGGCGGGTCTACGAGCTCGCGGGCGACCGCACGAACATCCTCACGGCGCTGCACGAGGGCGTGTCACAGGTCCTGGGGACCCGCTTCGCGGCGAGTCGCTCAGCGCCGGAGGGAGGGGCGATCGAGACCGTCGTGCTGCCGCCCTATCTCGAGCTCGTCGTCTTCGACATCGTGCGCGGCTCGGGGCACGCGGAGGTGGAGATCTTCTCTCCCGACGCTCCCCACCGGCCGCTCCTCGCCGGCGCTCGAGGTGTCGAGGAGGTCCGTCTGGGGCGGCTCATGCGCACGGTGATCGTCCGCCGGCCCAGCATGGGCCGGTGGACGTTCCGCAAGCCGGATGCGGGGGCGCGAGTGAAGGTTCTCTCGCAGCAGTTCTTTCCGCGCGGCTTGCTGGTCGAGCCAGAGAGCGGCCGGCGGATTCGGCAGCACGGGCAGGTCTCTTTGGTCTATCGCTTGACCGACCGGGACGGCTCTCCCTTGCGGGAGCTTCCAGGTCATCCGCTCCTCCTTGGACTCTCTCTGGCACGACCCGACGGGGAACGCTCGCCTCTGCTCATGCGGCGCCAGGCGCCGGGGATGTTCAGGTCGCGACGGGAGACCGCGTGCGATCTCTCCGGCCGCTATTGGGCCGAGGCCGAGGTCGTGACCAAGGACGTTGAAGGCCGGACGGTCGAGGTGTTCCAGGACCGCTGGTCGGGGTTCGTGGTCCACCGGGCGACCCGGATCGATTGCCGGATGACGACGTCACGGCCGCGCGAGCCGGTGTGGCTCGGCGGCTTGTTGCTCGGGCGCACCGCGACGCGTCTCGAGTGCCTCGACGGCGCCGCACGGCCGGTCGCTCTCGAAGCGATCGTGAACGGCCCTCCCGACCGGCTCTTCACCCCGGTTTTGTCCCGGAACGGCCGGCGGATCCCGGCGACTCTCGACCTCGCGTCCTCCGGTCGAGGCGTGCTCGAGGGGTCGCTCCGGGGAGCTGCCGCGCCCGGCTCTTACCGGCTGCGGCTGGCCGTTGACGAGGCGCGGCTTGCCGGCGAGTACAGCGTCCGGATCGTGCCGCCGGCGACGGACTTCGTCAGCGATCTGAGCTGGCGCGACTATGCGCAGCTCACCCTCCTGGCCGTCGGGCTCTTGCTGCCGCTCGCCAAGGTCTCGCGGCTCCGCGCTCGACGAACGAAAGGCGGCCGTGTCTAGGCGGTTCGGCCTCTGCGCGGGGATCGCTTGCGCGCTCGTGGCGTCGAATTGTCCCGCGACCGCCGGAGGTCTCGCGGCCGCTCCGGCGCCGGAGCTCTCGGCGGGGATCTTCATCGGCGTCGAGAAGTTCTCTTACGACTTCTCGCTGGCGGACGTCGACTTCGCCGCCAACGACGCGGTCGACCTCGCCTACTCGCTCACCGTCGAGCGCCGGCTCCTCGAGCCGAACCGAGTGCTGCTGCTGCTGGCGGGAGACCCGCGTCCCGAATCGCAAGGGCGCCTCGACAAGCTGACGGCGGCCGGCGCCAGGCGACAGGAGGCGAAGCAGGCCGACATCTATTCGCTCGTCGAGGAGCAGGGCAAGCTGGTGAGCGAGGGCGGCGTGCTAGTGGTCTTCATCGCGACGCACGGTTTCTCCGAGGGCAGCGAGCATCTGCTGATGGCCGAGGATTCGATCCTGGACGTCCGCACCGGCATCACCGCGGAGAGGCTCCTGCAAGCCACGCAGCCGACCCTGGGCGGCCGGCGTCTCCTGCTGATCGACGCCTGCCGCGAGCAACTTGTCAAGCCGTCTCGCCGCGGCCCGCGAACCGGCGAGGAACCGGATTCCCGGTCGGCCATGCGCAGCGAGCTGTTCGCCACGACGCCGACGGGGTACGCCCTGTTCTCGGCCGCGAGCTCGGGCGGCTTCGCGTATCACGGCGACGGCAACGGGTACTTCACGAAGAGCCTCGTCGAAGGGTTGGACTGCCGAGGTCCGCACGCCAAGCGGCGCGTCAAGAGTTGGTCGGCCCTCACCAACCTGGTGACGGCCGAGGTCGCCGCCCAGACCCAGGGAAAGCAGCAGCCCGATCTCCGGGTCGGCGGCGGCTATCGGGACTTCGCGCTTCCCGCCTGCGGCGCGGCGGCGCCGCGGCGTCCGCAGCCCCCTTCGCTCAGCCCCGAGCTGCTGCGGCGGATCCAGCATGCGCGGAACCTCGCGGCCACCGGCAGCGCCGAAAACGTCGAGGCCAGCTTCCGCACCTATCGACAGGTGTTCGAAGAGCTGCCGCCCGCGATTCTGGCCACTCTCAATCAACCCCTGGTCGCGAGGGCGCGACAACTGGAGCCGGACAGTCGAGCGGACGAAGGCGTCCGGATCTACCGGCAGCTCCTGGAGCCGCTGCTCGCGCCCGCCGACAGATTGCAACCACGGGAGCCTTTCCCATGATCTGGAGAGCTTCAGCCCCCGTCACCTGCCTCTTCGCTCTGGTCGTCGCGGTTGCGCCGGCAGGCCAACGCAACGGCGATCCGGACTGCCGCCTCGAGATCACGGATCCCCGTGCTGGACAGGGGGTGCCCGGCAGGATTGCCGTCAAAGGAACAGCCGCGATGTCTCGAGGCACTTACCTCTGGGTCTTCGTCCGGCGGTGGGATTTCGAGCCCCGCTGGTGGCCGCAGGGCGAAGCCATTTGGGACGAGGAGACGAAAGAGTGGCACGGCTTTGCGACCTTGGGCAAGAGAGTGGACATAGGATGGGAATTCGATGTGATCGCCGCGGTGGTCGCGCCGAAAGAACACCTCGAGCTCACGGACTACCTGAAGCAGGGGATGGAGACGGGTAGATTCAGGCCCGACGAGTTCCCACCAGCTCTCTGTGTCTCCACTCCGGTACGGGTCATCAAGAAGAGCAAGTAGCTCACGGGCGGTAGGTTGGTGCCTTCGGCGCGGGCTCCTGCTTGGCGCTCTCGTCCTCCTCACCGCCTGCGTCGACCACTACCTGGTCCACCCCAAGCAGGTGCCGGTGGGCGTGGTGGCGCACGGCGAGACGATGGTGCGCGGGAAGCTGTTGATCCGGCTGGAATGGGCGCGGCCGATCGCGGAGGGGCGGTATCCGGCCGTCGTCGTCCATCCCGAGGCGGGGCACCTGGCGCGGGAGATGCGGGGCGTGGTGCGCGACCTGGCTGCGCGCGGCTACGTGGCGGTGGCGGCGGACTACCGGCGGGCGGTCGGCAGCACCTACCGCGACACCCTGTTCACCTGGCGCGACGCCGGCGACCCGCGGGCCGTCTTCGAGCGCGTGCGCGGCGACCGGCGCGTGGACCCGGCGCGCATCGGCCTCCTCGGCTTCTCGCAGGGTGGCGTCTACAGCTTGGTGACCGCCGCCGAGACCGGCCAGGCGGCGGCCGTCGTCGCCTACTACCCGGTGACCGACTTCGAGCTCTGGCTCGGCGACCCCGCGCGCCGCCGCCGCGAGCAGTGGGTCTTCCGCTTCATCCGCCGGCACTTCTACCGACAATCGGGCGCGGCCAGCGAGGAGGAGTTCAGCACCTTCCTCGCCCGCGCCTCCCCGCTCCGCCACGCCGAGCGCATCCGCGCCCCTGTCCTGCTGGTGCACGGCACGAGCGATCGCTCGTCGGGCATCGAAGAGTCCCGCCGCCTCGCCGCCCGCCTCCGCGCCCTCGGCCGCCCGGTCGAGCTGCTCGAGATCCCCGGCGCCGGCCACGTCTTCAACTTCCGTGACCGCGAGAAGGCGGCCCTCGCCTGGGAGGCCACCGTCGCCTTCCTCGACCGGCACCTGAAGCACCAGGACGATCCAAGCTCGGCCGGCCGCCCGGCAGTATGATCCTCGCCGCGACCCCATGAACCGCGACGAAGCTCTCGACGCCCTCGAGCTGCTGCGCCGCGTCGTGCGCGAGACGCGCGACGATACGGTGCTGCAAAACTGGGGCTTGATCTGGATGGTGCACGCCTGCACCAACGCCGCCGGCTTCGTCGCGACCGGCTGGCTGCTCGATCACGGCGTGCGCACGCCGCTGCCGTTCGTGGCGCTGTGGAGCGCGGTCATCGCCGGCAACCTCCTCACCGTCGCCGTGCTGCGCCGGCGGCGCAGCGGGGCGCGGTCCTTCGTCGAGACCCAGCTCTGGGCGATCTGGACCGCCTTCGTCGCCGCGGTCAGCGTCAGCGCCTTCCTCAACTACTTCATGGGCCTCGAGACGCTCTTCCTCGGGCCGGTCATCGCCGTGCTCGCCGCCTTCGCCTACGCCTCGATGGGCTCGCTCATGGGCGCGCACTGGTACGGCGTCGGCGCGCTCTTCCTGGCGACGGCGCTGGCGATGACGGTGGCGCCGCGCTTCCAGTTCTACATCCTCGGCGCGGTGTGGGGCTGCACCATGTTCGCCTTCGGCTGGGTCCTCCACCGCGCCCGCCGGCGGCGCGAGCGGAGCCCCGAGGTGCGGCCGCAGATCGTATGAGCGCGCCGGCGGGCGCCGCGCTCGCGGTGCTCGGAGCGCTCGCGGCGGCGCGCCTCGCGATCCCGCGGCACGAGCTCGAAGCGAGCCTGCGCGGCGCCGGGGTGGATGACGCCGGGGCCGTGCTCGACGGCGTGGCGGCGCGCGGCTGGGCGCAGGCGCGCGACGGCGCCCTCGCGCTGACCGCCGCCGGCGCCGCCGCGCTCCTCGACGCATGGACCGCGATCGAGGAGGCGCTCGCCGTCAACCCTCCCGACCGCGGCGCCGAGACCTGCCCCTCCGTTCCCTGGCTGACGCTCGTCGAGACGGAGTGGATCGAGGCGCTGTCGTTCAACTACCGCGTCGCGGCGCCGGCGCTCGCCGCCCTCCTGCCGGCGCCGCTCGAGCCGGAGGTCTTCAAGGGGCGCGCCTGGCGCCTGGGTCCAGGTCCTCGTCTCGTCGCTGCGCGAGATGCGGCCGCGCGGGCTGCCGGGGCCGGCCGGCGTCTGCTTCTACCAGGTCAGCTACCGCGCCGCGGTGCGCTACCGGGGTCGCGACGGCGCCTGGCGGCGCGGCGGCTACTTCGTGCGCAGCGAGACCAACGACCCGCTGATGCGCGCCATCGGCAACCGCCTCGCCGAGTTCCGCTTCCACGAGTTCGGCGCCGCCGAGATCGTCATGGTGCGCGACGGGGACCTCCTCACCCTGGGCGTCGCCGCCGCGGCGAGCGGAGGCGAGCTGGTCGGCGTCGTCGACACGCGGCCGCTCCCCGGCCCGCCGGAGGGCTCCGTCTGGAGCTCGCTCGAGGAGCTGCACGAGCCCCTGGTCGAGTGCTTCGACGCCTACGGCGTCGATCGCGAGGCGGGCTACCTCTACACCCTGCGCATCGAGCGCGGCCCTTGGCGCCCCCGCTTCGTCGCGCCGCTCGATCTCTTCTGCGAGTACTTCGCGCCCGACGGCCCCTGGGCCGACCGCGCGGAGCTCGATTCGGTGCTCCACATCCCTCGCTGCCCCTACCGCTGGCTGCCGCTGGCCCGCGAGCGGCTGGGCTGAGGAAGTTGGCGTGGTGCACGATGGTTCACTTCGCTGTATCCTCGGGACATGTCGTCCGTCGAGAGGCCCGTTCGTCAGAGCGTGAGTCTCCCCGCCGGGGTCGCCCGCCGCGTGAAGTCGCTCGCGAAGTCGAACCGGACGAGCGCCAATCGCGTCCTCGTCGAGCTCATCGAATCTGGGCTCGAGGCACGCGAGGCGGAACGGAAGCGCTTCTTCGAGCTGGCCGACCGTCTGGCGCGAACCCGCGATCGGGAGGAGCAGAGTCGCCTCAAAGAGGAGCTGGCCCGCATGACCTTCGGTGACTGATGCCGAAGATCCAGTGGACCGCTCTGCCCCCCGCCCCCCGCGACCATCTCTTCGAGCGTCTCCGCGAGCGCAAGATCACCACGGACGGCGATAGTACGATCTCCGGTAGTGCCCGACTCGACCCCCAGCCTCGAGCTGCGCGACGTGCGCAAGACCTACGGCGACGTGGCCGCGGTGCGCGGGGTGTCGTTCGCGGTGCCGGCGGGGTGCATCTTCGGCCTGCTCGGGCCGAACGGCGCCGGCAAGACGACGACGATCCGCATGATCATGGACATCATCGCCCCGGACTCCGGGGAGGTGCGGGTCTTCGGCCACCCGCGGACCCGCGACGACCTCCGCCGCATCGGCTACCTGCCCGAGGAGCGCGGCCTCTACCGCAAGATGACGGTCGTCGATCAGCTCCTCTTCCTCGGCGAGCTGCGCGGCTTGAAGAAGCGCGAGGCGCTGCCGCGCATCGCCGACTGGCTCGAGCGGGTGGAGCTCTCGGCGTGGGCGAAGAGGAAGATCGAGGATCTGTCGAAGGGGATGCAGCAGAAGGTGCAGCTCGTCGGCACTGTGCTCCACGAGCCCGAGCTGCTGGTTCTCGACGAGCCCTTCGCCGGCCTCGACCCCATCAACCAGTCGCTCTTCCGCGACCTGCTGCTCGATTACCGGCGGCGCGGCCGCACCGTCGTCCTTTCGACCCACGGCATGCTCCTGGCGGAGAAGCTCTGCGACGACATCTGCCTCATCTCGCGGGGGGAGGTGGTGCTCGCCGGCGAGCTGCGGGCGATCCGCCGGCGCCTCGGCGGCAACGCCTACCGCCTGCGCGCCCGCGGGGACCTCGACCGGCTCGCCCAAGTGCCGGGGGTCGAGCGCGCGGCGGCCGAGGACGGGACCGTCAAGCTCCTCCTCGCGCCGGATGCCGACGGCGGCCGCGTCCTGCGCGAGCTGGTGGGCTTCCTCGAGGTCGATGAGTTCCGCAGCGAGGAGCCCGACCTCGAGACCATCTTCCTCCAGGCGGTGCGCGGTGCGGCCGTCTGACGCCTACGTCGTCGGCAAGCGGGAGTACCTGACCCGGATCAAGGGGAAGGGCTTCTGGCTGGCGACGATCGGGCTGCCGCTCTTCCTGGCCGTGATGATGGTGGTGCCGGCGCTGGTCATGACGCGCAGCCGCTCGGGTCAGCGGCTGGCGGTCGTCGACCGGACGGGCGAGCTGGCGGCGCCGCTGGCCGAGAAGCTCTCCGCCGCGCAGGCGGGGGGGGCCGGGTCGGTGGACTTCACGCTGCGCGTCCTGCCGCCGGAGGCGGACGCCGCCGCGCAGCGGGCGCGGCTCGACCGCATGGTCCTCGCCGGCGAGATCGACGCCTGGATCTGGCTCGCACCCGAGGACCTGGCGCGCGGCCGCTTCGAGTACCACGCCGAGAGCGTCTCCTCCTGGCTGACGCAGGCGATCCTCCAGCGCGCGGTCTCCGAGCTGGTGAGCGCATGGCGTCTCCGGCGCGCCGGCTTCGACAGCGCGCTGATCGCGAAGCTCACCGCGGGCGTCGACCTCGACACGGTGCGGATCTCCGAGGCCGGCAGCCGCGCCGAGGGGGGGCTCGGCGGCTTCGCGCTGGCGATCGGCCTCTTCGTCACCCTCTATTCGGTGCTGATCCTCTACGGCACCCAGGTCATGCAGGGGGTGATCGAGGAGAAGAGCTCGCGCATCGTCGAGGTGGTGACCTCGGCGGTGGCGCCGCTCGAGCTGATGCTCGGCAAGCTGGTCGGGATCTGCCTCGTCGGCCTGACGCAGGTGGCGATCTGGATGACCGCCGCGGTGGTCCTCACCGCGCCCGGGCTCCTCGCCTCGCGCGCCATGCCGGCGGGGGTGACGATGCCGGCGATCACGCCCGGCATCGTCGGCCACTTCCTGGCGCTCTTCCTGATCGGCTACTTCCTCTTCGCCACCTTCTACGCCATGGTCGGCGCCGCCTGCAACAGCATGCAGGAGGCGCAGCAGCTCGCCAGCTTCGCCATCCTCTTCCTCGTCGCGCCGATGTTCTTCTTCATGCAGGTCATCAACGACCCCGACGGGCGGCTGGCGGTGGTGACCTCGCTCATCCCCTTCTTCACGCCGCTGGTCATGATGCTGCGGATCGCGATCAAGATGCCGCCGCTCTGGCAGCTCGCGCTGGGCTACGCGCTGGCCCTGCTCACGACCTTCGGGATGGTCTGGCTCTGCGCGCGGATCTACCGCGTCGGCATCCTGATGTACGGCAAGCGGCCGACGCTGGCCGAGCTCTGGCGCTGGGCGCGCTATGCCTAGGCGCGAGAGCTTTCGCGCCGGGCTCCGATCCTAGCGGTGGGCCGCGCCGACCCCCGGCCGCCGCCGCCGAGCGACCCCGAGGCCGGCGTCTGGCGCGGCCGCTCGGTGGCGCGGCGGTTCGTGTCGCCCGACGGGATGACCGTCCTCGTCGGCCGCACCGCCGACGACAACGACCTCCTGACCTTCGAGCTCGCCGCCCCGCGCGACTTCTGGCTCCACGTCGCCGCCGACTCGGGGTCGCACGTCGTGGTGCGCAACCCCGAGGGCCTCGAGCGGCTGCCACGCGAGACCGCCCGCTTCGCCGCCGCCCTCGCCGCCGGCTACTCGAAGCTGGCGCGCGGCGGGCGCACCGCGGTCCACGTCACCACCCGGAACGAGGTGACGAAGCGGCGCGGCGCTCCGCCCGGCGAGGTCCTCCTCGGGCGCTACACGACCGTCTACGCGCAGCCGTCGAAGGGCGGCGGCGCGGCCGGCGGCTGACGCCTCAGTTCACGCAGAGGACGCGCGAGACGACCCCCCTCCAGCCCCGCGAGAGACCGATGATGTATCGGTCCGGCCCGCACTCGCCCCTCCAGTCCCCCGGCGACCAGTCGTGGTCGAGCGTCGACTCGGAGCCCGGTTCCGCGCCGCTTCCGGATTCGATGACGAGGCTGCGCGCGTTGGCCACGCTCGCGTTCAAACCGGACGCTTTGCAGCAGACGATCTTCGCCAGCTCGCCGGCCGGCGTCTGGGACACGCCGAAGACGTACTCGTCCTTCTCGCAGGTCGTCTTCCATTCGTTCGGCGCCCAGTCCTCGGCGGGTTTCATGGTCGCGGCCTGGTGGTCGCCGGGGCCCGTTTCCTTGACGTAACAACTGGTCGGCTGGAATTTCCCCGGCCAGTCGTTGCGGCACTGGACATTGCGCGCCATGTACGCGTTGTACTCGGCGTAGTCCGACCAGACCGATTTGGAGATGCCGGTCATCGGCTGGCCGAGAGGGCAGGTCGCCTTGTACTGGCCCGGCGCCCAATCCCAGCCGGCGGCCTGACCGGGGAGGTCCTTCGTGTACCGGCTGTCAGAGCGATAGAACGAGCCCACCGCGAAGTTCGTGTTGAACAATCCGTAGATGTACCTCGCCGCCCAGGGCTGGGCGTCCTCCAGCGCTTCACGGGCCCGCGCCAACGTGATGCTCAAGGGAAAGTAGCGGTCTCCGAGCCAGGATAGCCCGTACGGGTTGGCGCCCGTCTTCTCGTTGTACACATCGCGGGTCACCTGGACCAAGGCCCACGACGCGGTGTCGTAGCGCTGTGGCGGCCAGATCTTGAATCCCCAGAGGGTTGTCCCTGTGGCGAACCGGCTGGTGTCTTTCCAAGGGAAATGGTAACGCTCGGAAATTTCCTTCTCGATTCTGGCGTGTGCGTCGCCGATGACGTTGATCACGTGCATCGGTTGGGACAGGTCGGTGACGTAATGGAGGGCGAGCCCAAGCCAGAAACAATCGCCGTTCTCGCGCCAGACCCCGATGTACTTGTCCGCTTGCTCGCGCGCGTTGTCGTGATGGTAGCGGTTGGCGCTGCGGGCGTTGAAATGGTTGTCGTACGGCCACCCCTTGGGATGGTTGGAGTTCCAGAAGTGGGTCCCCTCGGCGCCGTTGGGCGAGCCGTTGTCCACGTAGCTGGAGCTGGTGTCGGCGCGGTTGAGGCCTTCCATCCACCGGTTCTTGCACGTTTCGTCACGCCGCATCTTGGCAAGTGCGGCCTGCGCCACCGGGCGGGTGCCGAGTGTCACGATGAGGTCCAGCGCGCGGTTCACGATGTAGAGGTGAGAGTTCCCCGCCTCCTCCGTGTACCGGTCGTTGGCGGTGTTCCAGGCCGCCGCGTTCGCCGACACCAGGCAAGCCGCGACACACAGCCCTCCCGCGAGAGCCTTCGCGTTCATCTTCACCTCCCTTGGGTTGGCCCGAGTCTACCAGTCCGGGAAGTGCGGGTCGGCGCGGACGCGCTCGGCCTGGGCGAGGTGGCGCTGCTGGTGGACGACGAGGAGGACCAGCGACTCGCCCAGCCGCAGGCGGAGGAGGCGGGAGATCGGCGAGGCGACGTGGAGGCGGTTGAGCGGCAGTCCCTCGGCGTCGCGCAGCAGGCCGGCGGTCGTCGCCTGGCCGGCCATGAAGTGGCGCCAGGACTTGGGCGGCGGCTTGTCCTCGGGGCGGAAGACCTTCGGCGCGCGGGCGCGATAGGCGCTCCCCGGCCGCATGGCGGAGATCATCCGCCGGCCGATCCAGGATTTGGCGATCGGCTCCTCCGCGCCGCGGCGCTTGCCCCGCGCCCGCGCCCGCTCGATCACCGGCCGGGCGCGCCAGGCGTAGAGGGTATCGGCGATCCGCAGGTGCTCGAAGCAGTGGGCGATCGACCAGCTCTCGAGATTGGTCCGCCAGGTGAGCTGGTCGTCGGAGAGGCCCGTGCAGAGCCGCTCGGTGGCGCGCGAGACCTCCTCGAGGTCGGCGGCGAGGGAGCGCAGGTCCGGGGGGCGCCGCGGCGGCGCGGGCTCGCTCACGAGGTCCTCCTGCGCTCCTCGGGCAGCAGCACCCGCCCGGCGAGATCCTCCCAGCCGCCGCGCCAGGCCTCCTCGGTCAGGTGCGCGCGCTGGAAGTGAATCTCCTCGCCGTCGCGGGCGAAGGAGCCGGCGGCGAGGCGCACGAGGCCGGCGCGGTGGAGGCCGCCCAGGAGCCGGTCGCAGCGGGCGCGGTCGAGGCCGTCGCCGGCGAGGGCGCGGCCGAGCTGCCCCGGGGTCTGGCCGTCCGTCTCGCGCAGGGCGTCGAGCAGGCGGTGGAGGCCGCCGGCCTCGCGCGCCGTCGGCGGGCGGAAGCGGCGGACGGCGCAGCGCGCCGGGGCGCAGGCGTCGCAGAGGCCGCAGGGGGCGCCGGCGTCCGCCTCGTCGCCGAAGTGGCGCAGGAGGGCGAGCATGCGGCACTCCTGACCCCCGGCGCAGCGCCCGATCGCGCCGAGCATGGCGCGGCGGTGGGGGCGCCGCTCGGGGTCGGGCGCGTCGCGCTCGAGCAGCGCCTCCTGCAGCCGCCGGTCGGCGAAGGAGTGGAGCAGGACGGCGCGGGCCGGCAGGCCGTCGCGGCCGGCGCGGCCGATCTCCTGGTACCACCCTTCGATCGACGCCGGCAGCGCCGTGTGCACCACGGTGCGCACGTCCGCCTTGTCGATCCCCATGCCGAAGGCGATCGTGGCGACGACGGCGTCGAGCGCGCCGGCGAGGAAGGCCGACTGCACGCGCTCGCGCTCCGCGGCGGCGAGGCCGGCGTGGTACGCGGCCGCGGCAAGGCCGGCGGCGGCGAGGTCGGCGGCCAGCGCCGCCGCCTCCTTGCGCGTCGGGACGTAGACCAGCGCCGGGCGGTGGGCTGGATCGTCGAGGAGACCGAGGACGGCGGCGCGCCGCGCCGACGGCGGCAGCTCCACCACCTCGATCGCCAGGTTGGTGCGGCGCAGGCCGAGGAGGAAGCGCGCCGGGTCGGCGAGGCCGAGCTGGCGGGCGATGTCGTCCTGGACTCGGGGCGTGGCGGTGGCGGTCAGGGCCACGACCGGCGCCGGGCGGAGGCCGGGCAGGCGCTCGCCCAGGAGCCGGTAGTCGGGGCGGAAGTCGTGCCCCCAGTGCGAGATGCAGTGCGCCTCGTCGATCGCGACCAGGGCCGGCGGGCGGCGCGCCAGGAGCTCGGGGAAGCCGGGCGCCGCCAGCCGCTCGGGGGCCAGGAAGAGGTAGTCGAGGCGGCCGTGGAGGTAGTCGCGACAGGCGACTGCGGCTTCGGCGCGCCCGCGCCCGGAGTGCACCCGTGCGGCGCGCAGGCCGAGGGCGTCGAGGCGCGCCACTTGGTCCTCCATGAGTGCGATGAGCGGCGAGACGACGAGCGTCGTGCCGCCGCGCGCCAGCCCCGGGAGCTGGTAGCAGAGCGACTTGCCGGCCCCGGTCGGCATGACGAGGAGGACGTCCCGCCCCGCCGCGACCGCGCGGCACACCGCCTCCTGCCCCGGCCGGAAATCGGCCAGGCCGAAGACGGCGTGGAGCAGCCCGCGCAAGCGGTCGGCAGGCGCGGCGGCGGCCGAAGGGCCGAAGAGCGGGAGCGAGGACATCGAGCGGCTCGGAAAGAGAAGGCTATCGCAGAAGCCGCGCTCGTAACTCTTGGCTCCGACCATCGCCTATTTGAGCAATCGATGTCTCATTGGCGGGACATCGGCGATCGGGAGGACCAAGTATGGGCATGGCTAGACTCAACATCTGGGTCTCCGGTCTCGACGACCCCTGCAGGATCGCCGACGAACGGACGTGGTACGTCACGATCTACCGCTGCGACGGCAGCGTCCTCGAGTGGTGCGGCCGGCGCTACGTGGTGCTCCCGGCGCGCTGCGGCCACCTCGAGGTGGAGGTGCCCCCGGGCTGCTACCGGATCATCGCGGTCTGGAGCTTCGCGATTCTGGGCGGCATCTACCACGTCAACCACTTCACCGACTCGGCGGTGGTGCAGGCGTGCTGCGACGAGCACGTCTGCGTGACGTTGTTCAACCCGAGCGTCCACCGCTGCGGGACCATCTTCCTGCGGGCGGTGCAGGACATCGTGCTGCAGAAGGGTGTCAAGCGGGAGACCGCCCAGCAGGTGGAGAGGGCGGTTCAGGCGTTCCTCGCCGAGCTGCCGCCGCCACCCGGCACCTTCGAGCTCGCCCACCTCGACGAGATCGAGAAGCTGGTGCGGGAGCAGGAGAAGGGTCAGGGGCAGGGCAAGGGCAAGGATGGGGAGAAGAAGGGGCGCTGAGACCAACCGAGGGCGGGCCGCCGCTAACTCGTGGCGGCCCGCCCTCGCCGTAGCGAGGTGCGCAGCTCGAGGGTGGCGAGGGCGGGGAGGCCGACGGCGAGGACGACGCCGTAGTGGAGGCCGCGGTAGAGGAGGGTGCCGGCGGCGGCGTCGATGCGGTCGACCCCCAGGGCGGCGAAGGTGGCGACCATCGCCGCCTCGGTGGCGCCGATGCCGCCGGGGACGCCGGTGAGCATGCCGGCGGCGAGGCCGAGCGAGACCGCGCCGACGACGACCGCCATCCGCACCTCGGCGCCGAAGCCGCGGAAGACCAGCCACTGCGCGAAGGCGTTGAGGAGGAAGAAGGCGGCGCCGATCCCCACCACCTGGACGCGCAGGCGGCGGTCGGCGAAGAGGCGCGCGAAGACCTCGACCGCCTCGTGACTGTGGGAGAGCAGTCTGCCGACGCGCCCCGAGGCGGCCGCGGCGCGGCGCGCCAGGAGGGCCGCCAGCCGGCCGCCCCCCTCGCCGCCGCCGCTGCGGCGGCTCCAGACGAAGAGCGCGACGCCGGTCGCGACGAAGGCCGCGAGCGCCGCCCAACCGAGCCGCCAGCGCCCGAGCGCGAAGGCCACGACGATGACCGCCGCCCAGGAGAGCGCGGTCATCACCGCGTTGTGTGCGAGCTGGTCGAAGAGCACCACGCCGTAGGCGCGGCCGAAGCTGCCGGGTCCGCCCCGCGCGGTATAGCGGGCGCGCAGGAGGCCGCCGGCGAGGCGCACCGTCGGGGTCACCATGTTGACCGCCGCCGACGAGAGGAGGGAGAAGAAGCCGGTGACCAGGCTCGGCGCGCGCTCGACGCGGCGCATCGCCAGGTACCAGCGCACGTCCCAGACCGCGAAGCGCGCCAGGAGGCAGAAGGCGGCGAGGGCGAGGATCGGCCAGCTCGCGCTGTCGAGCCGCGCCGCGACCTCCGCCCAGCGGACGCCGGCGAGGAGCCGCACCGCGAGCGCCACGGCCAAGCCGACGAGCACGAGCTTGAGGAGGGTGGAGACCCAGGCGCGGAGGCGCGAGCGGCGAGGTTCCTGCGTCATGATGGGCGGCGCCCAGGATAGCGCGGGCGGAGGAGGCGCGATGGAGGACGAGCTCACGGCCGGACGCCTGGAGCTGTCGCCGGAGGCGATGCGCGCGCTCGGCTACCGCGCGGTCGACCTGCTCGTCGAGCGCCACGCCGGCGAGCGCGCGCTGCCGGTGACGCGCCACACGCCGCGGGGGCTCCTCGCGGCGCGCCTCGCCGAGCCGCCGCCCGAGGGGCCGTCCGACCCGCTCGCCGTCCTCGCCCGGTTGGCGCGCGACGTCGTCCCCTTCCAGGGGCACATCGGGCACCCGCGCTTCTTCGCCTTCGTGCCCAGCCCGAGCAACTTCGTCGGCGTCGTCGCCGACCTCCTCGCCTCCGGTCTCAACCCCTTCTGCGGCACCTGGCTCGAGGGGCCCGGTCCGGCGGAGGTGGAGCTGGTGACGGTCGACTGGCTGCGCCGGCTCTGCGGGCTGCCCGAGGTGGCCGGCGGGCTCTTCGTCAGCGGCGGGTCGGTGGCGAACTTGACGGCCCTCGTCGTGGCGCGGGAGGAGCGGCTCGCGGCGCCGATCGAGCGCGGCACGGCCTACCTCTCGGACCAGGCGCACTCCTCGGTCGAGCGCGCCCTGCGCGTCCTCGGGCTCCCGGCCGCGAACGTGCGCAAGCTGCCGGCGGACGACGGCTGGCGCCTGCCGCTGCCGGCGCTCCGCGCCGCCCTCGCCGCCGACCGCGCCGCCGGGCTCTCCCCGTTCTGCGTCGTGGCGAGCGCCGGCACCACGAACACCGGCGCCGTCGACCCGCTGCCCGAGCTGGCCGACCTCTGCGCCGAGCAGCTCCTCTGGCTCCACGTCGACGGCGCCTACGGCGCGGCGGCGGCGCTCTCGGCGCGCGGCCGCGCCACCCTGGCCGGCCTCGAGCGCGCCGACTCGCTGTCGCTCGACCCCCACAAGTGGCTCTTCCAGCCAATCGAGTGCGGCTGCGTGCTGCTGCGCGACGGCGGGCTCCTGCGGCAGACCTTCCACGTCTTGCCCGAGTACCTGCAGGACGTCGAGCGCGGGCTCGAGGAGGTCAACTTCTGCGACCTGGGGCTCCAGCTCACCCGCGGCTTCCGCGCGCTCAAGCTCTGGATGTCGCTCCAGGTCTTCGGTCTCGCCGCCTTCCGCCAGGCGATCGAGCGCGGGATCGCGCTCGCCGAACGGGCCGAAGGCCTGCTGCGCGCGGAGCCCGAGCGCTGGGAGGTGGTCTCGGCGGCGGCGCTCGGCATCGTCTGCTTCCGCTGGGCGCCGGCGGGGCGGAGCGAGGCGGCGCTCGAGCGCGCCAACCGGGGCGTGACCGACGCGCTGCTCGAGGACGGCACCGCCTTTGCGAGCTCGACCCGTCTCGGGAGGCGGACGGTGCTCCGCCTCTGCACGATCAATCCGCGCACGACCGAGGAGGACCTCCGCTGGACCCTCGGCCGCATGGCGGCGGCCGCCGAGCGGGCGGCGGAAGGGGAGGAGGAGACACGATGAGCGACACCAAGGTGACGGTGCTGAAGAACGGCCCCTTGCGCCTCGAAGGGACCGACCTCCTGATCGTCGATCCGGCGGGCAACGCCTTCGGCCTGGGAGGGCGGACCGTGCTCTCCCTCTGCCGTTGCGGCCAGTCCCAGAACAAGCCGTTCTGCGACGGCAGCCACAACCACCACGGCTTCCAGGACGAGCCCCAGGCCCGCGACCTGCCGCCGAAGAAGCCGGCGGTCTGAGGCCGGAGCCCGCGCCGCTGAGCCGCCGGCCGGGGCGAGCGCTCGCCCTCCTCGTCCTGTTCGCCGCCTCCCCCGCAGCCCCGGCTGCGGCGCAGGGACCGGCGGCCGACTGGCGGACGCTCGAGACGGCGCACTTCCGCTTCCACTTTCCGGCGGAGTCCGAGGCCTGGGTGCGGCGGGCGGCGGCGCGGGTCGAGGCGATCCGGACGGCGGTGGCGGCGGAGGTCGGCTACGCGCCCCCGCAGCGGGTCGAGGTGCTGGTCTCCGACCCGATCGCCGCCCCGAACGGAGCCGCGATCCCGCTCCTCGGGCGGCCGCGCCTCGTCCTCTGGACCAGCCCGCCGCCGCCGGACTCGGTGATCGGCCACTACCGCGACTGGTCGGAGGCCCTGCTGGTCCACGAAGAGGCGCACCTCGCGCACCTCCTCCGCCCCTCGCGCAACCCGCTGCGCCGGAGCCTCGCCTGGCTGCTGCCGGTGGGGCCGATCGCGCTCGCGGCGCCGCGCTGGGCGGTCGAGGGGTACGCGACGCTGGTCGAGGGGCGGCTCACCGGCGCCGGGCGGCCGCACGGCGACCTGCGCGCCGCGGTGCTGCGGCGCTGGGCGCTGGCCGGCCGGCTGCCGAGCTACGGTCAGCTCTCAGGCGACGACCGCTGGCTGGGGTTGTCGATGGCCTATCTCGCCGGCTCGGCGTACCTCGAGTGGCTCGACGCGCGCGCCGGGCCGGGGAGCCTGCCGAAGCTCTGGGCACGGCTGTCGGCGCGCCGCAGCCGCAGCTTCGAGGAGGCCTTCCGCGGCGTCTTCGGCGACGACCCGGCGGACCTCTACGGCCGCTTCACCGCCGAGCTGACGCACCGCGCCGTCGAGGCCGAGCGGCGGCTGGCGGCGGCGGCGCCGGAGGGGCGCGAGGGGGTCCCCTGGCAGGACCTGGAGGAGGCGACGGGCGCGCCGGCCGTCTCGCCCGACGGCGGCGCGCTGGCGCTGGTGCGGCGGCGGCGCGACGAGCCGGGGGAGCTGGTGGTCTGGGCGACGGCGCCCGACGCCGAGGCGGAGAAGAAGTGGCAGGAAGAGGTCGAGCGGCTCCTGCGGCGCGATCCGGAGGACGTGGCGCCGGTGCGGAGCGGGCCGCTGCCGCGCAAGGAGCGCCACCTCCTGGCGCTCGAGCCGGAGGCGACGATGCCGCGCTATCTCGCGGACGGGAGCGTGCTCTTCGTCCGCTTCGCGCCGGACCGCGAGGGCTACCTGCACCCCGACCTCTTCCGTTGGGAGCCGGGGGCCGGGGGGGGCGTGCGGCTGACGCGCGGGGCCGACCTCCGCGACCCCGACCCGGCGCCGGACGGGCGCTGGGCGGCCGCCACCCGCATCCGGCACGGCCTCTCGCAGGTGGTGCGGGTGGACCTCGCGAGCGGCGCCGTCGAGCCGATCACCGCGCCGGCGCTCTCCGCCCTCGATCATCCCCGCGTCGCGCCGGACGGCGGTCGGGTGGCGTTCGCGCGGCACGCCGAAGGCCGCTGGGAGCTGGTGGTGCGCGACCTCGCGGGCGGCGGCGAGACGCGGCTCGAAGCGCCGCCGGGCGGCACGGTCGCCACCCCGGCCTGGGCGCGCGACGGCCGCACTCTCTTCGCCGCGGTGGGACAGGCGGGCTTCATCGACCTGTGGGCCTTCCCCGTCACGCCCGCCGGGCCGCCGGTGCGGCTCACCCGCACCGCCGGGGCGGCGCTGGCGCCGGAGCCGACGCCGGACGGCAGCGGCCTCTTCTATCTTTCTCTCGCACCGGACGGTCTCGACCTCTACCGGCTCGAGCTGCCGGCGCCGCTCGCGGCGCGCCCGCCGATGCCCGTCGACACCGCCGGGCTGGTGCCCGCGGTGCCGCCGCCCCCTCCGGCGGAGGTGCCGCCGTTCGCGGAGGTCGAGCCCGGGCCCAGCCGTCCGTACGGCGGCGGGCCAGCCGAGACGCTCTTGCTCTCGACCGGTGCCACCGCCTCGGCCGGCAGTGCCTGGGACGCCGGGGTGCGGGTGGGGGATCCGGTGGGCCGCTGGAACGTCCTGGCGCTCGTCGGCGGGAGCGGAGACGGCGGACCGAAGGGCGGCGGGGTGGCGGCCGCGTTCCGCGGCTGGCCGGTGGAGGTCTCCGCGCATGGCTTTCAGGTGGAGGAACAACCCTCGCGGCAGGACGACGCGGTGGCGGCCGCGGCGCTCCTCGACGCCGAGCGGCGCGGGCTCGAGCTGGCGGTCGGCTGGAGGCCGCAGGGGCTGGCGAGCGCGCTCGGGCTCAGCGTCGCCGGCTACACCGGAGAGGTGGAGGACCTCGACCAGGAGATCCTCTCGCTCGCCGCCTCCTGGCAGGTGCGCCGGCGGGTCCGCGGTTGGACGCTCTCCCCCTGGCTCGCCGCCCGCGGGGACTCGGGCGACACCGGCGGCGACTCGTGGGAGCGCTGGCGGGGCACGGCGGGTCTGCGCCTCGCGGACGGCGACGGCGGCGCCCTGGACGTCGCCTGGACGCGCGGCCGGGTGAGCGGCGCCCCGCACGCGTTGGACCTCTTTCAGGTCGGAGGCTCCGGATCGAGCCTCCTCCCCGAGACGCTCCTCGCCGCGCGCATCGAAGCGCCGGCGCTCCCGGTGGGCGCCCTCCTCGGCGACGAGATCGAGTGGCAGAGGGCGCACCTGTCGCTCGACGCTCTCCCCGCCCCGCTCTTCTTCGAGCGCTTCCGGGTCGGCCGCGACGGCGACTGGCTCCGCCTCGCCGGCCTCGAATGGCGGCTGCGGCTGCCGCCGCTGCCGATCGCCCGGCTGCCCGCCGTCGACCTCCGCGCCGGCGCCGCCCGCGTCCTCGACGGGCCGCTGCGCGGCGACGAGCGCTGGTGGATCGCTCTCGTCGCGCGCCCCTGAGCGTCGCGGCCCCCCTGCTAACATGGCCGGTCCGCCGTGACCCAACGAGTGATCCTGCTCCGCCTCTCCGGCGACCTCTACACCAAGGCGCGCAAGACCCGGCTGCGCTTCCTCCGGCGCCTCGGGCACAACCTCGAGGACGCCCTCTCGACCCACGCCCTGCCGCACCGCCTGGAGAAGAGCTGGAGCCGCTTCGTGGCCCACGTCGAGGTCCCCCCCGGCGCTGCGGACCCCTGCGAGCTCCTGGCGCGGGTCTTCGGCATCCAGTCGGTGTCGGAGATTGAGCGCCGCCCCTGGAGCACCCTCGACGACGTCGTCACGGCAGGCGAGGAGCTCTTCCGCGACGCCGTCGCCGGCCGGCGCTTCGCCGTGCGCGCCCGGCGCCGCGGCGACCGCCGCGCGATCCCCTTCGATTCGCTCGCCGTCGAGCGCGCCCTCGGCCGCGCCCTCCTGCCCCACGCCGCCGGCGTCCAGCTCCACGACCCGGAGGTGACGGCGCACGTCGAGGTCGAGCCGGGGGCCGTCCACTTCTTCCGCGAGCGGGTCGCCGGCCGCGGCGGGCTGCCGGTCGGGGTCGAGGGGAGGGGCGTGGCGCTGGTCTCCGGCGGCTTCGACTCGGCGGTGGCCGCCTGGCTGATGCTCAAGCGCGGCGTCCAGCTCGAGTACGTCTTCTGCAACCTCGGCGGCGACCCGCACCGCGCCGGCGCGCTCGCCGTCGTGCGCCTCCTCGCCGAGCGCTGGAGCTACGGCTACCGGCCGCGGCTCCACGAGCTGGACTTCCGGCCGCTCGCCGAGGCGATCCGGCGCGACACCGACCCGCGCCTGTGGCAGCTCCTGCTCAAGCGCCAGATGCTGCGCGGCGCGGAGGCCATCGCGCGGCGCGGCGGCGCCTCCGGCATCGTCACCGGGGACGCCATCGGGCAGGTCTCGTCGCAGACGCTGCAGAACCTCGCGGTGGTGTCGCAGGCGGCGGGGCTGCCCGCCCTGCGGCCGCTCCTCGGCAGCAACAAGGAGGAGATCCTGGCGCTGGCGCGGGAGGTCGGGGTGTTCGCCGCGGCGGCGGAGGTCGAGGAGTACTGCGGCCTCGACGCGCCGAAGCCGGCGACCCGCGGCCCGCTGGGGCGGGTCTTGCGCGAGGAGGCCCGGCTCGACCCGGCGCTCCTCGCCCAGGCACTGCGCGAGCGGCGGCTCTTCGACCTGCGGGCGCTGGCGCCCGCGGACCTCGCGCCGTCGCCGCTCGAGATCGAACGGATCCCGGAAGGGGCGACCCTCGTCGATCTTCGCGCCCTCCCCGCCTATCGGACGTGGCACCACCCCGCGGCGCTCTCGCTCGAGTTCCCGCACGCTCTCGGCGCCTTCGCCGCCCTGCCGCGCGACCGCACCTACGTCGTCTACTGCGAGGTCGGGTGGAAGAGCACCCACGTCGCCGAGCGGATGCGCGCCTCCGGCTTCCTCGCCTATCACCTCAAGGGGGGGCTCGGCGCGGCGATGGCGCAGGCCGGCCTCGAGACTGCCGAGGAGCGCGCGCTCCTGGCCCCCGCCGTGCGCGACGACCTTTAGGCAAGCTCCTCTCCCGACGCGACTTGCCCCTGCCGGGGGATGGGCGTACAGTTGAGCGCCCTTTTGAGTCAACCCCTGCCTCGTCCCGCCGGGCTTCCCGCGCCCGATCCGCGCTGGCTCGCCGCCCTCGCCGAGGCCTCCCCCTTGCCCATGTTCGCCTCGCGCGACGGGCTGGTCTACGCCAGCGCCGCCTGGGAGGCGGTGACCGGCTGGCGGCCCGAGGAGCTGCTCGGGCACGCGCTCGCCGACTTCGCGCCTCCGGAGGCGGCCGAGCGGCTGCGCGACTGGGAGCGGCGGGTCGCGGCGGGCGAGGCGCCGCCGCCGCTCGAGACCCTCTTCCGCACCCGCGGCGGGGGATCCCTCCGGCTGGAGCTCCACGGCACCACGGTCGCGACCGAGGCGGGGACCTGCGCCCTGGGCGTGGCGCTCGCGGCCGGCGGGCGCCACGGTGAACCGGAGCCGGCGCGGGACGAGCACTGGTTCCGCGCCCTGGCCGAGACCACCGCCACCGCCGTCATCGTCTACGGCGCCGAGCGCATCGTGTACGTCAATCAGGCCTGCGAGGCGCTGACCGGCTACTCGCAGGAAGAGCTCCTCGGGATGTCGGCGGTGGACCTCGCCCACCCCGACCACCAGGAGGTCACCCTGCAGCGGATGACCGCGCGCTTGCAAGGCGAGCCGGTCGCCAGCCGCTACGAGCTCAAGATCCGGACCAAGGACGGGAGCATCCGCTGGGTCGACTACACCGCCGGGCTGGTGCCGCTCGGGGGCGAGGCCGTGGCCCTCGGCACGGCCTTCGACATCACCGAGCGCAAGCTCATCGAGCTCGCCCTGCGCGAGACCAACGAGCGGCTGGAGCAGGAGCGCGAGCGGGCGCAGGTCACGCTCGCCTCGATCGGCGACGGCGTCATCCGCACCGACGCCCGCGGGCTGATCGACTACCTCAACCCGGTGGCCGAGCGGCTCACCGGCTGGCGCGCCGCGGAGGCGTGCGGCCAGCCGCTCGCCCGCATCTTCCAGGTCATCGACGAGGTGGCGCGCAAGCCCCTGCCCGACCCGGTCGAGCGCTGCCTGCGCGAGGGTCGCGTCGTGGAGCTGCCCGGGCCGGCGGTCCTGGTGCGCCGCGACGGGGTGGAGTTCGCGGTCCGCGACTCGGCGGCGCCGGTGCGCGACCGCGAGGGGCGGATCACCGGCAGCGTCGTCGTCTTCAAGGACGTCTCCGAGCTGCGCGGCATGGAACGGCAGATGCGCTTCCTCGCCCGTCACGACCCGCTGACCGGCGTCCTCAACCGGCGCGAGCTCGAGCGCCGCCTGGAGCGGGCGATCGAGCTGGCGCAGGAGCGGGCGGGCGAGCACGCCCTGCTCTACGTCGACCTCGACGAGTTCAAGCTGGTCAACGACACCTGCGGCCACGTCGCCGGCGACGAGCTGCTCAAGCAGGTGGCCGCCGAGCTGGCCTCCCGCCTGCCCGCCGGCGGCATGCTGGCGCGGGTGGGCGGCGACGAGTTCGCCATGCTGCTCGAGGACACCGACGTCGGGCGGGCGCGCGCCGTCGCCGAGGACATCCGCGGCGATCTCGCCCGCTTCCGCTTCCGTTGGGAGGACCGCTCCTTCCGCCTCGGCGTTGCGCTCGGCCTGGTGCCGATCACCGCCGGCAGCGGCGGCTTGAACCAGGTCCTCTCGGCCGCCGACGCCGCCTGCTACGTGGCCAAGGAGCGGGGGGGCGACCGCATCCACGAGTGGCAGCCGGACGACACCCTGGTCGGCGAGCGCTACGGCGAGCTGCAGTGGATCCAGCGCATCCCCCGCGCCCTCGAGGACGGGAGCTTCGTCCTGTTCTGCCAGCCCATCCTGCCGCTCGGTCCGGGGGCGACCGAGCCCCTCTGCGAGATCCTGCTCCGGCTGCGGGACGCGGAGGGCCGGCTGGTGAGCCCCGCCGCCTTCATCCCGGCGGCCGAGCGCTACCGGCTGATCGGGGCCATCGACCGCTGGGTGGTGCACGCGGCGCTGACGGCGCTCGCCGCCGGTGCCGACGGCGGCGAGACGGCCACCTGCTACGCGATCAACCTCTCCGGCCAGTCGCTCGGCGACGAGGCCTTCCTCGAGCACGTGCTGGCGGAGCTCGAGGCGAGCGGCGTGCCGCCGGCCCGCCTCTGCTTCGAGGTCACCGAGACCGCCGCCGTCGCCAATCTGGCACGTGCCCAGCGCACGATCGCGGCGCTCAAGGGGCTGGGCTGCCGCTTCGTGCTCGACGACTTCGGCAGCGGCCTCTCCTCGTTCGCCTATTTGAAGAATCTGCCCGTGGATTTTCTGAAGATCGACGGCGAGTTCGTGCGCGGCATGAGCGCCGGCTCGGTCGAGCGGGCCCTGGTCGCCTCGATCAACCAGATCGGCCACGTCATGGGGATCCGCACCATCGCCGAGTCGGTCGAGGACGACGAGACCCTGGAAGCGGTCCGCGCCCTCGGCATCGACTACGCCCAGGGCTTCGTCATTGCCCACCCGCAGCCACTTCCTCTGCCCTCGCGAAGCTAAAATAGAAGCGTCTCGAAGGTCTGCGAGCAGCCCCCGGTCGGGCTCGGTTCTTGCTTCTTCGCTCCCGAGTCCCTCCGTGGGGAAGGTATGGCGACGGCGAGCAGAGCTCTTCCAGGCAAGCGTCTCGACGGTGACTCGATGGCCGAGATCCTCAACCTCCGGCGCCCGCCCCTGGCCTCCTCGACGCCGGGCGCGTCCGGCGGGCGCCTCCGCCGGCTCGCCGAGGCGACCCCGATGCTGCTCTGGACGACCGACCACGACCTGCGCTTCACCTCGTGTCCGCCGGCGCTCGAAGGGGGCCCGCGGCCCGGGGCCAGCATCGTCGACTTCTACGGCGCCGAGGACTGGGACGCGCCGCCGGTGCAGGCCCACCGGCGGGCCCTCGCCGGCGAGCCGGCCGAGTTCGAGCACCGCTGGCAGGGCCGGCTCCTGCGCTGCCACGTGGAGCCGCTGCGCGATCCGCTCGGGCAGGTGACCGGGACCGTCGGCGTCGCCCTCGACCTCACCGAGCGGCTGCTGGCCGAGGAGGAGCTCTACCGCGAGAGCGAGCTCGCCGAGGTCACCCTCGCCTCGATCGGCGACGGCGTCATCCGCACCGACGCGGACGGCACCGTCGACTACGTGAACCCGGTGGCCGAGCGGCTCACCGGCTGGTCGTCGGTCGAAGCGGTGGGCAAGCCGGTCGCCGAGGTCTTCAGCCTGTTCGACGAGATGACCCGCCGGCCGCTCGACGGCCCGGTCGAGCGCTGTCTCGAGGAGAACCGGGTGGTCGAGTCGCCGGGGCACGCCCTGCTCGTCCGTTCGGACGGCATGGAGTTCTCGGTGCGCGACTCGGCGGCGCCGATCCGCGACGGCGACGGGCGGCTCGTCGGCTCGGTGCTGGTGTTCAAGGACGTCACCCAGCTCCGCGGGCTCGAGCGCGAGATGATCTACCTCGCGAGCCACGACGCCCTCACCGGGCTGATCAACCGGCGCGAGTTCGAGTCGCGGCTCAAGCGCGCGCTGCGCAGCGCGCGCAACCAGCGCCGCATCCACGCCCTGCTCTACCTCGACCTCGACGAGTTCAAGGTCGTCAACGACACCTGCGGCCATCTGGCCGGCGACGAGCTGCTCAAGCAGATCACCGCGCTGCTGCGCTCGCGGGTGCGGCGGATCGACACGCTGGCCCGGCTCGGCGGCGACGAGTTCGGCGTCCTGCTCGAGGACTGCCCGCTGACCCAGGCGCGGCAGATCGCCGAGGAGCTGCGCGGCACGGTGCGCGAGTTCCGCTTCCGGTGGAAGGACCAGATCTTCGAGATCGGCGTCTCGATCGGCCTGGTGCCGATCAACGCCACGAGCGGCGACCTCGCGAACCTCCTGTCGGCCGCCGACGCCGCCTGCTACGTGGCCAAGGAGAAGGGGCGCAACCGCGTCCACGAGTACGAGGCGGACGATACGCTGGTGGCCGAGCGCTACGGCGAGATGCAGTGGATCCACCGCATCCACCGCGCCTTCGAGGACCGCCTCTTCCGCCTCTACTACCAGCCGATCCAGCCGATAGGCGCGAAGGCTTTCGCGCCGGGCTCCGGTCAATCCCTAGGAGTGCCGTCCGGCGCGCGGCAGCGCGACGGACTCCTAGGCGCGAAGGCTTCCGCGCCGGGCTCCGGTCATGGCCCGGGCGGCGGCCCCGAGATCCTCTGCGAGGTGCTGATCCGCATGCTCGACGACCGCGGGCGGGTGCTCTCGCCGGCGGCCTTCATCTCGGCCGCCGAGCGCTACCACCTGATCGGCACGGTGGACCGCTGGGTGGTGCGGACGGCCCTGCGCGCCCTCGCCGAGGCGCAGCGGCGCGACTGCTCGAAGCGCCTGCTCTTCGCGATCAATCTCTCGGGACAATCGCTCTCCGACGACAGTTTCCTCGACTACGTCGTCGGCCAGCTCGTCGAGAGCGGCGTCGACTCGCGGCGCATCTGCTTCGAGATCACCGAGACCGCGGCGATCAGCAAGCTCGACGGCGCCACCCGCTTCATCAAGGTGCTCAAGGAGATGGGCTGCCGGTTCGTGCTCGACGACTTCGGCAGCGGCCTCTCCTCCTTCGCCTACCTGCGCGACCTGCCGGTCGACTTCCTGAAGATCGACGGCGAGTTCGTCAAGAACATGGTGGAGGACCCGGTCAAGCGCGCCCTCGTCGAGTCGATCAACCAGATCGGCCACGTCATCGGCGTGCTGACGATCGCCGAATGGGTGGAGAACCGCGCCACCCTCGACGCCCTCAAGCAGATCGGCGTCGATTACGCTCAGGGCTACTGGATCGCCAAGCCCCAGCCGCTGGTGCACGAGCTGTAGGGCGGCGCGCTTGACTAGGCCTTGACGGTCCGCGGGCCCGCCGCCCGCACTCCTTCGCTCACGCCCCCCTCGAATTTCTCGAAGTTCTCGGCGAAGAGGTCGGCGAGGTGCGCTGCCTTCTCGTCGTAGTCGGCGGGATTGGCCCAGGTCTCGCGCGGGCGGAGGAGCGTGTCGGGGACGCCTTCGACGTGCTCGGGGACGGCGAGGCCGAAGAGCGGGTCGGTGCAGGTCGCGGCGCCGTGGAGCTCGCCGCCGAGCGCGGCGTGCACCATGCGGCGGGTGTAGGCGAGCTTGATGCGGCTGCCGACGCCGTAGGGGCCGCCGCTCCAGCCGGTGTTGACCAGCCAGACGCGGGTGCCGTGCCGCTCGAGCTTCTCGCCCAGCATGCGGGCGTAGACGCCGGGGTGGAGCGGCATGAAGGGGGCGCCGAAGCAGGCGCTGAAGGTGACCTTGGGCTCGGTGATGCCGCGCTCGGTGCCGGCGACCTTGGCGGTGTAGCCGGAGAGGAAGTGGTACATCGCCTGCTCGAAGGAGAGGCGGGCGATCGGCGGCAGGACGCCGAAGGCGTCGCAGGTCAGGAAGACGACGTTCTTCGGCTGCCCGGCGCGCCCGCCCAGGTCGACGCGCTCGAGCTGGTCGAGGGGATAGCTGCCGCGAGTGTTCTCGGTCAGGCGCTCGTCGTCGAGGTCGAGCCGGCGGGTGTCGGGGTCGATGACGACGTTCTCGAGGATCGTGCCGAAGCGTTTCGTCGTGGCGTAGATCTCCGGCTCGCTTGCGGCGGAGAGGCGGATCATCTTCGCGTAGCAGCCGCCCTCGAGGTTGAAGATGCCGTCGCCGGTCCAGGCGTGCTCGTCGTCGCCGATCAGGGTGCGCTCGGGGTCTGAGGAGAGGGTCGTCTTGCCGGTGCCGGAGAGGCCGAAGAACAGCGCCACGTCGTCGCGGCCGGCGCCGTAGTTGGCGCTGCAATGCATGGGGAAGACCCCCTGCTTGGGCAGCAGGTAGTTCATGACGCTGAAGATGCTCTTCTTGATCTCGCCGGCGTAGGCGGTGCCGCCGATGAGCACGATGCGGCGCGCGAAGTTGAGCAGGATGAAAGTCGGGCTGGCGGTGCCGTCGCGCCCCGGCTCGGCTTCGAAGCTCGCCGCGTCGAGAACGGTGAAGCCGGGCTCGAAGGCCTCGAGCGCCGCACCGTCGCTCTCGCGCACGAACATGTTGCGCGCGAACAGGCCGTGCCACGCCTTCTCGGTCACCACCCGCACCCCGAGCCGGTAGCGCGGATCGGCCCCGGCCCAGCCGTCGAAGACGAAGAGGTCGCGGTCGCGCCAGTGGCCGCGCACGCGATCGAGCAGAGCGTCGAAACGCTCGGGCTCGAACGGCTTGTTGACGCTCCCCCACCAGACGTCGCCGGTGGTGCCCGGGTCGCGCACGACGAAGCGGTCGTTCGGCGAGCGGCCGGTGTGGCTGCCGGTCGAGGCGGCGAGCGGCCCGTCCGCGGCGATCAGCGCCTCGCCGCGCTTGACCGCCTGCTCGTAGAGCGCGGCTCCCGGCAGGTTCCAGTAGGCCCGGCGCGCGCCGTCGATGCCGTGCCGCTCCAGGCCGAAGGTGCTGACGAAGGGTCCCTCGTTGTGCATGGCAAGCCCCCGACGATCGTAGCAAAGGCCTCAGCGGCCCCGGGTCAGGTACTCGGCGACGAGCCGCGCCATCGCCCGGATGCCCACCGGCACGGCGCTGTCGTCGGCGCGGAAGTCGGGCGTGTGCAGGCCCCCCGAGGTCGTCCCCGGCGCCAGGGTGCCGAGCCGGAAGTAGAACCCCGGCACCTCGTTGGCGAAGTAGGCGAAGTCCTCGCCCCCCATCGTCGGCGGCGAGGCGACGACGTTCTCCTCGCCCACCGCGCGCGCCAGGACCGGCCGCGCCCAGGCGGCGAGCTCGGGGTCGTTCACCGTCGCCGGCGCGTTCTGCCGGTAGTCCAGCTCGTACGCGCCGCCGAAGGCGCGGGCGACGCCGTCGAGGATCTCGCGCATGCGCCGCTCCACGTCGCGCCGCACCTCCTCCTTGTAGGTGCGCACCGTCCCCTCGAGGTGGACTGCGCCGGGGATGATGTTGAAGCGCTCGCCGCCGCGGATGATGCCGACGGTGACGACGCTCGGCTCGAGCGCCGGCAGGGTGCGCGAGCGGATCGTCTGGAAGGCGGTCACCGCCTGGGCCGCCATGACGATCGGGTCGATACCCAGGTGCGGGTAGGCGCCGTGCGATTGCTTGCCGCGCACGGTGACGAGGAAGTGGTCGACGGCGGCGTAGGTCGGGCCGGAGGTCCAGCCGACCTTGCCGACGGAGGGTTGGCCGGGTGCGCCGTCGGAGAGCTCCGGGAAGGAGTGGAGGGCGAAGATCGCGTCCGGCTGCGGATCGGCGAGCGCGCCGGCGCGCAGCATTGCGAGCGCTCCGGTCACCTCGCCGGGCGGCGGCCCCTCCTCCGCCGGTTGGAAGAGGAACTTGACCGTCCCGGGGAGGTCTTCGCGCACCGCGGCGAGCGCGGAGGCGACGCCGAGCCCCACCGCGGTGTGAACGTCGTGGCCGCAGGCGTGGGCGATCCCCACCTCCTGCCCGGCCCAGGTGCCGCGCTTGGTCGAGCGGAACGGGAGGTCGGTCTGCTCGACGACCGGCAGCGCGTCCATGTCGGCGCGCACCGCCACGACCGGTCCGGGCCGCCCGCCGCGCAGGACGGCGACGACGCCGGTGTGCGCGATGCCGGTCGCGACCTCGAGGCCGAGCCCGCGCAGGTGCTCGGCGACGAGCTTCGCGGTCTCCGTCTCCTGGTAACCCAGCTCCGGGTTCTGGTGGAGGCGGTGGCGGATCTCGACGGCGCGCGGCGCCGCCGCGGCGACCGCCTGGTCGAGCGCGGCGAGGAGCGCGGCGGAATCGTCTTGCGCGGCGGCGGGCGCGCAGGCGAGGAGCGGCAGGAGGACGAGGAGCGGGCGGGCGTGCATGCGGCGACCTCCGGAGCCCGCGGAGTCTACACCGGCGGGTACAATCGCCCGCCGTGAACCTCGCGCAGCGCAAGGTGCTGGTCCTCGGCGGCTACGGGCTCGTCGGCACGGCGGTCTGCCGCGAGCTCCTGCCGCGCGCGCCGCGCGAGATCCAGATCCACAGCTTGCGCCTCGAGGAGTCCGAGGCCGCGCGCCGCGAGCTCGAGCGCGAGGCCGGGCCGACGGTGCTCTCGGTGTCCGCCGGCGACATCTTCGGTCTGGTGGACCGCGGCGACCGCCGCGCCCAGATCGCGGCACAGCTCGCGCCGCTCGCCGACGGCGACCTCCCCACGTTCCTCCTCTACCGCCTGCTCACCGAGTCGCGCCCGGACGTCGTCATCGACTGCGTCAACACCGCCACCGGCATCGCCTACCGCGACATCTTCCGCTCCGCCGAGGCGCTGTCGCGCGAGCTGGAACGGGGGGAGGTGTCGGACGACGGCGTCGAGGGTCTCCTCGAATCGCTCTACATGCCGCGCTTGATCCGCCACGTCCAGGTGATGTACCGCGGCATGGCCGACGCGGCCACCCGGGTCTACGTCAAGGTGGGGACGACCGGCACCGGCGGCATGGGGCTCAACATCCCCTACACGCACTCGGAGGAGCGGCCGAGCCGAATGCTGCTGTCCAAGAGCGCCCTCGCCGGCGCGCATTCGATGCTGCTCTTCCTGATGGCGCGCACTCCGGGGGCGCCGATCACCAAGGAGATCAAGCCGGCGGCCGCCATCGCCTGGAAGCGGATCGGCTTCGGGCCCATCCGGCGCGGCCGCGAGACGATCCGTCTGGTCGACGCGCGGCCGCGGCCGCTCCCCGCGCGCTTCTCGACCTGCGATCCCGCGGCCGCGGCCCTGCGCGAGGAGGAGCTCGAGAGCGTCTTCATCGACACCGGCGAGAACGGCCTCTTCAGCCTCGAGGAGTTCTCCGCCCTGACCACCGCCGACCAGATGGAGTTCGTGACGCCCGAGGAGATCGCGAGCTACCTGGTGTTCGAGATCGAGGGGCGCAACACCGGCCACGACATCGTCAACGCCCTCGACAACGCGGTGCTCGGGCCGACCTACCGCGCCGGCCTGCTGCGCCACTGGGCGCTCGAGCGGATGGTCGAGCTCGAACGCGCGCACGGCGTCCACAGCGTGGCGTTCGAGATGCTGGGGCCGCCGCGGCTGACCAAGCTCCTCCACGAGGCGCACCTGCTGCGGCTCGCCTTCGGCTCGATGCGCGCGGTGCGCGAGGCCGCGCCCGAGGCCGTGCGCGACCGGCTCGACCGCCTGGTGCGCGAGGACCGCGAGGAGGCCAACCGCGTGGCGGCGGTGGGGATCCCGATCCTCCTCGACTCCGGCGAGCTGATCCGCGGTCCCCGGGTGATCGTGCCCGGCGGCGCCGTCGAGGTGCCGGTAACGCCCGAGCGGCTGGAAGGTTGGGTGAGCGACGGCTGGGTGGACCTGCGCCTCGCCAACTGCGCGCGCTGGATCGAGCGCTGCCGCCGGGTCCACGCCGAGGTCGAGGCCATCGCGGAGGAGGACACCTCGAGCCGCCACATGCGCGACCGCCGCTTCTGGGACGAGGAGGCCAGCCTGCAGCCGGGGAAGCTCGTGGGCTGGGTGCTCTCCGTCGAGGAGAAGGGGCTGCGGCTCAAGTGAGCCGCGGCGCCGGGGGTTGCGCTTTCGGCGTTTTCGCTGTATCCTTCGGTCAACTCGTGCACGCTGGTTGGTGCGCGAGGGTTCCGGCGACACCGTGAAAGGCTGGCGTCCGACGCCGGCCTTTTTTGTTGTCCGGAACCGAGCGGTGAACGGCGGGTGCCGTGCGCTGCTGTAGCAGGCCCATCGTGAGGGCTCGATCACGAACGACAAGGGGGCCGGACGGCGCGGCAGAGTCCGCAAAGCCGGCTCCGCAATGCAAGGAACAAGGTGAGTTATGCGTACGACCGGCAAAGTGAAGTGGTTCAACGACGCCAAGGGGTTCGGCTTCATCACCCCCGAGAACGGCCAGAAGGACTGCTTCGTCCACCACTCGGCGATCAAGGCCGACGGATTCAAGAGTCTCGCCGAGGGTGACCGCGTCGAGTTCGACATCGTCGAGGGGCAGAAAGGCCCCGCGGCGGAGAACGTCGTCAAGCTCGGCTAATCCCCCGCTCGACAGCGTTGTCGGAGGCCGGCCCGCCGTGAGGCGCGCCGGCCTTTTCGTTTTCAGGCGCCTCGCCCGCGCTCACTGCGCGCCTCCCGCCTCCTCGGGCGGCGGCTCCTTCCAGGGCGCCGGCGGTTGGGCGAGCCGCTTGGGCGGGCTCTTCGCCAGCTCGGCGAGCAGCACCTCGATCCCCTTCTCCAGGCTCGGGTCGCGCCCCTGCGCCACGAGGTGCGGCGCGTCGACGACCTCGATGTCGGGCGCCACCCCTTCGTTCTCGACCGCCCAGCGCCCTTCGGCGTCGATGAAGCGGAAGGCGGGCACGCTGACGGCGCCGGCGATGAGCGGGGGGTTGCCGGAGAGGCCGATCAGCCCGCCCCAGGTGCGGGTGCCGATGAGCGGGCCGAGGCCCAGCTTGCGGAAGTAGTAGGGGAAGGCGTCGCCGCCCGAGCCGGCCTGGCCGTTGATCAGCGCCACCTTGGGGCCGACGTGGGTGTAGGCGGGCGTCGTCGTCGGGCGGCCGGCGCGGGTCACCCAGTAGTTGAGCAGCGGCCGCGCGAGCAGCGCCGCCATGGTGTCGGGGATGAAGCCGCCGCCGTTGTAGCGCACGTCGACGATCAGGGCCTCCTTGTGCGCCTGGGGGTAGAAGTGCTTGAAGAGCTCGCGGTTGCCGGCCACCGCGGTGTCGGGGAGGTGGAGGTAGCCGATGCGCCCGCCCGACGCCTCCTCGACCCGCCGCCGGTTCTGTTCGACCCAGGCGAGATAGCGCAGGCCGAGCTCCGACGCGATCGGGCGTACCCGCTCGTCGCGGGCGCCCTTGCCGTCCGCCGCCGAGGCGACGCGCAGCGTCACCACCGCGTCGGCCTTGCCTTCGAGCAGCCGGTAGAAGTTGTCGACGCCGCGGGTCGGCACGCCGTCGACCGCCAGGATGAAGTCCCCCTCCTTCACTCCGACGCCCGGCTCGGTGAGCGGGGAGCGGAAGTCGTCGTGCCAGTTCTCGCCGCGGTAGATCCGGGCGACGCGGAAGGCGCCGGAGGGGCGGGCCTCGATCTCCGCGCCCAGCAGGCCCCCGGCGACGCGCTCCACGTCGTACTCGTCCGAGGTCTGGACGTAGGCGTGGCCGGCGTTGAGCTCGGCGATCAGCTCGCCGAGGAGGAAGTCGAGGTCGGCGCGCGAGGCGACGTGCGGGACCAGCTCGCCGTAGCGGGCGCGCATCGCGGGCCAGTCGACGCCGTGCATCTCGCGGTCGTAGAACCAGTCGCGGGTCATCCGCCAGGCGTCGTCGAACACCTGCCGCCACTCGGCGCGCGGCTCGACCTTGACGGTCATCTCGTCGAGCGCCAGCTTGGCGTCGGCGGTCTTCTGCCCGGGAGCGGCGGCGACGATGGCAAAGTCGGGGCCGGGCAGGTCGACGAGCAGCTTCTTGCCGTCGGCCGAGAGCTGGAACCCCGCGACGCCCTCGAGCACTCCCTCCTCTTTCTCCGCCTCGAGGTCGTACATCTTGAGCGCGCCGGCCGGGCCGTCGCCGGTGAGGTAGAAGACCCCCTTCTCGTTGGCGGCGAGGTTGCGGTAGTTGCCGGAGGCGCCGGGGATCGCCCGCACCCGCGCCTCGAAGCCGTCAAAGTCGATGGCGACCCGCACCGCCTGCGGCTTGGCGCCGGGCTCCTTCTCCTCCCCCTTCTCCTCGCCGCTGCGCGGCTCGGCTTCCTCCTCGCCGGCGTCCGGCGGCGGCCGCGGGTGCTGCTGCTGGATGGCGGCGTCCGCCACCCGCATCCCGTCGTCCTCCTCCTCGCCGGTCTCCTCCTCGTCGCTCTTGGGCAGGAAGAGGGCGGGGCCGTCCTTCTCGAGGACGGCGACGTAGACCCGCGTCGGCTCGGTGTAGACGAAGGCGAACTCGTAGCCGCTGAAGGTCAGGTTGTAGTCGCGGTTCGAGAGGAAGTAGAGGTAGCGCCCCTTGGGGTCCCAGGTGGGTTCGAACTCGGCGGTGGCGGCGGAGGTGAGCCGGCGCGGCTTGCCGTCGCCGTCGCCGCCGCCCAGCGAGTAGACCCAGATCGAGGGGAGCTGCGTCGCGCCCGTCTTGGTGTAGGCGAGCCAGCGCGAGTCGGGGGACCAGCGGTAGTCGGTGATGACGCCGTTCTCGCCGCGGTCGGCGTCGACGACGCGCCCGCTCGCCACCTCGACCCAGCGCAGCCGCCGCTCGGTGTCGCCGAAGGCGAGCTTCTTCGAGTCGGGCGACCAGGCCGGCGGGAAGCGCCAGGTGCCGCCGTCTCGGGTCAACCGCCGCGGCTCGCCGCTGCCGTCGGCGCGCCGCACGTAGATCTCGTACTCGCCGGTGGCGTCCGACAGGTAGGCGATCCACCGTCCGTCGGGGGACCAGGCCGGGTCCATCTCGCGCGCGCCGGGCGTGCCGGAGAGGTTGCGCGGCTCCCCCTCCTTGGCGGGGACGGTGAAGACCTCGCCGCGCGCGGCGACGACCGCGCGGCGGCCGCTGGGAGAGATCGCCCAGGCGTCGACGTCCTCCTTGACCTTGCGGAAGTAGGGGACGGTCTGCGGGAAGTCGCCGTCCACCCGCACCGTCACCTTGCGGCTGGTCGCGGTGCGCGGGTCGAAGAGGTAGATCCAGCCGCCGTTCTCGTAGACCAGGCTGTCCGGCCCGCCGCTCGGCCAGAGGACGTCGTAGCGGTCGTGGTTGGTGACCTGGCGCGGCGTGCGGTCGGCCGCGGTCCAGGCGTAGAGCTGGAGGCGGTTGGTGCGGTCGGAGGTGAAGTAGATCGTGTCGCCGACCCACACCGGCTGGGTGTCGGTGCCGGCGAAGTCGGTGATCTGCTCGGCGGTGTTGCGCGCCAGGTCGTAGATCCAGACGTCCTGCGCGCGGCCGCCGCGGTGCCGCTTCCAGGTCCGGAACTCGCGCATGATCGGGGTGTAGACGAACTTCGTGCCGTCGGGCGAGAGGGTGCCGCCCCCGCCTTCCGGCATCGGCAGCGGCACCTCCATGCCGCCGGCCGCCGGCACCTTGTACGGCCGCGAGATGCGGTCGTTCCAGGGCGTGCGGTGGGCGTTGAAGAGGACGTGCCCGCCGTCCGGCGTCCAGCCGAGCACCTGGTTGTCGACGCCGCCACGCGGCGGGATGCGGCCGACGTCGTTGTAGAAGGTGAGCTGGCGCGGCGCCCCCCCGGCGACCGGGATGGTGAAGACCTGCCGCGTGCCGCCGTACTGGCCGGTGAAGGCGATGGTCCGCCCGTCCGGCGAGAACTTGGGGAAGAGCTCCTCGCCCGGGTGCGAGGTGAGGCGCCGGGCGACGCCGCCCGCCGCCGGCACGGTCCAGACGTCGCCGGCGTAGACGAAGGCGATGAGGTCGCCGTGGACGTCGGGGGTGCGGAGCAGGCGGGTCTCGGCGGGCCCCGCGGTGTCCTGGGCGGTGAGCGCGGCGCTGGCGAGCAGCAGGGCGGCGAGCGGGACGAAAGGTTTGCGCACGTGGGCTCCTCGAAATCCGGATCAGCCTCAGGTTACGGAGGAAAGGCGCCGGAGTTGCGGCGCTGCGAGATCCCTTCCGGCGGGCGGCGGAGACGGATCTCCGGGGCCCCGAGATCTATCTCGAGCGCCCCGAGATACATCTTCGGCACCCGGAGATACATCTCGGACCGTCCAAGATCCATCTCCGGCTCGCGAAGATACATCTCGGGCCGCCCAAAATACATCTTCGGGACCGGAAGATCGATCTTGGTGCCCGGGAGATTCATCTCGAGGCGCCCGAGATTCATCTCCGGCACTCCGAGATCTATCTTCCGCGGCGGAAGATCGGTCGCGAGCGGTATGGTGCCCGTCTGAGGCGGAGGGAAGCGATGCGAAGGATCTCCAGCGGTCGGTCTCCACTCCCCCTGTGTCTGAGCCTCCTGCTGATCGGCGCTGGGTCGTGCGTCTCCGCCGGTCAACGGGCCCCCGAGGACGAAACGCAGGCTTTCCTCGAGGCGACGATCCGCGAAGCGCTGCTTGCGCACGGGTTCCCGGCGGCGGCGGCCGCCGTGATCAGCAGCCGGGACGTTCACCTGGTCGCGGCCGGGAAGCGGCGGGTGGATCGACCGGAACGGGTCACCATCGACGACCTCTTCGGCCTCGGCTCCAACACGAAGGCGTTCACGGCGACGATGCTGGGCGCGCTGGTCGAGCTGGGGGTGCTGCGGTGGGGCCTCACGCTGGCTGCGGCGCTGCCCGATGTCGCGATGCGGCCGGAATACCGGGAGGTCACCCTCCGGCAGCTCCTGACCCATCGCGCCGGCTTGCCGCCGTACACCTCGGCGGAGGCGTTCGAGCGGGCCGCGTCGTTCGACACTTCCGACGTGACCGCGGCCCGGCTCCTGTTCGCGAAGACCGTACTGTCCGAGCCGCCGATCCATGCCCCTGGGACCGCGACGCAGTACTCCAACGCCGACTTCGCGCTCGCCGCGCTGATGGCCGAGCGGGCGACGGGCCAGAAGTGGCAGGAGCTCGTGACCGAGCACGTCTGCCGGCCCTTGCGCATCGGTTGCGTCTTCGTGCAGCCCGCCGCCCACGATCCCCATCAGCCCTGGGGGCACTCGCGTGCCGATGGCACGCTGACGCCTCTCCCGCCGCGGCCGGTCAGGGTCTCGGCGATGCAGGGGGCGGGCGGAGTGACCCTTTCGATCCGGGACTACAGCGTCTTGCTGCAGATGCATCTCCGCGGCCTGCGCGGCGAGGACACGCCCGTTCTGCGCGCCGGCACCGTTCGCGACCTGCATCGGCCCGACGGGCGCTACGCCCTCGGCTGGGGCGTCCAGGAGTACGCCGGAGCGACCAGCAGCGTGCACGCCGGCGGCAACGGCGAGTTCTACGCCCTGGTCGCGATCCAGCCGGAACGGGACATCGCCGTCGCCTTCCTCACCAACGACGGCGGCGACGACGTCGAAGGACACGCGTCCGGGGTCTTGAAGAAACTGCTCGCGGGTCCCCCCCGGCCCTGAGAGCGGCGATCGGCTACGCCGCGGCGTGGGCGAGGCGGACGGGCTGCCGGCGCGCTCCCCAGGTGCCGGGAAGGGGCTCGAAGCGGCCCGGGCAGGGGGTGCCGCAGGTCGCGCAGCGGCCGCTCTCGTCGAGGTGCCAGTCGGTGAGGGTGAACCAGTCGCGGCCGATCAGCCGGGCGCCGCAGCCGTGGCACCAGGTGCTGCCGCCGTCCTCGTCGTGGACGTTGCCGGTGTAGGCGTAGCGCAGGCCGTTGGCGAGGGCGATGCGGCGCGCGCGGGCCAGCGTCGCCGGCGGCGTCGGCGGCTTGTCCAGCATCTTCCAGTCCGGGTGGAAGGCGGTGAAGTGGATCGGCACGTCCGGGCCCAGCTCCGCGGCCACCCATCGCGTCAGGGCGTCGAGCTCGGCCTCAGAGTCGTTCTCGTCCGGGATGAGCAGGGTGGTGATCTCGAACCAGACCTCGGTCTCGTGCCGGAGGTACTTGAGGGTGTCGAGCACCGGCTGCAGCTCGCCGCCGCAGACCTGGCGGTAGAAGCGGTCGGTGAAGCCCTTGAGGTCGACGTTGGCGGCGTCCATGAAGCGGTAGAACTCGGCGCGCGGCTCGGGACAGACCTCGCCGGCGGTCACCGCGACGGAGGCGATCCCCGCCTCACGGCAGGCCGCCGCGACGTCGATGGCGTACTCGTGGAAGATCACCGGGTCGTTGTAGGTGAAGGCGACGCTGCGGCAGCCCAGGCGGCGCGCCGCGCGGGCGATGGCCTCGGGGCTCGCCTGGTCGGCCAGGGTGTCGACCTCGCGCGACTTGCTGATGTCCCAGTTCTGGCAGAACTTGCAGGCGAGGTTGCAGCCGGCGGTGCCGAAGGAGAGGACGGGGGTGCCGGGGAGGAAGTGGTTGAGGGGCTTTTTCTCGATGGGATCGACGCAGAAGCCGGAGGAGCGGCCGTAGGTGGTGAGGACGATCTGGTCGTGCTCGCGGGCGCGGACGAAGCAGAGGCCGCGCTGGCCTTCGAGGAGCTTGCAGAACCTCGGGCAGAGGTCGCACTGGATGCGGCCGTTGTCGAGCGCGTGCCAGTACTTGGTCTTGACGTAGTCCCCGCCGGGGAGGGTCTCGCGCATGCCATCAAGTTCCAACGGTGGCGAGCGCGCGGGCATTCCGCGGTGGAGAGGCCGTTCGGGGGTGCTCCTCCGGGGACCGCCGCGCGCGTTGGTGGACTTCCTGATCTGAGGCGCGCGGCTGCGCTTCGCATCGCGCCAAGTCGTACATGGCCTGCCTGGGATTTGCCGGGCGCTCGCTCAGAGCTCCCCGGAGGAGCACCCCCGAACGGCCCGGGACCGATGTCCATTGCCTGAAAAGGCACAATTGTCATCCCGAGCGTGAGCGAGGGATCTGGGCGGGGGGCGGTGCGACGTCAGTCGGCCGGCGTGGTGGCGAGGGCTTGGAGGTCCGCTAGCGAGCGCAGCTCGCCCCCTCTTGCTACCCACCGCAGGTGCCGGTAGGCGGTGGTGGAGGCGGTGGGGTCGGCGGAGAGGACTAGGAGGTCGGCGGCTTTGCCGGCGGTCAGGGTGCCGAGGTCTTCGCGGCCGAGGGCCTTCGCGGCGGTGCTGGTGGCGGCGACTAGGACTTGGGTGGGGGTTAGGCCGGCGGCTTCCATGGCTGCTAGCTCGGCGTGGATGGCGGGGCCGTGGAGGGTGAGGGGGTTGCCGGCGTCGGTGCCGAGGGCGATGGGGACGCCGGCGGCGGCCAGGAGCTTGAGGTTGGCGGCGGCGATGCGGGCGGCGGCGGTGGTGTCGCGCTCGCGGGCGGCGAGGGCTGCCGGGTCGAGGGTGACGCGCTCGCGCAGGGCGGCGGTGTCGGCGAGCTTGGCGCGGGTCGCCGGGTCGACGCAGCCGTTGGGGTCGTCGACGGCCGGCGTCTCGCCGCGAGCGGCGGCGGCGAAGAGGCGGACGTAGCCGTCGCGTACGGTGAGGGTGGGCGAGTAGATGGCGCCGCTCGACTTGGCCAGGCCCACGAACTCGTCGTCGATCGGCTCCCAGACGCTGTGCACCA
This sequence comes from Thermoanaerobaculia bacterium, assembly GCA_036277075.1. Lineage (GTDB taxonomy): Bacteria > Acidobacteriota > Thermoanaerobaculia > Multivoradales > UBA5704 > DASUNQ01. The sequence continues at coordinate 64,690 of DASUNQ010000027.1, forward strand.
GGAGCTTGGCGCCGGCGCGCA
>DASUNQ010000028.1:0-27446 GCA_036277075.1 Thermoanaerobaculia bacterium
CCGGCGCTACGGCCTGCTGGCCCACGGCGCCGCGATCAGCGCCGACCTCCGTCCCATCCACCTCGCCCTCGCCGCCTCGCCGGCCGGCCCCCCCGCCGCCCTCTTCGGCCCCGAGCACGGCTACTACGGCGTCGAGCAGGACATGGTGGCGGCGGCCGGCGGCGCCGACCCCTGGACCGGCGTGCCGCTGCACTCGCTCTACGGCGACTCCGCGGCGAGCCTGCGACCCGATCCCGCCGCCTTCGCCGGGCTCGACCTCCTCGTCGTCGACGTCCAGGACGTCGGCTCGCGCTACTACACCTACGCCGCGACCGCGGTCTGGGCGGCGGAGGCGGCGCTCGCCGCCGGCTGCGAGGTCTGGGTGCTCGACCGCCCGAACCCGCTCGGCGGCGCCGTCGTCGAGGGGAACCTGCGGCAGGACGGGTTCGAGTCCTTCGTCGGCGCCTTCCGCCTGCCGGTCCGCCACGGCCTGACGCTCGCCGAGCTGGTGCGCCTCGAAGCGCGGCGGCGCGGCTGGGGCGCGCCGCCGGAGGTCTGGACGATGGAGGGCTGGCGGCGGAGCATGCTCTGGGAGGAGACCGGCCTGCCCTGGATCGCGCCCTCCCCCAACGTGCCGACCGCGCCGACGGCCGCGGTCTACCCCGGGCTCTGCCTCGTCGAGGGCACCGAGCTCTCGGAAGGGCGGGGCACGACGCGGCCGTTCCTGCTCGTCGGCGCGCCCGCGGTCGAGCCGCCACGCCTCGCCGCGCGGCTGGCGGCGCGGGTCGCCGAAGCGGGGGTGCGCGGCGTGGCCGCCGTGCCCACCTACTTCCGGCCGCAGTTCCAGAAGCATGGGGGCAAGCTCTGCGGCGGCGTCGAGCTGGTCGTCACCGACCGCGCCGCGCTCGCGCCCTATAGGCTCGGCGTCGAGCTCCTCGTCGCGTTTCGGGAGTCCGCCCCCAGCGCCTTCGCCTGGCGCGCGAAGCCGTACGAGTTCGTCGGCGACCGGCCGGCGATCGACCTCTTGGCCGGCAGCGACGCCCTGCGGCGCGGGCTCGACGGCGACCCGCACCTCCTCGCCGACTGGATCGCCGGCTGGCCCGCCGACGAGGCGGCCTTCCGCGAGGAGCGGCGCGAGGTCCTGCTCTACCCCGAAGAGGACAGCGCGTGAAGGAGCCGCACCTGCTGCGGGTGGAGGAGGGGCCGGAGCGCTTCGCGGCGCTGGTCGCGGCGGCGCGCGCCGAAGGCATACGGGTAGGGTGGCTGGAGCTCGCCGCCGCGCCGGCGCCGGAGAGCCTCGAAGCCGCCGCGGCGCTCGGCTGCCTGCGCGCCGTGGCGGTGTGGGAGGGACGCGCCGTCGCCGTCAAGCCGATGGGGGGCCCGCCGGTCCTCCGCGACCTCTTGCGGGAACATTTCCTCGGCTGCCGGCTGGTTTTCGTGCGAGGTGAGGTAGACGCCCCGGCGCTCGCCGCGGACGGCGAGGCCTGGAGGGTTGCACCGGCGTCCTCCCCCGTACGGACCTTGACCACTCCCGAGCTGGTCGCCGCCCTGCGGAAGCCTCACCCCTGGGGCGCTGAAGGTCCGGACGCCGCGAACTCTCCCGCCAGCGCCGCGGGATAAGAAGAATCTGCCGCGAAAGAACCTTCCGCGAGACTCGCGGCTCGACAATTCGCGGCGCGGGTTCCCGAAGCAGTACGCGAGCTCTCTCGCCGTAGATGCCCGTGAGACTACCGAGGCCGCGAACTAGCTCGCCGCGACCGCGGCGGCTCGATCAGACGCCGCGAACGTGCTACTCTCCGACGCAAGTGAATCGGCCCGCCGGCGATGGGAAGCTTCCACAGCCGCAAATGATCCTTCCTCCGCGGCATACCTGATCGGTGTCACGGCTCGATGATCATCCGCGGATCTTGAGATGGTCGATTTCGCGGCTGCGAAGCGCATCTGAGGCGGAGACGAACGAGATTTCGCGGCAGAGGAGAGAGTCATGGACACGACCTGGTCGGTCAGCGCGGTGCTGGCGAGCCTCGAAAAGCAGGCGGCTTTTCTCCGCGAACGCGAAGCCTTCCACGCCGGCCACGAGGCCCACCATCGGGAGCAGCGCAGCGGCTACGCCGCCGAGCTGGCGGAGATCGACCGGCGGTTGGAAGCCTTCCGCGCCGCCGCCGCCCAAGCCATCGAGCTCGCCGCCCGCCAGGCCCCCGCCGCCGCGCCGGACGTCAAGCAGGCCGACCTCGGCTCCGCCTCCCGCCCCAAGCTCGGCCGCATGGTCGCCCTAGTCATTCAGGAAAAGGAAGCCACCGAGCGCTTCGGCCCCGTCGGCCTGGCCCGCGAAGTCAACCACCGCTTCGCCGAGCGCCTGCGCCGCCCGGTCCGCGCCGACCAGGTCTCGATCGTCCTCCGCCGCATGCTCCGGCAGGGCAAGATCCACCAGACCCGCCGCGGCCGCCCGCACTGGGAGGCGCTCTACGCGAAGGAGCCGCCGGCGCCTTCCTAGGCGTCCTGCGTGGTGTCGGGACAGCCGAGGAGAATCGCGCCCGACCGGTACCCCAGCCAGTCCGGCAGGTTCTCCTCGCACCAGCGGCGGTAGTCGGCGGTGGTGTCGAAGGCGCGGAACGGCGCGTCGTCGAGCACCGGCTTGTAGGTGTGGATGGAGGCGTAGCGAAACCGCGTCCGCAGCGGCCTCCGCGCGGCAGCCTCGAACTCGGCCAGCCAGTCCGCCGGGATCTCGTCCGACCGCGGCGCACCGGGCGGCTGGGACTCGGATTTCATGCTCGAGGAGTATAGGCCCGAGGCGTCGAGCCGTTCGCTGGCGGCAGGACCAGGCAGCAAAAATCCACCCGCGCTTTTCCGTCTCCCCTCGATGGCGCGAGCTTCGTTCCGTCGCGTGGAGACCATGCCCACGATCCGAATTGCGGGGTACAAGTTCCGGTTCTATTCTTCCGACGGGGCGGAGCCGCCGCACGTGCACGTGATCCGCGGCGAGGACGAGGCCAAGATCTGGCTGTTGCCCGTGACCGTGGCGCGCAATCGTGGCTTCGACTCGGCCGAGCTGAACCGGGTGCTCAAGCTCACAGTTCGGCATCAGGCGGAATTGCTGGAGGCCTGGGATGCTCACTTCTCGCGGTAGCGAGACCGCACAGGTGGGTGCCGCGGGAGCGCGGTTCGAGGGGGACGTGCTGCACGTGGCCCTGACGGACGGGCGCGAGATCGCGGTGCCGCTCGCGCGCGTTCCCTGGCTCGGGTGGCTCTTGCGCGCCACGCCCGAGCAGCGGGAGCGCTGGTCGCTCGAGCCGCGGGGCTTCGCGATCTACTGGGACGAGCTGGACGACGGCGTCGAGGTCGCCCATCTGCTCGCGCTCCAGCCGCTGGCGTAGACCGCCACCTACCTTCTCCCCCGGCGGCAGGCTAAGATGCCGGCCCCGCCGCTTCATCACGCAAGCGGCTCCCCCGATGACCGAACCGATCCGCTTCTTCCTCCCCGGCCCGAGCTACGTGCTGGAGGAGGTGCGGCAGGCGATGACGCGGGCGATGGTCGGGCACCGGTCGGCCGGGTTCCGCGACTTCACGCTCTCGCTCGGCGAGCGGCTGGCGCGGGTGCTGCGCACGGCCGGCGACGCGATGGTCGCGACCGGCAGCTCGACCCTGGTCATGGAGGCGGCGATCGTCTCGACGGTGCGCGCCGACGTGCTCCATCTGACCAACGGCGCCTTCTCCGAGCGCTGGCACGCGATCGCCCTGGCCCTCGGCAAGAGCGCCGACAAGATCTCCTTCCCCTGGGGCGAGGCGGTCGACCCCGACCTCGTGCGCGCCGCTCTCCGCCGCAAGCGCTACGAGGCGGTGACGCTGGTGCACAACGAGACCTCGACCGGGGCGATGAGCCCGCTGGCGGAGGTCGCCCGCGCGATCCGCGAGGAGAGCGACGCCCTCGTCCTCGTGGACACCGTCTCCTCCCTCGGCGGCGCGCCGGTCGAGACCGACGCCTGGGGCCTGGACGTGGTCCTCGCCGGCACCCAGAAGGCCCTCGCGCTGCCGCCCGGTCTGACGCTCTTCACCCTCTCCGAACGCGCCGCCGAACGCGCCGCCGAGGTGCCGCGCCGCGGCTTCTACACCGACCTCCTGCGCTACCGCGACAAGCACCGCGAGGGGGGCGCGATCACGACGCCGGCGATCCCGCTCTACTACGCCCTCGACCGCCAGCTCGACCGCATCCTCGCCGAGGGGATGGAGGCGCGCTGGGAGCGCCACCGCCGGCTCGCCGCGCGCACCGCCGCCTGGGCCGCGGAGCGCGGCTTCGCCTTCGCCACGGCGCCGGACGCCCGCTCCCGGACGGTCTCCTGCCTGAAGCCGCCGCCGGGCGTCGACGCGCCGGCGCTCGTCAAGTCCCTCGCCGGCCGCGGCTTCACGGTCGGTGGCGGCTACGGCGACTGGAAGCCGTCGACCTTCCGCATCGGGCACATGGGGGAGGTGCGAGAGCGCGACCTCGACGAGCTCCTCGCCGCGATCGACGAGCTGGGCGCGGGACGGAGCGCGGCTTGAGCCTGATCGTCGTCGCCGATCCGCTCCAGGCCTCCGGCGTGGCGATCCTGCGCGGCTCCGGGGCCGAGGTGCGCGAGGTCGCCGCCGACGAGCGGCCGCGCCTGCCGGAGCTCCTGGCCGAGGCCGACGCCCTGGTCGTGCGCAGCATGACCAAGGTCACGGCCGAGCTGCTGCGCGCCGGGCGCCGGCTCAAGGTGGTCGGGCGGGCCGGCGTCGGGGTGGACAACGTCGACGTCGAGGCGGCCACGGCGATGGGTGTCCTGGTGGTCAACGCCCCGACCGCCAACCTGCTGTCGGCCACCGAGCACACCTTCGCCCTCCTCCTCGCCCTCGCCCGCAACGTGCCGGCCGCCGACGCCTCGCTCAAGGGCGGCGCCTGGGAGCGCGGCCGCTTCCAGGGCACCGAGCTCCAGGGCAAGCGGCTCGGCATCGTCGGCTTCGGCCGCATCGGCCAGCAGGTGGCCGAGCGCGCGCGCGCCTTCGGCATGGAGGTCGCGGCGTACGACCCGTTCCTCGACCCGGCGGTCGCCACCCGCCAGCGGGTGGAGCTGCTGCCGCTCGACGAGCTCCTGGCCCGCGCCGACGTGGTGACGCTGCACACGCCGCTCACCGACCAGACGCGCAACCTCCTCGACAGCGGGCACCTCCAGGCGATGAAGCGGGGCGCGCTGCTCGTCAACTGCGCGCGCGGCGGCTTGGTGGACGAGGCGGCGCTCCTCGAGCTGCTCGACGCCGGCCACCTCGGCGGCGCCGCGCTCGACGTCTTCGCCGAGGAGCCGCCGCGGGACCTGGCGCTGATCCGCCACCCCAAGGTCGTGGCGACGCCCCACCTCGGCGCCCAGACGCTGGAGGCGCAGGAGCGGATCGCCACCGAGACCGCCGAGATGGTGCTCAAGGCGCTGGCGGGGTCGCTCGCGGTGGCGGCGGTAAACCTCCCCTTCCGGCCCGCCGGCGCCGAGGGCGAGCCCTACCTGGCGCTCGGCGAGCGCCTCGGCAGCCTCGCGGCGCAGCTCCTCGCGGCGGCGCCGAGCCGCCTGCGCGTCGACACCTGGGGCGTCGAGGAGGAGCTGCGCGCGCCGGTCGCGGTGGCGGCGCTCAAGGGGACGCTGGCGCGGCAGCTCGGCGAGACGGTGAACTACGTCAACGCCGCCGCGCTCGCCGAGAGCCGGGCGCTCGAGCTGGTCCACGCCGCCCACTCGCTGGCCGGCGACTACCCGCACCTGGTGCGGGTGCGGCTCGACGGGCGCAGCGGCGAGCGGGTGGAGCTCGAGGGGGCGCTCTTCGGCCGCGGCGACCCGCGGGTGGTGCGCTTCGGCGGCTACCGGCTGGAGTTCCGGCCGGAGGGGCGCCTGCTGGTGCTGGAGAACCGCGACGTGCCGGGCGTCGTCGGCAACCTGGGGACGATCCTCGGCGCGGCGGGCATCAACATCGCCGACATCCACCTGGCGCGCCGCGACCACCACGGCGAGGCGCTGGCGGTGCTGCGCATCGACCAGGAGCCGCCGGCCGAGCTGCTGCGGCGGATCGGCGAGATGCCCGAGGTGCGGAGCGTGCGGCTGGTGCACCTGCCGCCGCTGCCCGAGCTGGCGACGCCGCGGGGAGAGGGCGGAGACGAATGAGCGGAGGGACGAGATGGCGCACGTCGGGCTGATCTTCGGCGGCCGCAGCGTCGAGCACCAGGTTTCGATCGTCTCGGCGCGGACGGTGGCGCGCGGGCTGGCCGAGGCCGGCCACCAGGTGACGGCGCTCGGCATCGCACAGGACGGCTGCTGGGTCTCGCCGGCGGCCGCGGGGGAGGTGCTGCGCGGCGAGGCGCGCGCGATCGAGCCGCTCGACCTGCCGGTGGCGCCCACCCTCCGCCACCTGATCGCCTCCGGCATCGACGTGCTCTTCCCGATCGTCCACGGCACCTGGGGGGAGGACGGCACCCTGCAGGGGCTCTGCGAGATGCTCGACGTCCCCTACGTCGGGGCGAACGTCACGACCAGCGCCCTGGCCATGGACAAGCTGCTCTCGAAGCGGCAGCTCGCCGCCGCCGGCGTGCCGGTCGTCGACTTCGAGGCGGCGGCCCGCGCCGACTTCGAGCGCGACCCCGGGGCGTTCCTGGCGCGCTGCGCGCGCCTGGCGCCGCCGCTCTTCGTCAAGCCGAGCGTCGGCGGCTCGAGCGTCGGGGTGCGCAAGGTGGAGCGGCCGGAGGAGCTGGAGGAGGCCGTCCGCTTCGCCCTGCGCTTCGACGAGACGGTGCTCGTCGAGCGCGGCGTCGTGGGGCGCGAGCTGGAGTGCGCCGTCCTCGGCTACGGCGAGCTCGAGGCCTCGGAAGTGGGGGAGATCGTCCCCGGCCGGGAGTTCTACGACTACGCCGACAAGTACCTGGAGGACAACGCCACCCTGATCGCCCCGGCCGAGCTGCCCGCGCCGGTGGCCGAGCGGCTGCGCGGGCTCGCCGTCGCCGCCTTCGCGGCCTTGGGCGGCAGCGGCATGGCGCGGGTCGACTTCCTGCTCGAAGGCGAGGACGGCCTCTTCGTCAACGAGCTCAACACCCTCCCCGGCTTCACCGCGATCTCGATGTACCCGCGCCTCTGGGGCCTCTCGGGAGTGCCGCTGCCGAAGCTCGTCGACCGCCTGGTCCAGATCGCCCTCGACCGCCACCGCGACCGCCGCCGCCTCGACGGCGGGATCAAGGAGTTCCTGGCGACGCTGACGCGGTAGGCGCGAAAGCTCTCGCGCCGGGCTCCGGCCGGACCTACTCGAACCAGCCGACGACGTCCGCCACGAAGTGGACGGCCCCGCCCCCCGGGACGACCGGGAGGACGGCGATCTGGCCGTTCGTGCCGAGGGCCAGGACGGCGTTGTTGGCGCGCGTCTGGCCGGCGGCGAAGTTGAGAGTGCTGGTCGCGGGCGGCAGCGAGCCGGCGGGGTGGGCAGTGAGGTGGCCGGCGCCGGTCGGGCCGACGGCGGTGAGGTTCAGCGCCACCGCCTTCGCGGCCGCCGGCACGCCGCAGAGGCCGCCCACCGCGAAGGTGCGGCTGGTGCAGGCCTGGAGCGCCGGGCCGCCGCTGGGGCCGGGGGGGTTGCGGGTGTCCGCCAGGCGGCAGGGCGGGAGGCTGAAGAACCGGAGAGCGGCGGCGCTCGGGGGGTTGTCGAGCGTCACCCGCCGCACCGACCCGGCGCCGGCGAAGGTCGTGTAGTAGAGGGCCTGCGTCGCGCCGTGCGGCCCGAAGAGGAGGTGCACCACGGTCCCCAGCCCGGAGCCGAAGTCGGCGGCGGTCCAGGCGCCGCCGCCCCCCTGGCTGAGGCGGAAGATCCCGCCGCAGGTGCAGTCGCCGAAGAGGTAGGCGCCGTCGTAGCCGGGCCAGAGGCCGTTGGGAACGAAGGCGCCGCCGCTGGCGCAGTTGCAGCTCGCCGGGCTCGTGGTGCCGGGGATCTGCTGGTCGTGCGCGTACTCGAAGATCGGGTCGACCATGCTCGCCAGCGACGGGCAGGATCCGGTCGGATGCGCCCCCTCGCGGCAGCTCCAGCCGTAGTCGGCACCCGCCTGTCCGAGATCGATCTCCTCCCAGGCCCCGGCCCCCACGTCGTTGACGAAGAAGCGCGTGCCGGCGGCGTTGGGGTCGAAGCCCAGCCGGAAGGGGTTGCGCAGCCCCCAGGCGTAGGTCTCCTGGCAGCGGTTGCCGGGGGTGGTCGAGCCGGTGACGTTGCAGCGCGCCGTCCCCGCCCCCTGGAAGGGGTTGTCGGCCGGGATGCCGCCGCCCGGCGTGATGCGCAGGATCTTGCCCGTCAGCACGTGCTCGTTGCGCGCCGCGCTGGCGATTCCGCCCTCGCCGATCGAGACGTAGAGATGGCCGTCCTTGCCGAACTGCAGGTCGCCGGCGTTGTGGTTGCCGTTGGGCGACGGCATGTTGTCGATCAGCACCAGCTCGCTCGCCGGGTTGACGACGTTGCTTGCCGGCAGGGTGAAGCGCGAGACGCGGTTGACGCAGGAGCCGCCCGGGCGCTCCGCGGTATAGAAGAGGTAGATCGACTGGTTGCAGCCGAAGGCCGGGTCCACGGCGACGCCGAGGAGGCCGCGCTCGGAGTCGGTGCAGATCTGGCTGGCGGGAATGGTGAGCGCCGGGGTGCCGACCAGGGCGCCGTTCTGGACGACGCGCAGCGTCCCCCCCTGGGTGGTGACGAGGAGGCGGCCGTCGGGGGCGAAGGCGAGCGCCGTCGGCGCGGCGAGGCCGCCGGCGACGAGCGCGTCGGTGAACCCGGCCGGCACGGCCGCGTTCGCCGCGGCGGCGAGGAGAGCGCCGAGGAGAGCCGCCGCCGGCGTGCCGCGCCGCCTCATCCGCCCCTACCGCAGGACGCGCAGCTCGACGGGAGCGGTGCCGCGGGCGGCGATGCCGAGCTCGCGGGCGGCGCCGTAGGAGAGGTCGATCAGCCGGTTGCGGGCGTGGGGGCCGCGGTCGTTGACGCGCACCACCACGCGCCGGCCGTTCCCCGGGTTCGTCACCTCGACCGGCGTGCCGAAGGGGAGGGTGCGGTGGGCGGCGGTGAGGCCGTGCATGTCGAAGGCCTCGCCGCTCGCCGTCGGGCGGCCCTGGAAGTCCCGGCCGTACCAGGAGGCGACGCCGCGCTCGGCGGCCGCCGCGTCCGCGGCGAAGGCCGGCAGGTGGAGGGCGGCGGCGGGAGCGGCCATCGTCGGGGGCATCGCCTCCCGCGCGAAGACCGCCCGCGGGGCCTCGGTCCCTTCCCACACGACCAGCGCCAGATAGGCCACCCCCGCCAGGATCGCGACCCGCGGCAGGCGCAGGCCCTTGGCGGACCGCGCGGGAGCCTCGTTGACTCGCACGGGGGTCTTTTTCTGGCGCTTGAAGGGCGTCATCGGCGGACGGTACAACCCCTCGGCCCGGAGGGTGAATTCCGCCTACGGCACCTCGACGACGAGCGGCGCGAAGCCGAGAATCGCCAGCTCGCGGCGCAGGGCGTCCGCCTTGCCGCGGTCGTCGAAGGAGCCGACCTGGACCCGGTGCCAGGTGCCGTCCGAGCGCAGCAGCGCCTCCGGATACTGGACGGCCAGCCCGCGGTGGAGCTCCGCGGCGAAGCCCTCCTCGGAGAACGCCGCCACCTGCACCGTGTAGTGGGGCAGCGGCGGCTCCTGCGTGCCGCCGGCGGCGTAGAGCTCCACCCAGGCGGTCCCCGGCGCCACCAGCCCGAGCTTCTTGGCCGCGGCGTAGGAGAGGTCGAGGATGCGGTTGCGGGCGAAGGGGCCGCGGTCGTTGACGCGCACCAGCACGCTGCGCCCGGTGCGCGGGTTCCGCACCTCGAGGCGGGTACCGAAGAGGAGGGTGCGGTGCGCGGCGGTCAGCTTGTGCATGTCGTAGCGCTCGCCGCTCGCCGTCCGCCGGCCGTGGAACGGCTTGCCGTACCACGAGGCCATCCCGGCCTCGAAGGGGCGGCCGTAGCCGGGCGGCCGGAGCGTGCGGCGGGTCGAGGTGCAGGCGGCGAGGAGGAGGAGCGCCGCGGCCAGCGGCAGGAGGAGGGCCCGGCCCGGAAGGGGGAGGCGCCGCCCCGGAGCGGAGCGCGAACGGGTGGGGCTAAAGAGCGGGGCGTCCATGCCGAGTCGCTGAGCGGCCGGCGCGTCTCCTGGACGCGCCGAGGAGCTGGAGCTGCTGGCGGGGGACCCCCGCGCCGAAGTATTGCCGGATCGCTATTGTACCAGACCCGCCCGGAGCGCCCGCCCGGGCTCAGATCCGGGGGGCGGCGACCGCGGCCGCCTCGGCCCCGGCGAGGAGCGGCTCGACGACCTCGGCCAGGAACTCGTCCACCTGCTCGGCCGAGCGGCCGGTGAAGGCCGCCGGGTCGAGCCACCCCCGCGCCTCCTCGAGGGTGATCCGGAAATCTGGATCGCCCGCGATCCGCTCGACGAGGGGGTTCTCGCCCCCGCGCTCGACCGCCTCCTGGGCCTCCAGGCTGTAGCCGCGGAGCCGCTCGTGCAGGGCCTGCCGGTCGCCGCCGCGCAGCGTCCCCTCCATGAGGAAGGTCTCGGTGGCCATGAAGGGCAGCTCGCGCGCCACCCGCGCCGCGACCGTCGCCTCGCGCACCGTCAGCCCTGCGGCGATGTGGGCGGCGAGGAGGAGGACCGCGTCGGCGGTCAGGAACGAGTCCTCCAGCACCAAGCGCCGGTTGGCCGAGTCGTCCAGGCTCCGCTCCAGCCACTGGGTGGCGGCGTTGAGCGGCCCGTTGAGGCTGTCGGTGATCAGACGGCGGGCCAGGCCGCACATCCGCTCGGCGCGCACCGGGTTGCGCTTGTAGGCCATGGCCGAGGAGCCCACCTGCTCGGCGTCGAAGGGCTCGGCCAGCTCGCCCACCCCCTGGAGGAGGCGCAGGTCGGTGCCCAGCTTGTGGCAGCTCTCGGCGATGCCGGCGAGGGCGGCGAGCACCTGGCTGTCCTGCTTGCGCGGGTAGGTCTGGCCGGTGACCGGGAAGCCGGCGGCGAAGCCCAGGCGCGCGGCGAGCCGGCGGTCCAGCTCCCGCACCTTGCCGTGGTCGCCGGCGAAGAGGGTGAGGAAGCTGGCCTGGGTGCCGGTCGTCCCCTTGGCGCCGCGGCAGCGGAGGGTCGCCAGGCGGTGGCGCACCTCGGCGTGGTCGCTCGCCAGGTCCTGGAGCCAGAGGCAGGCCCGCTTGCCGACGGTGGTGAGCTGGGCGGGCTGGAAATGGGTATAGGCGAGGGAGGGGACCGCGCGGGTGCGGCGGGCGAAGGCGGCCAGCTCGCGGATCGCCGCCGCCAGGCGCGCGGCCAGGAGCTCCAGGGCCTCCCGCGCCAACAGAACGTCGGTGTTGTCGGTCAGGAAGGCGCTGGTAGCGCCGAGGTGGAGGATCCCCCCCGCCCCCGCCTCGACCGCGTCCGCCTGCTCGGCGAAGTGGCGCAGGTGGGCGACGACATCGTGGCGGGTGCGGCGCTCGAGCTCGGCCACCCGCGCGAGGTCGAGCCGCGGCGCCGCCGCGCGCAGGGCGGCGAGCTGCTCGGGGTGGATCGGCAGCCCCAGCTCCGCCTCGGCTTCGGCGAGGGCGATCCAGAGCTCGCGCCAGGCGCCGTAGCGGTGCGACGCCGAGAAGATCCGCGCCATCTCCGGCGAGGCGTAGCGCTCGTGGAGCGGGTTCTGCGGCGCCTCGGCGGCCATGGGGGCGATGCTACAATGCGCGCCTTCGCTCCCCCCGCCGGGGAACCCCGCCATGGCCATTCGAGTGGACTCCGAGATCGGGCGGCTGCGCCGCGTGCTGGTCCACCGGCCCGGGCGCGAGATCGACCGCATGGTCCCCTCGCGCATGGGCCAGCTCCTCTTCGACGACATCCTCGACGGCGACGAGACCCGCTTCGAGCACGACCTCTTCCGGCAGGTGCTGGAGAAGGTCGGCGCCGAGGTGCTGGATGCGGGGCGTCTGCTCGGCGAGGTGATGCGGATGGAGAAGCCGCGCCGGCGCCTGCTCGACGAGCTGGAGGAGGAGTACGGGGTGCTGCGCGAGACGGTGGCGCGGCTCGAGGAGATGGAGCCCGAGGAGCTGGCGGCGGCGCTCGTCGAGGGGCTCCGGCCCGAGCCCGAGGAGGGCCCGCCCGGCCCGCGCCCCGCCTTCTTCGACCTCCAGCCCCTCCCCAACTACTTCTTCCAGCGCGACCCGCAGGTGGTGCTGGGCAACCGCGTCGTCGTCTCCTCGATGGCGACCGACGCGCGGTCGCGCGAGCCGCTCCTGGCGCGCATGCTCTTCGACTACCACCCGGCGCTCCAGGACTACGCCGCGCTGTTCGAGATCGAGGTGCCGCCGACCGGCGCGCCGCGCCACAACCCGCACTTCCCGTACCCCACCCTGGAGGGGGGGGACGTGGTGGTGGTCGACCGCGAGATCGTCCTCATCGGCATCTCGGAGCGCACCAACCGGCGCGGCGTCGAGGTGCTGGCCGAGTACCTGCGCCTGGAGGAGACGCCGTTCCGCCACCTGATCCTCGTCGAGCTGCCGGCGCAGCGCTCCTACATGCACCTCGACACCGTCTTCACCCTGATCGACCGCAACACCTGCCTCGCCTACGTGCCGGTCGTCGAGCCCGGGGGGGCGGAGTCGGCGCACGTCTACTACGTCGACCTCTACGCCCCGGAGCTGACCTTCGCGCTGCGCCAGTCGCTGCTCGGCACGCTCTCGGCCCTAGGCGTCGATCTCGAGGTGGTCCCTTGCGGCGGCTCGGTCGAGGTCGTGGACCAGCAGCGCGAGCAGTGGACCGACGGCGCCAACGCCTTCGCCGTGGCCCCCGGCGTCATCCTCCTCTACCGCCGCAACCGCAAGACAGTCGAGGAGCTGGCACGCCGCGGCTGGCGGGTGCTCACCGAGCGCGACGTCCTCGCCGCCTCCGAGCCGCTCCTCGACGGCGGCCCCGCCGTCGTCACCCTGCTCTCCAACGAGCTGTCGCGCGCCCGCGGCGGCGCCCGCTGCATGACGATGCCGGTCGAGCGGGACCCCGTCTGAGGGAGCGGTGAAGCGCGCGCCGATCGTCGCCGACCTGCGGCTGGAGATCGCCCGGCCGCTCGCCGTCGTCGCCTTCGGCGGCAACGCCCTGCTCCGCCCCGAGGACCACGGGCGGGTGGAGGAGCAGCGCCGCCGCGCCGACGACTGCGCCGACTGGCTGATCGAGTTCGTGCGCCGCGGCTTCGACCTGGTCGTGGTCCACGGCAACGGCCCGCAGGTGGGCCAGGTGCTGATCCAGATGGAGGAGGCGGCGACGAAGGTGCCGCCGGGCACCCTCGACGTCGCCGTGGCGCAGACCGAGGGGAGCATGGGGTACCTCCTCGAGCTGGCGCTGCGCAACCGGCTGCGCGCCGAGCGGATGCACCTCGAGGTGGCGACGGTCCTGACGCTCGTCGTCGTGGACGGCGAAGACCCCGGCTTCCGCGCCCCCAGCAAGCCGGTGGGTCCCTTCTTCTCCCGCTACCGCGCCGAGGCCCTCCAGCACGAGCTGGGCTGGCGGATGATCGAGGACTCCGGCCGCGGCTGGCGCAAGGTGGTGGCGAGCCCGCAGCCGCTCGAGGTCCTGGGGGTGGGGCCGGTGCGCGACCTGCTGACGCGCGGCAACATCGTCATCGCCGGCGGCGGCGGCGGCATCCCGGTGGTCCGCCGGCCCGACGGCGAGGTGGCCGGGGTCGAGGCGGTGATCGACAAGGACCGCACCTCGGCGCTGCTCTCGCGCGAGCTCAAGGCCGACCTCTTCATCATCCTGACCGGCGTACCGCGGGTGATGAAGAACTTCGGCAAGAAGAACGCCGAGGAGCTGCCGGTCCTCGGGCTCTCCGAGGCGCGGCGCCTCCTCGCCCGCGGCCAGTTCCCGCCGGGGAGCATGGGCCCCAAGATCGAGGCGGCGATCGACTTCGTGGCGACGACCGGCCGCCGGGTGCTGATCACCGACATCGAGCACCTGGCGGCGGCGCTCGAAGGGGAGAGCGGGACCCTGATCGTCACCGACCAGGTGGCGCGGGAGGCGGCGCGGGCGGCGGGGTGAGGTCCGGCGCGAGCTCTTCCAGCAGCGTCCGCCAAGCCTTGCCGCGGTGGCTGACGGCGTCCTTCTCGGCGCCGCTCAGCTCGCCGAAGGTCCTGCTCCCGCCGGCGGGCAGGAAGACCGGGTCGAAGCCGAAGCCGAGGCCGCCGCGGCCGGGCAGGACCAGCTCGCCTTCCGCCGCCCCTTCCGCCACCCGCTCCCCCTCCGCCGTGCGCACGAGGAGCGCGGCGCGGGCCGTCGCGCGCGTCTCCCCGAGGGCCGCCGCGGCGCGGGCGATCCCCTCCGCCCCGACGGCGTCGAGCATCCACTTGACGAGCGGCCCCGGGAAGCCGTTCAGGGCGGCGAGCTCGAGCCCCGCCTCCTCGACGACGAGCGGCCGGCCGAGCCGCCGCCAGGCCTCGTCCGCCTTGGCGCGCAAGACCGCCAGCAGGTCGAGGGATTGGATCTCGGGCAGGTCGAGGGCGACGGCCTCCAGGCCGTCGCCGGCCAGGCGCCGCGCCTCGGCGAGCTTGCCCGGGTTGCCGGTGACGAGGACGAAGGGGAGGCGTGTCACCCGGCTCCCTCCTGCCGCAAGGCCGCCATCTGTCCCAGCTCCGCCACCAGCTCATCGATCTGCGCGGTGAGGGCGGCGAGGTCGCCGTCGTTGCGCAGCACGCGGTGGGCGGCGGCCCGCCGCGCCTCCCCCTCGCCCTGCGCCGCGAGGCGCGCCCGCGCCTCCGCCGCGTCCATCCCGCGCGCCACCGCGCGCCGGAGGCGCACCGCGGGATCGGCCTCGACGGTGACGATGAGGTCGAACCCCGCGCCGTAGCCCGCCTCCACCAGGAGGGTGGCCTCGAGGACGACGACAGGGTCGCCGGAGGCCTCGGCGAGCGCCTCGAAGCGGCGGCGGACCAAGGGGTGGATGGCGGCCTCGAGGGCGCGCCGCGCTTCGGCGTCGGCGAAGACCCGGCGCGCCACCGCGGCGCGGTCGACCGAGCCGTCCGGCGCCAGCGCCGCCTCGCCGAACAGCGCGTGGACGGCCGCCGCCCCCTCGCCGCCCGGCCGGTAGAGGTCGGCCACCAGCTCGTCGGCGTCGATCACCCGCGCGCCGCGCTCGGCGAGGAGGGCGGCGGCGGTCGACTTGCCGCTCGCCAGGCCGCCGGTCAGGCCGACGCGCAACGCGCTCACTTGCCGCTCGCGACAGGAGCCGCCATCCCCCGGCGGGCGCGCGCGGCGTCGAGGGTGTTGGCGAGGAGCATCGCCACGGTCAGCGGGCCGACGCCGCCGGGCACCGGCGTGATCGCGGCGGCGCGCGGCGCGACGCGCGCGAAGTCCACGTCCCCGACGACGACCCCCCCGCGGCGGGCGAGCTGCGCGCGCCGCTCGGCGTCGCCGGGGAAGAGGCGCTCGACCTCGGCCGGGTCGGTCAGGCGGTGGATCCCGACGTCGACGACCACCGCCCCCTCGCGCACGTGCTCGGGCCCGAGGAGAGCGGGGCGGCCGGCGGCGGCCACGAGGAGGTCGGCGGTGCGGGTGACGGCGGCGAGGTCGCGCGTCCGGGAGTGGCAGACGGTCACCGTGCAGTGCTCGCGCAGGAGGAGGGCGGCGAGCGGCTTGCCGACGATGTCGCTCCGCCCGACGACGACGGCGTGGCGCCCGGCCAGCGGCACGCCGGAGCGGCGGAGGAGCTCGAGGACGCCGCGCGGGGTGGCCGGCACGAAGCCCGGGCGGCCGAGCCACAGGCGGCCGACGTTGAGCGGGTGGAAGCCGTCCACGTCCTTGGCCGGGTCGACGCCGTCGAGCACCGCGCGCGCGTCGATGCCGCGCGGCAGCGGGAGCTGGACGAGGATGCCGTCGGTCCCCTCGTCGCCGTTGAGTGCCTCGATCGCCGCCAGGAGGCGCTCCTCGCCGGCGTCCGCGGGCAGGTGGACGATGCGGCTGCGGATCCCCACCTCGGCGGCGGCTTTCTCTTTGGTGTCCACGTAGAGGCGTGAGGCCGGGTCGTCGCCGGCGAGCACGGCGGCGAGCCCCGGCGGGCGGCCGCCGGCGGCCAGCAGCTCGCGGACTCCCGCGGCGACCTCGGCCCGCACCTGGGCCGCCACGGCGCGGCCGTCGAGGAGGCGGGTCAAGCCCGCCTTCCCAGGTAGAGGCAGACGACCCCACCCGCCAGATCGCGCCAGGAGAGCTCGGCGAAGCCGGCGGTTTCCATCCGTGGAAGGAAGTCGTCGCGCTGCGGGAACTCCAAGACGGAGCTGGGAAGGTAGGCGTAGGCGGAGCCCCGCGGCGAGAGGAGGCGGCCGATCCGGGGAAGGAGGCGGCGAAAATAGAACAAGTAGAGCGAGCGGAGCAGCCGCGCCCGCGGCAGGGCGAACTCGAGAATGGCGAGCCGCCCCCCCGGCCTCAGCGCCCTACCCAGCTCCCCGAGCCCCCGGTCGAGATCGGCCACGTTGCGTACCCCGAAAGCGACGGTGGCGCCGTCGAAGGTGCCGGAGGCGAAGGGTAGGACGAGAGCATCCGCCGCGAGCGGTGCCGGCCGCGGCCCTCCCTTACCTGAAACTCCGAACTTCCGCCGCGCCAGGGCCAGCATGGGGAGGCAGAAGTCGGCCGCCGCGACGGTCAGGCCGTGCCGCCGCAGCGCCAGCGCCTGGTCGCCGGTGCCGGCGCAGAGGTCGAGCACGCGCGAGCCGGCGGGGAGGTCGAGCGCCGCCGCGGCGCGCCGCCGCCAGACCAGGTCCAGGGAGCCCGAGAGCAGGCGGTTGAGCAGGTCGTAGCGCGGCGCCACCCCCGCGAACATGTCGCGGATCGCGGCCCTCGACTTGTCGACCTGAGCGGCGCCCGGCACGCGGCTAGTGTACACAGCCGCGCCTTGACAACCTGCGGCCTCCACCCTAAGATCCACGTCCTTCTGCGCCCGCGAGGGAGGCCTCGGTCGGTCGAGGCCTGCGCACGTCGGTCCCACGGAGATCACGATGCACAGGACGTACAGCCCGAAGCTCGCCGAGATCGAGCACCGCTGGTGGGTCGTCGACGCCGCCGGGGTGCCGCTCGGGCGCATGGCGACGGTCGTGGCGACGCTGCTCACCGGCAAGCACAAGCCGACCTACGTGCCCCACCTCGACACCGGCGACTTCGTCATCGTGCTCAACGCCGCGCAGGCGGTGCTGACCGGGCGCAAGGAAGAGGAGAAGGTCTACTACCGCCACAGCGGCTACCCGGGCGGGCTCAAGAAGGAGACCGCCGGTCACCTGCGGCGGCGGCGGCCGGCGCAGCTCGTCGAGCGCGCCGTCTGGGGCATGCTGCCGAAGAACAAGCTCGGCCGCCAGCAGCTCCGCAAGCTCAAGGTCTACGCCGGGGGCGAGCACCCGCACCAGGCGCAGCAGCCCGCCGTCTACGACCTGGCCGGCGCCAGGACAGCCTGAGGACACCCTGAGGACACCCTATTGAACGAGGTCAGCTACTACGCCACCGGGCGCCGCAAGACCGCGGCCGCCCGCGTCTACCTGCGGCCGGGATCGGGCGCGGTCCAGGTCAACGGCCGCAGCCTCGACGAGTTCTTCCCCAACGAGTCGCTCAAGATGATCATCAAGCAGCCCCTGCTGCTGACCGAGACGGCCGAGAAGTTCGACATCACGGTCGCGGTCGAGGGGGGCGGCAGCGCCGGGCAGGCCGGGGCCATCCGCCACGGCATCTCGCGCGCCCTGATCGAGTACAACGCCGAGCTGCGCGACCGGCTGAAGACGGCCGGCCTGCTCACCCGCGATCCGCGCAAGAAGGAGCGCAAGAAGTACGGTCAGAAGGGCGCGCGCGCCCGCTTCCAGTTCAGCAAGCGGTAAGGAGGATCGATTGGCTGAAGTCACCATGAAGGAGCTGCTCGAGGCGGGGGTCCACTTCGGGCACCAGACCCGGCGTTGGAACCCGAAGATGAAGCCCTACATCTTCGGCAAGCGCAACGGGATCTACATCATCGACCTGCAGAAGACCCTCAAGCAGTTCCAGGAGGCGGCGGACTTCGTCACCGCTCTGGCGGCCGCGGGCAAGCGGCTCCTCTTCGTCGGCACCAAGCGGCAGGCGCAGGAGGCGGTCGCCGAGGAAGCGCGGCGCTGCGGCGAGTTCTCCGTCACCAACCGCTGGCTGGGCGGCACGCTGACCAACCACGTCACCATCCGCAGCTCGGTGGAGCGCTGGAAGGACATCGAGGCGCGGCTGGGCGACGAGAAGAGCCAGCTCACCAAGAAGGAGCGCCTCCGCCTCGAGCGCGAGCGCGACAAGATGGTCAAGAACCTCGAAGGGGTGCGCGACATGGAGGAGCTCCCCGACGCGCTCTTCGTCGTCGACCCCAAGAAGGAGTACATCGCGGTCTCCGAGGCCAACAAGCTGGGGATCCCGGTGATCGCGCTGGTCGACACCAACTGCGACCCCGAGCTGATCCACTACATCATCCCCAGCAACGACGACGCGATCCGCGCCATCCGTCTGTTCGCGGCGCGCATCGCCGACGCCTACCTCGAGGGGGCCGGGCGCCTCGAGCGCGAGGTGATGATCGAGAGCAAGGACATGGGCGCGGTGCCGGCGATGCGGCCGGAACCGGCGCTGGGGAGCCCGGCCCCGGCGTAGGGGACGGCAGGCTCGCCCCGCCGCCCGCGGCCCGCGGTTCGGCGGAAGGGAAAGGTCAGTCGAACCCAGGTCGAGCTGACCTTTTCTTTTATCCGCGCGCAGCGATCCAAGGAGAAGAAGGATGCAAATCACGGCTCAGATGGTCAAGGAACTGCGCGAGCGCACCGGCGCCGGCATGATGGACTGCAAGGCGGCCCTCGGCGAGGCCGGGGCGGACATGGAGAAGGCGATCGACCTGCTGCGCACCAGGGGGCTCGCCGCCGCCGCCAAGAAGGCCGGGCGGGTGGCCGCCGAGGGGGCGGTCGGCTCCTACATCCACGCCGGCGGCAAGATCGGCGTCCTCGTCGAGGTCAACTGCGAGACCGACTTCGTCGCCCGCACCGACCAGTTCCAGGAGCTGGTGCGCGACATCGCCCTGCACATCGCCGCCGCCGAGCCGCGCTTCATCGTCCGCGACGAGGTCACCCCGGAGGTGCTCGAGCGCGAGCGGGCGATCTTCCGCGAGCAGGCGCTCGCCTCCGGCAAGCCGGCTCCGGTGGTTGACCGCATCGTCGAGGGCAAGCTCGAGAAGTACTACACCGAGCAGGTGCTGCTCGAGCAGCCGTTCGTCAAGGACCCCGACAAGACGGTGGGCCAGCTGGTGCAAGAGCGGATCGCCAAGATCGGCGAGAACATCGTCGTCCGCCGCTTCGCCCGCTTCCGGCTGGGCGAGGGGATCGAGAGGCGGCGGGACGACTTCGCGCAGGAAGTGCTGGCGCAGGCGGCGCAGTGACGGTCGTCGAGCTGCCGGAGCCGGAGCCGGTCCCGGCCTACCGCCGGGTGCTGCTCAAGCTCTCGGGCGAAGCGCTGATGGGCGAGCAGCCCTTCGGCATCGACGAGAAGGTGGTGGCCGTCATCGCCGACGAGCTGGCGGTGGTGCACCGCATGGGCGTGCAGCTCGCGGTGGTGGTCGGTGGCGGCAACATCATCCGCGGCCTCGCCGCCAGCCACCGCGGCATCGAGCGCGTGACCGGCGACTACATGGGGATGCTGGCGACGGTGATCAACGCCCTGGCGCTCCAGGACGCGATGGAGAAGCGCGACGTGCCGACGCGCGTGCAGACCGCGCTCGAGATCCGCAACGTCGCCGAGCCGTTCATCCGCCGGCGGGCGATCCGGCACCTGGAGAAGGGGCGGGCGGTGATCTTCGCCGCCGGCACCGGCAATCCCTACTTCACGACCGACAGCGCCGCCGCCCTGCGCGCCAACGAGATCCACGCCGAGGTGCTGCTCAAGGCGACGCGGGTGGACGGCCTCTACACGGCCGACCCGCACCTCGACGCGCGGGCGGAGCTGCTGCCGGAGGTGACCTATCAGGAGGTGCTGGAGAAGGACCTCAAGGTGATGGACGCCGCCGCCATCAGCCTCAGCCGCGACAACGGCGTGCCGATCGCCATCTTCAACCTGACGCGGCCCGGCAACGTCCGGCGGGTGGTGTGCGGGGAGCGGGTAGGCTCGATCGTCCGCGCCTGAAGGAGGGGAGATGAAGACCCTGTTCGCCGAGGTCGAGCGCCACATGAAGGCCGCCGTCGACCACCTCCACAACGAGCTCAAGCACCTGCGCACCGGCCGGGCGTCGCTCGCCCTCCTCGACGGCATCGTCGTCGACTACTACGGCACGCCGACGCCGCTCAACCAGCTCGCCAACCTCTCGGTGGCCGACGCCACGATGATCGTCGCCCAGCCCTACGACCCGAGCCAGATCGCGGCCATGGAGCGGGCGATCCGCAAGTCGGAGATGGGCCTCAACCCGTCGAACGACGGCAAGGTCATCCGCATCCCCGTCCCGTCGCTCACCGAGGAGCGGCGGCGCGAGATCGTCCGCCGCGCCCACGACCTCGCCGAGACGGCGCGCAACGGCGTGCGCCAGGCGCGGCGCGAGGGCAACGAGAAGCTCAAGAAGATGGAGAAGGACGGCGAGATCGGGCAGGACGACGAGCGGCGCGGCCTCGACGAGGTGCAGAAGCTCCACGACCGCTTTATCGCCGAGATCAGCGGCGCCCTGCAGAAAAAAGAGCAACAGATCCTCGAGGTGTAGAAGCGCTCCTCTACGGCTTCCACCCGGTCCGCGAGGCGCTCCGCCATCGGCCGCACGAGGTCTCGCGGGTGCTGGTGGGCGCCGGGCGCGGAGGCCGTCGGCGCGCGGAGATCGAGGAGCTCTCCCGCCGTCACCGCGTGCCGGTCGAAACCCTCCCGGAACGCGCCCTCGCCGCTCTGGCCGGTCCTGCCCACAACGGCTTCGCGGCCGAGGTGCGCGAGGCGACGGCGGAGGCGCCCGGCGCCGACCCCGGCCTCCTGGTGCTGGTCGAGGACGTCCAGGACCCGCGCAACCTCGGCGCCCTGCTGCGGGTGTGCGAAGGCGCGGGGGTGGGACGGGTGCTGGTGCGCGATCGCGGCTCGGCGCCGCTGACGCCGGCGGTGGTCAAGACCGCGGCCGGCGCCGCCGAGTGGCTGGCGGTCGAGCGGATCGTCAACCCGGCGCAGAGCCTGGAGGCGCTCAAGGCCGAGGGTTTCTGGGTCTACGGCGCGGCCCAGGGTGGAGAAGCGCCGTGGAATGTGGATCTTACGGGGAAGGTTGTACTCTGCCTGGGGGGTGAGGAACGGGGGCTTCGGGCGCGCACCCGGGGACTCTGCGACCGACTCGTCGGGCTGCCGATGCGCGGCCGGCTCGAGTCGCTCAACCTCGCCACCGCCGCGGCGGCCCTGCTCTACGAGGCCGTGCGGCAGCGAACGGTTGCCGGTGACCGGGGCAGGGGTTAGACTTCCGCGGCTCCGGGGAGCCCCTGCCGGCATAGCTCAGCGGTAGAGCAACTGTCTTGTAAACAGTAGGTCCCCGGTTCGATTCCGGGTGCCGGCTCCAGGTCCGGTCGGTTCTTTCTCTCGGAGGCGTGGCCGAGCGGTCAATGGCAGCAGACTGTAAATCTGCCGGGCAAAGCCCTACGGTGGTTCAAATCCATCCGCCTCCACCATCCTCTTCGCCAAGCGGGAGTAACTCAGGGGTAGAGTCGCAGCCTTCCAAGCTGCTGGTCGCGGGTTCGAATCCCGTCTCCCGCTCCATCCTTCCTCGCTACGCTCGTCAGGCTGGACGGAAGACGGGCTTCGGTGGCCTCCCGCTCGCTTTCGCTCGCGGGAGGCGGAGCGAATCCCGGCGACCGCTCGCTTCGCTCGCGGGGGGCGAAGCGCATCCCGTCTCCCGCTCGCTCCCGTCTTCGGGTCTAGGCGGGCTTGCGCGAGGTGCAGAAGACGCCGAAGGCTAAGCGGTGGGCGCTGCGTTTGTGGCGCAGCGTGCGGTCGAGGTACTTGAAGGGGAAAAAGAGAGCCGATAGGAGCAGGAAGACGCCTGTCGAGAGGATGCGGGACAACCGGCTCCTCCCCTCGAAGAGCATCGCTCCGTAATAGGCGAGCAGGGTCAGCAGCGTCACCGTCGGGCCGATGTGGAAGCCCGACTTCACCGTCTCCAGCCCGACGCGCTGCATCAGCCGCTCGAGCCCGTCGACCGTCAACCGGCGGCAGTCGATGGGGTTCTCGTGGTACTGCTGGAGGAACGGCAGCTCGACGTGGGCCACCCCTCTGGGACGCAGCGTCCGCGCGATCTCGTCGAGCACCGCGCGCTCGTCCTCGACGTGCTCGAGCAGGCCGGTCGCGAAGATCAGGCCGACGGAGCCGTCGCGGATCGGCAGGCGCTGGACGTCTGCGACGACGTCGGTATGCGGCAGCGGCAGGAAGTCGACGCAGAGGGTGCGTGGCGAGATCTGGCGCCCCCCGGCCCCGAGGTCGAGGATCGGCGCCCCGTTCGGCGCCAGTTTAAGAACCGATTCGATCTGCGGGTTGCTCTGCCAGGTGAGCGGCGGAAAGTAGCGGAGATAGCTCTCGTCGACCCAGGGCACGGCCGACCGCGATGCACACCCTCTGCCACGGCGGTGCGGCGCGGATTGCTCGTTCAGCGCCGCGCCGCTCAATCGATTCAGGTCATGTCGCGCGCGGCGGCGGCGCTGCTCTCCGTACCAGTCTCCGGAAGGCCTCCGAGTCCGCGAGCGCCCTCGAGATCAAAGCCGCCGCGTTCAGGCAGCCGGCGTCGGTGAAGTGCACGGAGTCCGCGAAGTGCCGGTCGTCGCCCGGGACGGCATGCTCTAGGTCGACGAGGAGCACGCCGGTGTCGCGCGCTGCCTCGCGGACGACGCGGTTGTACTCCTCGAAGGCGGCGAGCAGAGTCTCCGGCGTGAGATACGGCATGTAGTAGAAGGCGTCGGCGGTGGCCTCGCGCTGCTCGGCGGGGGACTGTCCCCGGCGGGCGCGGTAGGAGAAGGTGGTGGCCATCACGACCGGCGCCGTCCTCTGCGCCGCCTTCAGCAAGGCGGCCACCCGGTCCCGATAGACGCCGGAGATCTCGCGCGGCTCGAAGCGCAGCCGGCCGCGCGTTCCGAGCGCCTCGGCCCGCCGATTGCGGATGCGGAGGTTCCTCTCCAGGAAAAAAGCGAGCTGGGAGTGACGGGCGAGCCAACTCCCCGTCTCTTTCCCGCCTGCATAGAGACCACGCGCCCGGGCCAGGGCGCGGGTGTCCTTGACGACGTCGTTGTTGGTGAAGCTGATCACGACCACGTCGGGGGCCAAGGGGGCCACCCGGCGCTCCAGGCTCCGGTGGATGGCCTCGACGGCGTACCCACCGCTGGCGGCATTGAGGTAGTCGAAGCTCACCTCGGGGTAGCGCCGCCCGAGCCCCTCCCAGACGAGGTGCGGCCAGGTGGCCTCGTTGCTGCTGGCCTCCACGCAGAACGTGTTCGAGGCTCCCGCGAAAGCCAGGCGGATGCGTCCCGGTGGCTTCGGATCGTCCAGCTCGGGGCTGCGAAAGCCGCGCGAGTCGGTCCGCACCTTGGCGGTCCGTTGGTTGCGAACCGGGATGCGCAGGCCGGAGGCGGGGTCGTGCTCGAAACGATGGGCGGGGCCGAACGAGCCGGTGAGGAGCCACATTCGCGCCCGCACGGCGCCTTCCAGCGCCGCGAGCAGGAGGAAGAGGAGGCCGAGCGCGAAGACCCAGCCGAGGACCCGTTGCCGTCGGCTGTCGAGGCGTGCGCGGGGAAGGGGCTCAGGGCTTGCCGCCATCATCTCCTCGCCTTGGTGCCGCCATTTTAGCACCGGCGCATCAAATGATCCCTCACTCCGCCTTGGGCACCAGCGCGATCACCCGCAGCGGCCCCCCCGAGCCGCCGGCGATCTTCATGGGCAGCGCGATCACCCAGGCGCCGGCCGGCGGCAGCCGGTCGAGATGCGCCAGGTTCTCGAAGCCGGGGACGCCGGCGGCGCCCGCCAGGCGGTGGACCGGGAAGTCGCGCGAGGCGCCCGGGTCGATGCTCGCCGTGTCGACGCCGAGGGCGGCCGCGCGCCGGAGCTCGACGAGGTGGCGTGCCGCGCCCGCGCCGTAGGAGGGGAAGTGGAGATTCGAGGCGTCCCCTGGCGTGTCGTCGCCGAGGTAGCGCCGGCGGTCCGGCCAGCGGCCGCTCCAGCCGGTGCGCAGCAGGACGATGGCGCCGGCCGGGACGGCGCCGTTCGCCCCCTCCCAGGCTGCGACGTCGGCCGGGGTGAGCGCGTAGTCGGGGTCGGCCGCGGTCTGCCGCGCGACGTCCAGCACCACGGCCGGGGCGACCAGCCGCGCCAGCGGCACCTCGTCCGCCGTGTCGCCGCCGGCGGCGAAGTGGATCGGCGCGTCGAGGTGCGTGCCGCCGTGCTCGGGTGTGCAGAAGGCGTTCGCGGAGTAGAAGAAACCGGCGTTCGTCATGCCGTGCGCCAGCCGCTCGAGGCGGAAGGTGGAGGGCGACGTGGGCCAGTAGAGGGTTCGCTCGTCGAACGGATGGGTGAGGTCGACGAGCTCCACTCCGGCGAGATCGACCACGGGACGGTCGGGTGCGGTGGCTGCCGGCCGCTCGGTGCCGGGCGAGCAGGCCGCGGCGAGCGACAGCAGGACGGCGCAGCGGGAAGCGGTTCGGGTCATGGGGGCTCCTCTCGCCCGCCTTGCGAGGCGGGCGCCTAGAATCCTCTCTCATGCCGCCCCCTCCGGCGCCGCCGCGCTCGCGGGGCGGCCCGCTCCTCGTCGTCGCCGCCTCGGCCCTGGCGACGCTCCCGGTCTGGCTTACCACCTTCCCGCCGATGGTCGACTACCCGCAGCACCTGGCGATGGCGGCGGCGCTGCGCTTCTACGGCGACCCGGCACGAGGCTTCGCGGAGACCTACGGCATCGCCTGGGGGGCGCCGCAGGCGCTCTTCGAGTGGCTCACCGCCGGGCTCGCCTGGCTGCTGCCGATCGAGATCGCCGGCAAGCTCGTCGTGGCGCTGGCGCTGGCGGCGGTCGGGCCGGCGGCACTGGTGCTCGTCCGGCGCCTCGGCAAGCCCGACTGGTACGCCGTCCTGCCGCTCGCGGCGATGTTCAACTACGCGTACTCGTGGGGGTTCGTGGGGACGCTCTTCGCCTACCCGCTGTTTCTCGTCGGGGTGGCGGCGGCCGACCGTTTGCTGCCGCAGCCGGGTGGGAGAGGGCGGTTCGGCGCCGGTGCGTGGCTGCTGCTCGCGGCGCTGACGCTCTCCTTCTACCTCGTCCACCTGCAGCTCCTCCTGCTCTTCGCCGCCGCGGTGGCCTGGCTCGTGGCCGTGCGGCGGCCGGGCTGGCGGCGGGCTGCGGCGCCCCTCGTCGCGCTCCTGCCGGGAGTGCTGGTCGTGGCCGCGGTCGTGCTCCTGCCCAACCTCGTCTCCCCCGCGGAGTCCTTCAGCCCCTACGAGCAGAGCATGAAGGCCGTCGGCGCACGGTGGCGCTCGCTGCCGCTCAAGCTGAGCGTGATGCCGGGCCTGGTCTTCGGGTCCTATCCAGGGCTGAAAGAGCTCGCGGTCGCGGCGCTGGCCGCAGGCCTGGGGCTCGTCGTCGCCCGACGGCGGCGGCGAGAGCCGGAAAGGGGGAAGGCGAGGGATCGGCTCTTCCGCGACCGCTTCGCGTGGCTCGCCGCCGCCCTCTTCGCCCTCTACCTGCTGCTGCCGGAACGGTTCATGGGCTACCTGGTCGCCGAGCGCCTGGCGCCGCTCGCCGGGATCCTGGCGCTGGTCTCGCTGCCGGCGCCCCGCGGACGCGCGGTTGTCGCCAAGGCCCTGGCCGCCGCTCTCCTCGTGGTCTCCCTGGGTCTGGCGACCGCCCAAGCGCTGGCCTTCGAGCGCGATGCCGCCGGCCTCGCCGGCCTGCTGCGCGCCGCCGCGCCGGGGCGCCGCCTGGCGGGCGTCGTCTACGACCCGTACGCCGAGCCGGCCGGCGCCGGCCCGCTCCTCCTCCGCTACCCGCTCTACACCCACTTCCCGGCTCTCTACCAGGCGCTCCGCGGCGGGCGCGTCCTCTTCTCTTTCGCCGAGCTCTCCCACAGCCTGGTGCGCTACCGGCCGGGGCGCGAGTGGCCGCCGGATCTCCTGGCGCGCGTCGCCGACCGCCATCCCCGCGCTTTCTCGCTCCCGCGGGACGGCCCGCGCTTCGACTACCTCCTCGCCCGCGGCGAACGGGCGGAGCTGCCGGCCGTTCTCGGTCCCGGCCTCGCCGCCTGGGACGTCCGCTCCGCGGGCCGCTGGCACCTCCTGCACCGGCGCCACTTCGTAGCCCCTTCCGCGGCACCGTCCGACTGGACAGGACCGCGCTCTTCTGGCACACTTCCCTCCTCCGCCGAGGCAGTCCCTCCGGGCGGAGGCGGCCTTTACAGGCAGTGGGAAGGCAGGTAAGATCGCGCGGTTTGCCCGCCGGGCGGGGGCGGGTGTCGGCCGCGTGTCCTTAGCAATCGACCAACAAGCCCACGTGGCTCAGGGGTAGAGCACTTCCTTGGTAAGGAAGGGGTCACCGGTTCAAATCCGGTCGTGGGCTCCATAGCGACCACCCACCCGGCGCGGCGCGGCCGCTGCGCGAGGAGGCAACGGACAGGTCATGGGCAAGGAGAAGTTCGAGCGTTCGAAGCCGCACGTCAACGTGGGGACGATCGGTCACGTGGACCACGGCAAGACGACGTTGACGGCGGCGATCACGAAGGTGTTGGCGAAGAAGGGGTTGGCGAGCTTCGTGGCGTTCGACCAGATCGACAAGGCGCCGGAGGAGCGGGAGCGGGGGATCACGATCGCGACGGCGCACGTCGAGTATGCGAGCGACAAGCGGCACTACGCGCACGTGGACTGCCCGGGGCACGCGGACTACGTCAAGAACATGATCACCGGGGCGGCGCAGATGGACGGGGCGATCCTGGTGGTGTCGGCGGCGGACGGTCCGATGCCGCAGACGCGGGAGCACATCCTGCTGGCGCGGCAGGTGGGCGTCCCCTCGATGGTGGTGTTCCTCAACAAGGTGGACATGGTGGACGACCCGGAGCTGCTGGACCTGGTGGAGCTCGAGCTGCGGGAGCTGTTGTCCTCGTACGACTTTCCGGGGGACGACATCCCGATCGTGCGGGGTTCGGCGTTGAAGGCGCTGGAGAGCGGGGACCCGGAGAGCGAGTCGGGTCAGAAGATCATGGAGCTGATCGGTTCGGTGGACAGCTACATTCCGCTGCCGGAGCGGGCCATCGACAAGGACTTCCTGATGCCGATCGAGGACATCTTCTCGATCTCGGGACGGGGGACGGTGGTGACCGGCCGGGTGGAGCGGGGGATCGTGAAGGTGGGCGACGAGGTGGAGATCGTGGGGATCCGGCCGACGACCAAGACGGTGGTGACCGGGGTGGAGATGTTCCGCAAGCTCCTGGACCAGGGGCAGGCGGGGGACAACATCGGGGTG
>DASUNQ010000029.1:0-16331 GCA_036277075.1 Thermoanaerobaculia bacterium
GTGGCGGGGACGCCGAGCACCACCGTCTGCGCCACGCAGAGCGCCGGCGCGGTGCCGGCGAAGCGCCCGAAGAACCAGAGGATGAAGGCCGAGGAGACGAGCGCCACCCCGTAGGCGACCAGCACGCCGGTCGCGCCGCGCGCCAGACCCCCCGCCGCGCTGGCCTGCTCGGCGCCCAGGAAGTCGCTGTAGTGGAGGATCATCGCCGCCAGCCCCAACGACACCGCGACGAGGAGCAGGGTCTTCCAGGGCGGGATCTCGAGGGCGATGACCGGGATCTCCTCGGTCGGCGCGACGTTCGCGGCGAGGAGGATGGCGCCGCCGGCGGCGAGCACGAGCTCCGACCACCAGCCCGCGCCGCCGGTCCCGTCGTCGTCGTCCGCCATCCCGCGGTCCTTGCCGAAGCCCCCGCCGCCGGAGAGCTGCGCGGTCCCCACCGCGACGCCGATCGCCACCGGCACGCTCTCGACCACGACCTTGCCCAGCACCTCGGAGAGCGGCATCGCGCCGCCGATCCGGCCGAGGAGCCAGAGGACGGCGGCGGAGAGCGCGATCCCCAACCCCATCTCCTCGACGGCCTCGATCCAGACCTCGCCCCAGGTGCTGTCCTGGCGCAGGCCGAGATAGCGGTTGTAGCCGAGGAGGAGGAGGAAGCCGACCGTGAGGTAGGCGAGCAGGCGGGCGGGGCTGGCCAGGAAGCCGGCCCACCAGACCTCCATGGTGTAGAGCAGCGGCAGGCTGAAGAGGAAGCCGCCGGCGATGCCGCGGGCGTACTCGCGCAGCGAGACGGCGACGGGGCGCGGCCCGGTCTTCCGGGCGGTGGGTCGGTGGCGGCGTTTCAGGCGGCGGCTCCCTTGCCGCGGGATAGCATAAGCGCCCCCGTGCCCGAGCCCACCGACCCGCCGCGCCCGCGCGAGATCGTCGCCTGGGCGATGTTCGACTTCGCCAACTCCAGCTACACGACGGTCGTCGTCACCGTCGCCTTCAGCGTCTACTTCACCCGCCTGGTGGCGCCGCCGGGGCGGGGCGACTTCCTCTGGGGCCTCGGCCTGGCGATGGCGAACCTGGTCGTGCTGCTGCTGTCGCCGATCGTGGGCGCCATCGCCGACGACTCGGGGCGGAAGAAGGCCTTCCTCTTCGCCACCTACGCGCTGTGCGTCGCGGGGACGGCGGCGCTCTGGCTCGTGGTCCCCGGGCGCGCCGGGCTGGGGGTGGCGCTCCTCGTCGTCTCCTTCGTCGGCTTCTCCTTCGGCGAGAACCTGGCCGGCGCCTTCCTGCCCGAGATCTCGACGCCCGAGAACGTCGGCCGGATCTCGGGCTTCGGCTGGGGGCTCGGCTACTTCGGGGGCCTCGGGTCGCTCCTCCTCGTCCAGCCGCTCCTGCGCGGCGGGTTCGAGGCCGAGAACCTCGGCAACCTCCGGCTCGCCTGGGTGGCGACGGCGCTCTTCTTCCTCCTCGCCGGCCTCCCGACCTTCCTCTTCCTGCGCGAGCGGGCGCCGCGGCGGGCCCGGCGCGCGCTCGAGTACGTGCGGGCCGGGTTCCGGCGTCTGGCGGCGACGGCGGCCGAGGTGCGCCGCTTCTCCGAGCTGGCGCAGTTCCTGGCGGTCTACTTCGTCTACTACGCCGGCCTCACGACGGTCGTCGCCTTCGCCGGCATCTACGCCGTCGAGAGCCTGGGCTTCACCTTCGGCGAGCTGACGACACTCTTCCTGATGTTGCAGCTCTCCGCGGCGGCCGGCGCCTTCCTCTTCGGCTGGGTGCAGGACCGCTTCGGCGCCGTGCGCACGATCCGCATCGCGCTGGGGATCTGGATCCTGGTGTGCCTGGGCGCCTACGCCTGCGTGCCGGGACGCGAGGTGGCGGGTCTCGACGGCAAGCAGCTCTTCTGGGGCGTAGCGCTCTTCGCGGGCCTGGGGATCGGGTCCCTCCAGTCGGCCTCGCGGGCGCTCGTCGGCCTCTTCGCGCCGGTGCAGAAGGCCGGCGAGTTCTTCGGCTTCTGGGGCCTCGCCGGCAAGGCCGCCTACATGGTCGGCCCGTTCGTCTTCGGGGCGATCTCCGCGGCCAGCTCGCAGCGGGTAGCGATGCTCTCGACTGCCGGCTTCTTCGTCCTCGGCCTCGCGGGGATGGCGTGGGTGGACGAGGCGCGCGGGCGGCGGGTGGCGGAGGAGTGGGAGCGCGAGGCGGCGGTCGGAGCGGGCGGCGCGGCGGCGGCTTGATCGTCCGGCTGATCCGGCTCCTCCTGGCGGCGTTCTACCGCGAGATCGGCGTCGCCGGCCTCGAGCGCCTGCCGCGCGGCCGGCCGCTCCTCCTCGTCGCCAACCACGTCAACGCGCTGGTCGACCCGCTGCTGGTGCTCGGCACGCTGCCGGTGCGGGCGCGATTCCTGGCCAAGCACACTCTCTGGAAGATGCCGGGGCTGGGGCCGCTGCTCGATGTGGGCGGGGCGATCCCGGTGTACCGGCGGCAGGACGAGGGCGGGGACGCGGGAAGAAACGTGGAGGCGTTCGCCAAGTGCCACGAGGAGCTGGCGGCCGGGGGCGCCGTGGCGCTGTTCCCGGAGGGGGTGAGCCACAACCTGCCGGGGCTGCAGCCGCTCAAGACGGGGGCGGCGCGGATCGCGCTGGAGGCGGAGGAGAGGTTCGGGGGGCAGCCGCATGGCGGGAGCGGGGAGCGCGAGGCTGGGGGCGGGCTGGGCGTGCGGATCGTGCCGGTCGGGCTCATCTTCGACGTCCGGCCGCGCTTCCGGTCGCGGGCCTTCGTCCAGGTGGGGGAGCCGATCGACCCCGCGCCGGAGCTGGCGGCCTTCCGGGCGGCGGCAGCAGGTGGCGACGACGCGGGGGCGCGGGCGGCCGCGGTGCGGGCGCTCACCGCGCGGATCGACGCCGGCCTGCGGGCGGCGACCCTGAACTACGCCTCCTGGGAGGAGGCCCGACTCATCGCGCGGGCGGCCGAGCTGATCGGCCGGCCGGGGCTCGAGCTGCCGGGGCGG
Source organism: Thermoanaerobaculia bacterium (assembly GCA_036277075.1). GTDB lineage: Bacteria > Acidobacteriota > Thermoanaerobaculia > Multivoradales > UBA5704 > DASUNQ01. Next base: position 2,990 of record DASUNQ010000029.1, read on the forward strand.
CGCAGCCTCGAGGAGGGGATCGAGCTGCGGCGGGCGCTCCTGGCCGGCTACCGCGAGCTGGCGGAGCGCTGTCCCGAAAAGGTCGCCGCGGCTGCCGAGGCCGTCCGCCGCTACGACCGGCTGCTCCGCGCGCTCGGCCTGCGCGACGACCAGGTGGCCGCGCGCTACCCGCCCGCGGGCGTCGCCCGCTTCATCGGCCACACCCTGCTGCGCCTCCTCGTCCACCTCCCCGTGGCGCTCGTCGGCACGGTCCTCAACGCCCTCCCGTACCTGCTCGTGACCGCCATCGCCAGGCGCTTCCGCCACGCCCCCGACCAGGTCGCCACCTGGAAGGTCTTCCCCTCCCTCTTCGTCTACCCCCTCTGCTGGCTCGCCCAGGGCATCGCCCTGGGCGCCGGGCTTGGACGCCCCGGGCTCGGCGCCCTGGCCACCGTCGCCGCCCCCTTCACCGGCTACGCCGCCCTCCGCTTCCACGAGACCCGCCTCAACTTCGCCCGCGAGGCGCGGGCGTACCTGCTGCTCCGGAGACGCGGGGACTTGGCGGGGGAGCTCAGGATGATGCGTGAAGAGGTCTACCGGCAGGTCCAGGGGCTGGTGGAGGAGTATCAAGCTGTCTCGAAGTAGGAGCCGACCCCCGGGCGGCCGGGAAAGGCCCGCCCGACCCCTCGGGAGGCCCCCGAGATAGCGCCCGCGGACCTCCAGCCAACCCGGCAGGAGCTGAGGACGTCGGGGCAGGTGCGGGAGAAAGCGCCGCAGAACCGCCAGATATCGCCCCCGGACTCCAAGATGTCGCCGCCAGGCTCGGAGATGGTGCAGAGGGGGTCGGAGACGTCGCCGCGGAAGCTGAAGATAGCCCCGCAGAGCCCGAGGATGTTCCCTCGGCGCCCGAGTGTGTATCCTCAGGAGCCGAGGGTGTATTTCCAGGCCCCGAGGATCGATCCTCGGCTCCGGAGGATCGATCCTCAGCCTCCGAGGATCTATCCCCAGGCTTCGAGGATCTATCCTCAGTTCGCGAGGACTCATCCTCAGGCAGCGAGGGGAGATCCTCGGCCGTCGAGGATGTATCTCCCGCCTCCGGGGGGTGTATTCCCGTCGCTCCGGGAACCTCTTAGATCACTCCTCGCCGAGGAGCGTGTCCTGCTCGCTGAGCGTCTGGTAGTGGTCCAGGATCGCCTCGAACTGCCCCGCCAGCTCCTGGAAGTCCCTCGCCCCCAGCGGCTCGCGTTTTCGGATCGCCTCGATCCGGCGCAGCGCCGCCAGCGCCTCCGGGTCGATCTCTTCGCCCTGCCGCAGCAGCCACGAGAGGAACCGGCGGTTCGCCCGCCGCTCGAACCAGGCGCCGTTGGCGGTCCGGGCGGCGACGTACCCTGCCTGCGCCCACTGGCCGAAGGGCAGGTGGACCTCCGAGAAGCTCTCCTCGATGGGTTCGCTCGCCTCCTCGACCAGGGACACATAGTCCTGGGTGGAAGCCGGGGGATCCGCGCCGAGCTCCAGTTGCGCGTCCCGGAACCTCTTGGTCTCCTCGGGCAGGAACCCGTTCTCGTCGAGGTAATTCGCCACCCGGCGCGCCGCATCGGCGGCCGCCCGGGAGTCGCCCGCCACCGCGGCCGTCTGAAACCCCGCGAGGTGGGCGCCCACCAGGAACGAGTCGGCGCGGAAGGCCTCTGACGGCTCGTCCTCGGCGCCGCGGTACACCGGCCCGGTCCAGACCGCCCCGGCGGCGTCGCGGCTCCCCGCCAGCGGCTCCACGAGCTCCGCCACCGCGACCCCGGGCGGCGCCAGGAACAGGCGATACGCGGGGACAGCCAACGCCAGGAGCAGCGCCGCGGCCGCCGCGTAGGGCAGCCAGCGACGGGAGGGTCTCGCAGGCGCGTCAAAAGGGACCACTTTCCCCTCCTCCGTGCCTGCGCTCGTCTCCCGCAGGGCGTGGGCCGTCTCGGTGAACAGCTCGAGGCACTCTTCACAGACGGACAGGTGCTCCGAAATTCTCGCCCGATCGGCCCCCGAGAGCCGCCCGTCCAGGAAGGCGGCGATCTCCTCCAGCTCCGGATGCCCGGACCCGCTCCCGCCTGCCTCCTCATATTTCAGTTCGCGCATTTGTTTGCCTTCGGCGTCCTGCTGTCGCCTATTGGACGGACCAGCACGCCGCGATCCCCCTACTCTCGCTCACTTCCGAGCACCTCGCGCGCCGCATCCCGCCCGATCCCCTGCCGCTCCAGCGCGCTCCGCAGCTCCCGCTCCAGACGCTCGATCCGCCGGTAGAGCGGCTTCGCCTCCACGTGCAGCGCCCGGGCGATGTCGACCACCTTCAAGTCCTTCTCGTACCGCATCTTGAGGATCAGCCGGTCCTCGGCTGCCAGCCTTCCAAGCTCCTTCCCAAGCGCCACCCAGACCCGCCGCCTCTGCTCCTGGAGCTCGCCCGCAAGCGCCCGCTCGTCGGGACCGGGTTCCGCCGCCGCCAATCCCTCCAGCCGATCCTCCCCCTCCATCCTCCTCGGTACCCGTGGCGGCAGCTTCGCCGCAAGATCCGCCAACTCCAGCCGCGAGAGAACCACCTTGTGGTTCGTCCGTAGAACCTCGCAGGACTCCTCGAACGTGAGCCCATCCCGCTCCAGCTCCTCGAGCTTCACCGCCACCGGCCCCAGCCGCTTCGCCTCCGCCGACGGCCGCCACTTCCCCCAGAGATGATTCCGCCAGTCGAGGAACAGATGCGTGATGACGGTGGTAAGGTACGTCTCGAACCGGCTCTTGCCCTGGAACTTCCCGAGGATGGCGTAATCGTCCGCCACCAGCTTCGCCTTGACGTGGGCGGAGAATTCCTCCGCCTCGTCCGTCCCACAGTTGTAGCGGCGGCAGACGTACGCCGCGATTGCCTCGATCTGCGGCAGATGGTTTAGGAAGAGGGCGTCGTATGACATGAGGCTAACCAACGCCGCTGAGAACTCGGAGAGGATCCTGTCGCTGGCGCAAGCGAGTTCGACAGAGCATCTGTGGGTAGAGGTGCAACCAATAGAACACGTCCAAGCACACTCCAGCGGACGTAGTTAGGCGCCCAAGGGAGTTCCTGACAAACGAGGGCGTAGATGCCAACTGTGCGTCGCACTCATGTAGCTGTGAGGCGTTATGGCCTTCCAATCGCCGCGGCGTTGCTGCTCGGAGTTTGCCTAGCGGCAATGAAGCCTCCTTCGCAGCTGGATCCCGGAGTCGCGGGCCGGACTATACCGCGACAAGTCGTGGGACTCCTCGGTGGTCATCGCCCTGCGGCAGCCCGCTTACATGGCGTGCCCGCTGCGTCATTCTCAAAGCGCGCACGAGTCAGGGACCGCCAGGCCCTGCGCTCCCTTCGCCGCAGCGCGGAGGCTGCCTTCGCTCAGCGGTATGACTTCCAGACTGGAAGTGACCTAGCCCTCATTCTGCTCGGCGGGGAACGGCCGGAGCTCGCCTTGCGTGTGCTTAAGCAGATTCGCCCTAGCTCCTCAGAGAAGGCGGCGCTACTCGTGGCTCTTGGTGCTGTTTACCTGGCTCGTGCTCAGCAAGGCACGACGCACGACCCACTCGATCCCGTTCGCGCTCTCGCCGCCACGCGGCGTGCAGTCCAGCGTCAGCCTGCTCTACCAGAAGCGCTCTTCAACGAGGCAATGATCCTCGAGCACCTCTCGTTACCACACGCTGCTGCGGCTGCCTGGCAGCGTTATCTGAGTGTCGATACATCATCGGTGTGGAACCTGGAAGCCAGATCCAGATTGCAAGCGCTCTATGAGACCGGCGGTGATCGTAGCTCGGCCCTCACGGGTGCTGCATTCGACTGGCGAGAACCGGGTGCGACCCGGCGGTTGGTGAGGAAGGACGCGGAAGCTGCAAGGACTCTCGTGGAAGAACACCTCCTCGCAAGGTGGGGAAGGGCAACCATCGAAGGGTCTTTTGATTCAGCCTCAGAGGCTCTTGGCCGGGCGCACGCGCTAGCTGCAGCCCTCGCGGAGCTTCACGGAGATTACCTAGCTAGGGATGCCGTGCAGGCCATTGAGCAAGCGCCGGCCGCTCGTAGAGTAGAACTAGCGCAGGGGCACCACCTCTTCGGCGTAGCGTTGGAGCTGCTTGAGCAAGACCGATACAGCGATGCAATCCCTTTACTCCGTAAGTCGAACGAGAAGCTGGCGGTGGCACGCAGTCCGTTCCACCGGTGGGCAGTTCTCCATCTCGCCGTCTGCGAATACTACGGCCATCGCATCGACGAGATGATGCGACTTCTCGAACTGGAACGCCACCTCGGTGGCGCGCAACGTTATCCCATCTTAAGGGCAAGGAACCTTTGGCTCACCGGGCTGGCCCATCTCCAGCGGGCAGAGCTGCCACAAGCTTTGATGGCGTATGAGGCAGCGCTAAGGCTGTTCGAAAGAGGTAACGAGAAGAGCCACGCAGGCTTCCTCTACTCCTTGCTCGCCGGCTCCCTGCATTATTTCGGCGATGCCGCCGGCTCGTGGCGGCATCATGCGCGGGCACTCTCGAGTCTCCCACTTCAGGCGAATCCTAGGCGTCGATATTCGATTCTTTGGTCTGCAGCTCAGGCCGCGCAGGAAAACCCGCTCGTAGCGGAGCGCCTTCTCGATGAGTTGATCGCCGCCCTCGATGTAAGTACTTCTCCAGCAGTACGCTCCGAAGCACTCTGCCGGCGCGCCTCGCTCCAGCTCGAGCTCGGTAGGCCTCACCGCGCCGCCAGTGATCTGCGTGGAGCGCGAGGCATTCTCGCAGCCGTGCCGGATCTTACATTGCGGAGGCGCATCGAGGCTGACCTGCTCGTCTTGGAGGGCCGAATCGCTCGCCGCGAGGACCCCGTCCGGGCCGTGGTTAAGCTGGATGCGGCGTTAGCGCGCTTCTCAGAAGCCGATTACGCGGTCGAAGTAGCTGATCTTCGGCTTGAGAAAGCTGATGCCCTTCTCGAAGCGGGCAATGTAGACTTAGCCGAAGCAGAGCTCGCTACATCGATCAGATCCTATCGCGACTACCGGCAGCTAATTCAAGTGTTGGAGCGCCAAGCTACCTACTGGAGCTTGGCTCGGAGTGCTGTCGAGGCAATGGTACGTTTGCAGCTAGATAAGCGTCACGAGCCATTTGCCGCCTTCGAATACGTTGAACTCGACTGGCGCGGCAATCGCAGTCAACCTAAGATTCATGGATCCGCCGCCAGGCGAGCCGCGAGCAAGGAAATCATCCGCCAGCTACCCGAAGCAGCCTTCTTGATCTCCACCTTTGTACTCGAAGACCGGCTCGTCCTATGGGGCCTAGGCCGGCGTGGACAGAGGACGGTCCAGCTTTTCGTTCCGCGGCGTGATCTAGAATCACTGATTGAGGCTCATCGCAAAGAACTACGCACTCCCGAGTCGCCTGTGACGGCCAGCGCGAGGTTATGGCAACTCTTAATTGGACCATTCGCCGACTGGCTTCGCGTTGATACATCGATCGTCTTGGTTCCAGACGGGCCCCTCTATACCATTTCGCTGCCCGCCCTCGTGAACTCTAAGAGGCGTCGCTACTTGATTGAGGATCATTCGGTCGTATCAGCGCCGAGCGCCCGGGCGTACCTCGAGGCTTTGCGTCACCTGCGGCAGATGTCACAACCTCCAAAGTCGTTACTCTTTGTTGAAGCGGGCCAAACAACACCAAGTTCTCTGCCGCGGCTCGCGCCGCTTAGGCCTTTGGATATTGACTATCTTCATCTCACGCGGCACTATCTCTTGAGTTCCTCGCTCCGTGGAGGCATGGCAACTCCGCTTCGTGTCTTAGAAGGCTTACGAGATGTCGACGTTGCCCAAGTGAACGCTCATGGCCTTTCGGGTAGATCTTCGGCGAGCGGTGTAATGTTATACGCCTCAGATCCAAAGGATCCCGCTTCCGGCCTGTGGACAGCTCGCCATCTCGGCGACCTTGACTTCAAGCGACTTCGGCTTGTCATCTTGGCCGGCTGTCGCACCGCTGGCGACAGCCAGCTCCCTGACATCCTTAGCTTACCGTCCGCTTTGCTCGCATCCAATGTTCCGAGCGTCCTCGTGAGCCAGTGGGAGTTGAATGACGACGATCGTTGTGGCCAATCGCTACTCCAGCACTTTCACTCGCTGCTTGTACATGGCGAAGCGCCCTCGAAGGCTTTGCGATCTGCGCAAGTCGTTTCATTGCGCGCTCCCAAGCGGTGTCCGACGCGCGAGTGGGCCGTTTACAATCTTTTTGGTGCCGGTTAACATCGATGGCTTTCGGCTCTAACAATGCATCGGCAGGCGCCGCGATGAGACAGCAACGGCAAGCGTCGGTGGGACATTTTGTTGCTGACCGTGGTTCAGCAGCGACCGTCAGAGATGGTGTACTTCCCGCTTTCTAGTCGACATGGGAGGATTGCGAGATGCGACTTCATCGCCTTATCTGGGCTGCCTTCAGTTTCGCGTTCGTTAACTGCACCGAAGAAAGGACGGCGATTTCCGATGAATTGCCTGAGAAAGTTGCACAGGCCGAGCAGGCCAAGGATGACGACTACAAGTTGAAGATCCGCCTGAGCGGGGCAGTGGGGCTTGTGCCGACAACGAACCAGGGCGGGAAGTCGATAATCTGGGCTTTCATGCCAAAAGGCGACGAACAGTATCGCCTGAAAATTCCCGGTAAGAAGCCGGTCGGTTACTTACCCTTTCATTATGCAGTGGTGCGGGTTCGCGCCAAGAACCTTATACACAGCACGCTTGCGTCCACAAATGACGGATCGCTTTTTGTACGCTTGGGTACCCAGTTAGCTCAGGGGACGGCTCCGGAGCCAAAATCCGTTGGGCATGAACTGTCGTTCAAGCCAGTCTCAGGTGATTTTAGCGAGCCGATTGGCAGCAAACTAGATGAAACAAAGGCGAGGTTTCCCCGTCTCGCTGACATTACCAGCGGCGTAGGAGCGGGGGTTGCCATTTCCGAGCTTCTTGGTGATCCAGAGGGCTTGGACGAATGGCTAGCGGCCCGTTTTCTCGTTGAGAGAGGCACCTTGAGCGCATCAGAAGTGGTGAGGCGCAAATGGGACTATCGGTACTACAAGGACAACAATGCACCGCTCGACATATTGCAGGGCGACGAGTTCGAGGATTTACCTCAGCACGCTGATCTTGAGCTTACGTATCCAGCCGTTGATCTCGTATTGGAGCTGCGGAGCTTCTCTGGGGTTGCCCCCGCGAGGCAGACTTTCACCCTGCGGCCAGCTCAAGGTGAAAAGAATGTCGAAGTGGAGATCCTAAACTTGCCTGCTACTGACCTGCTTGGTTTACTACCAGACTATGTCCCCGAACCCACCCGTCTGGAACACTTTGCTTTACTTTACAGACTAACGAAAACCACTGGCCGGAAGCCTTTTCCGGTAATGCTCACTAGTGGTGGGAAAGAGGGTGCGCATCCATTCTGCACCTTGGGAGTCATAAAGGAAAAGTAGGTTTGCAGGCGGGTGAAGCAATATACTGATAGTCATAGGGGAGGAAATTAAGATGCACCAGGTGTGCTCGCGGACGTTTTGGGCGTATGGATTACTTGGCCTTCTTTCTGCGGAAGTGCTTAGCGCTGACGTAGCTGTCTCAGCAGATCAGAAGGGGGGTCTATTGATAAGAGAAAACTCAGATGAATGGCAGTGTCTGCCGCTGGAGACGACACCAACTTCCTACAATATTTCGCCGCCGCTTGCGCTCGTTGGATTTCCGCGCGCTGGGCGGCCGCAGTTGATCTCGATGACGCTGGGTGAGACGGAGGCTGCTCTTAAGTTCGAGCCACCACTTGCACTTCCAGTCGCGCACTGGGTAATCGATACGCCGGTCGTTTCAACCGCCAATGCGCAAGGTGCTTTGGAGCAGGCTGCGAAGGTTGAGAAGGTCGGGATTGAGGTAAAGAACGACGTAGTAGAGCCGATTAACGTGCCGGCAAAATTCAGGGATATCGAGCCGAAAGCGGTGAATAGCGGGTTCCTGAAGGAATTAGGAGAACAGGTCGGTCATAAGAAGGGAGCGGTCAATATCTACTGGGTCCGTAGCGTCGGAGGGAACTGTGGATGGGGTTGGTGGTCGGAGGACGGACTTAGTGCGTTTATAGGAAAGAAGGCGGGGCAGACATTGTTTGGCCATGAGCTTGGCCATGCTTTGAGCCTTGGGCACGTTGACGAATTGTCGGGGTTTGATAGCTTGAACTTCATGACTCACGCTAGCGGCAACCGGGAGCATCTGACGGAGGGACAGATATTTCGGATCCATATGGACGAACACTCCATTATCAACACCGCCTTAGATCTCAAAGGCAGTGAACGGACTCTGGACTGCTCCTCCAGTGCGATCTGCCCTCCGTTGAGTGCCCGAGTGTGGCCAGAGGGTAAGTACGAGTCAGAATGTGAAGATTGGACTGTGGTGGGGGCCGAGGCGCTGGAGCCGGGAAGCGCGAGCCGAGGGCACGCATCGAAGCAAAGGGCCAGGTTGGCTTTAAATGAAGCGGCTGTTCAAGCGGTCGAAAAGTGGCTTGAACATGATTGTGCGGTTAACGACGATAGACTCGTTGCTCTGCTCAGGAATTATAGAGCGGAGGCTCGCGGTATACTTCGGAGTATGTTACAAGTGATGGCTCGTAAGGGAGAGGGCACAGGTGGAATCGGAGCCCCAGGAACTATCGCGCGGCTTCCCCCCTTGGCGGCCGCGTTGGATGAGTCGAGCGGCCGGGCAAATGCTTTGCTGGCACTGGGTCTCATCGGCGGGAGAGAGGATGCCGAGCTGGTGAAGGACTTCCTCGAGAAGAGCGTTGACGAGTGCGACAAACTAGCCGCTCTCAAGGCGCAAGCGCTATTTGAAAGTAGGGGATATGATGTGCGCTAGCAATCCGCACAACGTAGTCGCGTAGATAGTAGGTTTCTAGGTGGAAGTAGCTCGATCAGGCATCGCCGGATCTGAACCTCCTTGTTGCCTAGGCAGGCGAAGCCCGGCGACCGGTCCAGATTTTGCTGAGTCGAGGCCTGAGGGAACCCCTGAGGAGCGTCGGATACCCGTATTTCTGCGGCGGCTAGGCGCACCTCTTGGCCTCGACGACCATCCAAAACCTCCCGGCCCTCTTAGGGCTCTCCCGCGGTTCGGCTGAACTTCCGGACAGTGCATAGCGCCTCGATTTTTTGGACTGCGGTACCGTGAGGACCCTTATGTGTCTTGGGGGCCCCCGGCCTTGCTTGCGCCCGGCCAGCCTCCCCCCTATACTTCGCCTTCCCGCTGACGGCCTCCGGCCCTCGGCTCCCCGTTTGACGGGGCGCCGGGGCCTCTGCTACCATCCACAGGCTTTCGCCGCCGAGGGTCCCGCCCGGGGCCGGGGCGGGTCGTTTCGTCCGTAACCAATCTCTGAACTTGGGTTCAGGGGCGGAGTGTTCTCGTCGGGCTTCCTCGACGCGAGGGGGCCGCAGCGCGTTGTGCGCGGGCGGGGACTTGTGGGGCCGAAGAGCCCCAGGAGAGCTAGGAGCGTATGCCGACGATCCACCAGTTGGTGCGCAAGGGGCGCGAGCGCACGGTGTACAAGACCAAGAGCCCGGCGCTCCAGAGCGCGCCGCAGAAGCGCGGGGTGTGCGTCCGGGTCTACACCCAGACGCCGAAGAAGCCCAACTCGGCGCTGCGCAAGGTCGCCCGCGTGCGGCTCACCAACGGCATCGAGGTGACGACCTACATCCCGGGGGTCGGCCACAACCTGCAGGAGCACTCGATCGTGCTCATCCGCGGGGGCCGCGTCAAGGACCTCCCGGGGGTGCGCTACCACGTGATCCGCGGCACGCTCGACGCGGTCGGGGTGGCCGGCCGCAAACAGAGCCGGTCGAAGTACGGCGCCAAGCGGCCCAAGAGCTGACGGCCAAGGACTGAAGAGGAAACGACGCGATGCCCAGGCGCAGAGAGATCCCCAAGCGCGAGATCCTTCCGGACCCGCTCTACAACTCGCAGCTGGTGACGAAGTTCGTCAACGTGGTCATGCGGGACGGCAAGAAGTCGGTGGCCGAGCGCATCCTGTACGACGCGCTCGACGCGATCCGCGAGCGCACGAGCGACGACCCGATGAAGGTCTTCAAGCGGGCGGTCGAGAACGTCAAGCCGGCGGTCGAGGTCAAGTCCCGCCGCGTCGGCGGCTCGACCTACCAGGTGCCGGTCGAGGTGCGCCCCAGCCGGCGGCTGGCGCTGTCGATGCGCTGGATCATCCAGACCGCGCAGGCGCGCGGCGAGAAGACGATGCGTGCCCGCCTCGCGGGGGAGCTCATGGACGCCGCCGAGAACCGCGGCGCGGCGATCAAGAAGAAGGAAGACACGCACCGGATGGCGGAGGCCAACAAGGCCTTCGCGCACTACCGGTGGTAGGGGAGGCGATCAGCGCGACCCAGCTCTGAACGAGACGCACCATGGCACGGCAAGTCCCCCTCAGCGACATCCGGAACATCGGCATCATGGCCCACATCGATGCCGGGAAGACGACCACCACCGAGCGGATCCTCTTCTACACCGGGGTCAACTACAAGATCGGCGAGGTCCACGAGGGGACCGCGACCATGGACTGGATGGTGCAGGAGCAGGAGCGCGGCATCACCATCACCTCGGCGGCCACCACCTGCATCTGGAAGAAGCACCGCATCAACATCATCGACACCCCCGGCCACGTCGACTTCACGGCCGAGGTGGAACGGTCGCTGCGCGTCCTCGACGGCGCGGTCGCGGTCTTCGACGCGGTCGCCGGCGTCGAGCCGCAGTCGGAGACGGTCTGGCGGCAGGCCGACCGCTACCGGGTGCCGCGCATCGCATTCGTCAACAAGATGGACCGCGTCGGCGCCGACTTCGAGCGCTGCGTGGCGATGATGCGGGCGCGCTTGAACGCACGGCCGGTGGCGATCCAGCTCCCCTGGGGGCGCGAGGACCACTTCCGCGGCGTCATCGACCTGGTGGCGATGAAGGGGATCTTCTACAAGGACGAGACGCTGGGGGCCGCCTACGAGCCGGTCGACATCCCCGAGGAGCACCTCGACCGCGCCCACAAGGCGCGCGAGCAGATGGTCGAGGCGATCGCCGAGACCGACGAGGAGCTGCTCGAGAAGTACCTCTCGGGCGAGGAGGTCACCAACGACGAGCTGCGGGCCGGGCTGCGCCGCGCCACGGTCGCCGGGCAGCTCCAGCCGGTGCTCTGCGGCAGCGCCTTCAAGAACCGGGGCGTGCAGCCGCTGCTCGACGCGGTCGTCGACTTCCTCCCCTCGCCGCTCGACATCCCGCCGATGGAGGGGATCGACCCGCGCAGCGAGCAGCCGGTGGTCCGCCAGTCGGCCGACGACGAGCCCTTCTCGGCGCTGGTCTTCAAGATCATGACCGACCCTTTCGTCGGCCAGCTCGCCTACTTCCGCGTCTACTCGGGGCACACCGAGTCGGGCCAATCGGTCCTCAACGTCAAGCGCGGCACCAACGAGCGCATCGGCCGGCTGTTGAAGATGCACGCCAACAAGCGCGAGGAGATCTCCGAGGTCTGGGCCGGCGACATCGCCGCGGCGGTCGGGCTCAAGAACGTCACCACCGGTGACACGATCTGCGACCCCAAGCACCCGGTGGCGCTCGAGGCGATGAGCTTCCCGGAGCCGGTCATCGCGGTCTCGATCGAGCCCAAGACCAAGGCCGACCAGGAGAAGCTCGCGGTCGCGCTCGGCAAGCTGATGCAGGAGGACCCCACCTTCCGCGTCCACACCGACCAGGAGACCGGCCAGACGATCATCGCGGGAATGGGGGAGCTGCACCTCGAGATCATCACCGACCGGCTGGTGCGCGAGTTCCACGTCGGCGCCAACGTCGGCCGGCCGCAGGTGGCCTACCGCGAGACGATCACCGCCGAGGCCGAGGGGGAGGGGCGCTACGTCAAGCAGACCGGCGGCCGCGGCCAGTACGGGCACGCCAAGGTCCGCATCCGCCCGCTCGCCGAAGAGGACTACCTCTTCACCAACAAGATCGTCGGCGGCGTCATCCCCCGCGAGTTCATCAAGCCGATCGACCAGGGGATCCGCGAGGCGATGGAGACCGGGCCGCTCGCGGGGTACCCGACGACCGGCGTCGAGGTGGAGCTCTACGACGGCAGCTTCCACGAGGTGGACTCCTCGGAGATCGCCTTCAAGATCGCCGGCTCGATGGCCTTCCAGGACGCCACCAAGCGCGCCCGGCCGGTGTTGATGGAGCCGATCATGGCGGTCGAGGTGGTCACCCCCGAGGAGTACATGGGGGAGATCATCGGCGACATCACCTCCCGCCGCGGCCGCATCCAGCAGATGGAGGGGCGCGGCAGCCTCCAGGTGATCACCTGCCGGGTGCCGCTGGCGGAGATGTTCGGCTACGCCACCGACCTGCGCTCGCTGTCCCAGGGGCGGGCCAACTACAGCATGCAGTTCGCCGCCTACGAGCAGGCGCCCAAGAACGTCAGTGAAGAGGTCGTCGCCAAGGCGGCCGGCTAGGGTTCGGAGGAGAGAGACATGGGCAAGGAGAAGTTCGAGCGTTCGAAGCCGCACGTCAACGTGGGGACGATCGGGCACGTGGACCACGGCAAGACGACGTTGACGGCGGCGATCACGAAGGTGTTGGCGAAGAAGGGATTGGCGAGCTTCGTGGCGTTCGACCAGATCGACAAGGCGCCGGAGGAGCGGGAGCGGGGGATCACGATCGCGACGGCGCACGTCGAGTATGCGAGCGACAAGCGGCACTACGCGCACGTGGACTGTCCGGGTCACGCGGACTACGTCAAGAACATGATCACCGGGGCGGCGCAGATGGACGGGGCGATCCTGGTGGTGTCGGCGGCGGACGGTCCGATGCCGCAGACGCGGGAGCACATCCTGCTGGCGCGGCAGGTTGGGGTGCCGTCGATGGTGGTGTTCCTCAACAAGGTGGACATGGTGGACGACCCGGAGCTGCTGGACCTCGTCGAGCTCGAGCTGCGGGAGCTGTTGTCGTCGTACGACTTTCCGGGGGACGACATTCCGATCGTGCGGGGTTCGGCGTTGAAGGCGCTGGAGAGCGGGGACCCGGAGAGCGAGTCGGGTCAGAAGATCATGGAGCTGATCGGGTCGGTGGACAGCTACATCCCGTTGCCGGAGCGGGCCATCGACAAGGACTTCCTGATGCCGATCGAGGACATCTTCTCGATCTCGGGGCGGGGGACGGTGGTGACGGGTCGGGTGGAGCGGGGGATCGTGAAGGTGGGCGACGAGGTGGAGATCGTGGGGATCCGGCCGACGACCAAGACGGTGGTGACCGGGGTGGAGATGTTCCGCAAGCTCCTGGACCAGGGGCAGGCGGGGGACAACATCGGGGTG
>DASUNQ010000030.1:0-8167 GCA_036277075.1 Thermoanaerobaculia bacterium
GGGCCGGCCTCGGCGACGCCGAAGGATCGCGCGCCGACCTCCTCGCCGAGGTGGACGCCGCCCAGTACGCGACGCTCGCCTTCCTCGACGCGCCGCGGGCGACGACCCTGGCGCGGGAGCTGCTCCGGGAGGCGGCGGCCCGCCACCGCTTCGCCGCCGTCGACCTGCGCGAGGTCTTCGCGCGCCACACCGGCTCGGCCGTGCCGGGCCGGCGGCTCTTCCTCGACTACTGCCACCTGACGGCCGAAGGCATGTGGGTGGCGATGGCGGCGGTCGCCGCCGAGGTGCTGCGCCTCTCCGGGATGACGGACCGCGAGGAGGCGTGGCCGTCCCTCCTCGCCCGCCTGCCGGCGCCCGCGCCGGCGCCCGAGGCGGACGCCGTCGCCAAGCTCGGCGCCGCGGTCCACTCCGCCCACCGCCTCCTCGCCGGCGGCCCGAAGCGGCCGATCCTGGAGCACTGGCTCGAGGCGGCGCTGGAAGCCTCGCCGGGCGTCGCAGCGGCGATGCTCGACCTCCTCGCGGCGCGCTGCGCCCCGTGTCCGGCGGTGCTGACCGCCGCGCAGCAGCGCAACCTCGCCTCTCCCTACCCGCTGGCGCTGCAGCACGGCTGGCGCTGGGACCACCTCGACGCCGACCTCCTCGAGGCGATCGTCGCGGTCCTCGAGCGCCGCGGCACGCCGGCGCGCGAGCGCCTGGCGCAGGCCCTCCTCGCGCAGCGGGCGATCCGGCCGGAGGGTACCGATCTCGCCGACCCCTTCTACCAGTGGGAGCCGCTCGAGCGCTTCTTCCCCGAGGTCATGGACCTCGCCGACCTCGAGCGCCGGGCGACCTACCGCGCGCCCTGGCCGGTGTCGAGCTTCTGCCTGATCTGCGACGGGGAGCGCGCGGTCGAGCTGGAGCTCACCGCGCGGCTGCCGGAGCGTGGCGAGAGCGCCGCGGCATCGCTCGCGCGCGTGGACGTGAACGGCCGTGCCGCTGGCGCCCTGCGCGTCGGCGGCGGGTGGACGACCGACCGGCTCGGGGTGCCGGCCGAGCTCCTGACACCCGGCCTCAACCGCCTCGAGCTGCGCTGGCCCGAGCCGCCGACCGCGGCCGGCGATCCGCTGGCGGCCGCCGTCGAGCGGCTGGAGGTCGGCGTCGCCGCCGACCTCCATCCGGTCTTCGCGGAGGTCTGGTCGCTGATCGCCCGCGCCTAGCGGCGAAAGAACTCGGCGGGCGAGAGGAACCCGTCGTCGTTGCGGTCGAGCCGGTCGAAGGCCGCCGCCGTGCCGGTCCACTCGCCGCGCGAGATCCGGCCGTCGTCGTTGACGTCGAGCCGGCGGAAGCGGTCGTCGCGGCCGTCGTGGTTGTCGTCGCCGCGCTGGAACTCCGACCGCGACAGGAAGCCGTCGTCGTTGCGGTCGAGCCGATCGAAGGCCGCGGCCGTCCCCGGCCACTCGCCGCGGGAGATCCGCCCGTCGTCGTTGACGTCGAGGTGGTCGAAGCGGCCGGCCGGGAAATCGTCGTCGTCCCGGTGCCCGCCGGGGCGCACCTCGGCGCCCGAGAGGACGCCGTCGTCGTTCCAGTCGTGGTTGTCGAAGGAGACGTCGTTGCCCCGCCACTCGGCGCGGGTGATCCGCCCGTCGTTGTTGCGGTCCATGCCCTGGAAGCGCATGTTGCCGTCGTGGTCGTGGCCGTCGTGGTGCCGCGGAAGGGTGTGCTCCTTCTGGCCCTTGCCCTTGTCCTTGCCCTTCCCCTGGCCCTTGTCGGCCCACGCGGCCGGGGCGAGGAGGAGGGGGAGCGCGAGCGAGAGAGTCAATGCCGTCAGTGCTTTGCGCATGGGGTGATACCTCCTTGAAGCGCCTGCTTGCGCGCCCCTGGAAGGTGCAACGGTCGTACCAGGGAAGGAGCTAAGAGGAAGCGGCCGCGATCGCGGCGTAGCGGGCGACGACGGAGGGCAGGCCGGTGAGGAGGGCCTGGGAGACGATGGCGTGGCCGATCGACACCTCGTCCGGACGCAGGCGCTCCACCAGGAGGGCGAGGTTCTCAAGGTCGAGGTCGTGGCCGGCGTGGACCCGCAGGCCGCGGGCGCGGGCGCGCTGGGCGGCGCGCTCGAAGCGGGCCAGCACCTCGTCCCGCCGCGGCGTCGGATAGGCGGCGGCGTAGTCGAAGGTGTGGAGCTCGACCGCGGCGGCGCCGAGCTCGGCGGCGAGGTCGATACCCTCCCCCTCGACGTCGACGAAGAGGCTGATCCGGCTGCCGCCCGCCAGGGAATCGATCGCGCGGCGGAGCGCCGCGCCGTCGTCGCGCCGGTCCCAGCCCCGCGTCGAGGTGATCTCCCCCGGCGTGACCGGCACCACCGTGTACTGCGTCGCCCGGGTCTCGCGCACCACCGCGATCACCTCCGGCCGCAGGTCCCCCTCGACGTTGAGCTCGATCCGTCCGCTCGCCACCTCCTCCATCGCCGCCAGCGCGCGGACGTCGTCGAGCGTGGCGTGCCGCGCGTCGGCCCGCGGATGGAGCGTCAGCCCGCCGCACCCCGCCGCGATCGCCAGCCGCGCCGCCGCGACGAGGTCCGGCACCCCGCCGCCGCGCGAGTTGCGCACCAGGCAGACCTTGTTGAGGTTGACCGAGAGCGTGGTCACGGCGCGGGCGTCCGGGCGAGGAAGGTGCGGACCGCGCGCACCAGCTCCTCCGGGCGCTCCTCCATCGGCAGGTGGCCCGCACCCGCGAGGACGACGAGCTCGGCGCGCGGCAGGCGGCGGGCGAGCTCACGGCCGTTGGCGACGGGAGTCACCACGTCCTGCGCTCCCCAGAGCAGCAGGGTCGGGACGTCGAGGCGCGCGAGGTCGACCGGCGCGGCGCGAGCGGCGGACGGCGCGCTCAGCCCGTAGTAGGCGTCGGTCACGCCCTCGATCCGCAGGCGCTCCAGGTAAGCCGCCACGAGCTCCGGCGTGACCAGAGCGTCGTCGTGGAAGGACCGGCGCAGGGCCCTCTCGACGGCACGCGGGCGCAAGGCCAGGGCGCGGAGGTAGAGGTCGTTGAGGAGCCGAATCCCCGCGGTCCGCGAGCGCCGGTCGTCGGGATAGCTCGGCGCGGCGCTGGCGACCAGGACCAGCGACCGCACCCGCTCCGGGTGGCGCGCCGCGAGCGCCAGGCAGATCGCGCCGCCGTAGGAGTGCCCGACGAGATGCGCGCGCTCGAAGCCGAGGCGGTCCATGACCGCAAGCAGCAGCGCCACCTGCCCGTCGCGGCGGTAGCGGGCGGGGTCCTGCGGCCGGCGCGTGTAGCCGAAGCCGTAGAGATCGAGCGCCACCACCCGGTGCGTCGCCGCCAGGCCGGGCAGCACCTTGCGCCAGGTATAGGTCGACTCCGCGAAGCCGTGGAGCAGGAAGACCGGCTCCCCCTCCCCCGCCTGCTCGACGTAGACGAGCCCGCCGTCCGCCTCCAGGAAATGCGCCGCCGGCGCCTCTCGCTGGACGTCGGCGAAGGGGCGCAGCGGCACGCAGCCGCAAGTGATGGAGAGGAGGAGGGCGAGCGCGGGACGCTGGCGCGACACGGGCGAGAGTCTACCCGTCCGCGTCCGGTCTCCAGGAGGCGTCGCGGACGGCCGCCACGGCATTTTCGGCCCCGGAGATTCATCCTCCGGGTCAGAGGATGTTTCTCCGGACCGGAGGATCTTTCCTCCGGACCAGAAGATGTTTCCTCCGTCTCGAAGGATGTTTCCTCTAGCCTTGAGGATATTTCCTCCCGTCCGAAAGATCTTTTCTCCGGTCCGGAAGAAGTCTTCCCGGTCCGAAAAGATGTTTCCTCGGTCCGGAGGACGTTTTCCCCGGGCCAGGGAATGTTTCCTCCGGCCTGGAGGAAACGATTTCAGGAGGCCCCAAGCCTCGCCCTACGAGAGACTTAGCGCCCCGAGCCAACGTATCATGACACCTCGGACTTGATGCCCAAGAGAGCAAACGAGATCAAGATAGGGAGAGAGCGGAAGATGAAAAAGGGAAAAGACAGGACGGTAGCGAAACGGCCAAGCGGCAAGGGGCCCGCCAAGCCGGCGATGAAAGGTCCCGGCCCCGCCTCCCGGCTCATCGACCAGCGGATTCGCGACCTGGGGGGATGGCGCGGGGAGACCCTGGCCCGCATGCGGGCGCTGATCCTGGAAGCCGACCCCGAGATGACCGAGGAGTGGAAGTGGAGCAATCCGGTCTGGTCGCATCACGGAATCGTCTGTACCGGGGAGGCGTACACGAAGGTCGTGAAGCTCACGTTCGCCCGGGGGGCCGGCATCCCAGACCCGTCGCGCCTCTTCAATTCCAGCTTGGAAGGCAACACGCGAAGGGCGATCGACATCCACGAAGGGGAGAAGGTCGACGCGGGCGCGTTCAAGGCGCTCGTCAAGGCCGCGGTGGCCCGGAACGGCCCGCCGGCGAAGGCAGGCGCGAAGGCCAAGCCCCCCGTCCTCCTCTCGGGCGGCAATCCGCAGATCGCGAAGGCGGACGGCGACGCCCCGGTGCAGGCGTACATCGCCGCGATGCCGGGCTGGAAGCGCGCCATCGGGAAGCGCCTCGACGCGCTCATCGTGCGCAACGTGCCCAACGTGCGCAAGGCCGTCAAGTGGAACTCGCCGTTTTACGGCAGCGAGGGCCAGGGTTGGTTCCTGTCGTTCCACGTCTTCACCCACTACGTCAAGGTGACCTTCTTCCGCGGCACGTCGCTGCGACCGGTTCCACCCGGAGGCACGGACAAGGACGCGCGCTGGATCGACATCCACGAGGACGATCTCGACGAGGCGCAGATGGCGACCTGGGTGGAGCAGGCGGCCGCGTTGCCCGGCTGGGTTCCTGGCCGACCGCCGAACCGCTCGAATCATTGATTCTGCTGGAGCCGACGATCGGATTTGAACCGATGACCTGCTGATTACGAATCAGCTGCTCTACCACTGAGCTACGTCGGCTCGGGGTGGGCGCGCGGCGGGCCGCGTGGGGCGGGATCTCTCCCGGAAACCTCGGGGATTGTAGGGGATGCGCGGCGGCCCGCGCAACGGGCGGCGTGCCCACGCGGCCGCCCCAGCCGCTTCCTACTCGCGGAAGTGCACGGGCACGCCGGGGCGCACGCGGCGGGCGAGGAAGAGGGCGTCCCAGTTCGTCAGGCGGATGCAGCCGTGAGAGCTGGTGTAGCCGATCGTCTCGGGCACGGCGGTGCCGTGGATCCCGTGGTGCGGCTTCGAGAGGTCGATCCAGACCAGGCCGACCGGTGAGTTGGGGCCCTCCGGGAGCTGCGCCTCCGGCTCCTCGTCCGGCACCTCGTGGAAGAGCGTCGGCTGGTAATGGAACGGCGGGTTGAAGGCGACGCCGGTGACCTTGAACTGCCCCTGCGGCGACGGGTCGTACTTCGAGCCGATGGTCGAAGGGAAGTGGTAGAGGATGCGGCCCTGGCCGTCGAGCGCCTGGGTGTAGAAGCCGCGCTTCGAGACCACGAGCTGGGCGACCTCCTGGCCGGCGGCGCCGGCGGCGCGCTGGTTGCCGCGGGCGAGGGGCTCGACGTTCGGGACGCGCAGCCGCGCGCCGGCGGCGAGAGCGTCGAGGTCGGCGTCCGGGTTGAGCTCGGCCAGGAGCTCGGGCGTCGTGTGGTAGCGCTCGGCGATCGCCTCGACGGCTGAGGCGTAGCAGAGGCATTCGAGCTCGGCCTGCTCGTAGACGTCCTCGGGGACCTCGGTGAAGGGGCCGGCGACGTCCTCCGCCGTGACTTCCACGTCGACGACCGCGCCGCCGCCACCGGCGCGCTCGAGCTCGCGCCGGGTGGGGTCGTCCAGGGTCCCGGTGGGGGTCAGGCCGCGGGCGAACTGGAACCAGTAGAGGGCCTTGTCGGTGTTCTGTCCGCCGCGCCCGTCGATCACCCCAGGCGAGAAGCCGGCACGGCCGAGGAGAACCTGCGCGGCGAGCATACCCGGCTCGCCCGCCTCCTCATCTTCCGGGACGCTCGTGGTGAGCGGGACGGCGGTGGTGAGCGGAGGGGGCGGCTCGGTCGTCGGCGCGACCGGAGCCGGCGCGCCGGGGCGCGCGGCACCGCCGGGAACCCGGGCCAGGCGGTCGCGCTCGGCGGCGGCGCGCCAGGCCGGGTCGAGCCGGTAGTGCTCCAGCACGGCCGGGTCGAAGCGCTGGAAGCCCACCGAAGGGGCGGAGACCCGCCGCGGCGGCTGCGGGGCCGGCTCCGGCTGGGTCACGGCCGGCCGCGTGGCGGCGTCGTCCCCGTTGTCGTCGGGCCGGCCGCAGGTGAAGAGAACGACGGCGAGGAGGAAGAGGGCGGCAGCGGACAGGATCAACTTACGCATCGGAGCACCTCTCAGGAGGCCCCGACCTCGGTGCAACATCCTTGCCGTGCGCGCCGGAGCCCGGCGCGAAGACGTTCGCGCTTTAGGCCGTCGCCCGCCGCGCCTCGGGCTGGATCTCTTCGAGCTGGACCGCGACGAGCTTCGAGACGCCCTTCTCCTCCATCGTCACGCCGTAGAGGGTCGAGGCGACCTCCATGGTGATCTTGTTGTGGGTGATCACCAGGAACTGCGTCTCGCCGGACATCTCGCGCAGCAGCTCGACGAAGCGGCGGGTGTTGACGTCGTCGAGGGGGGCGTCGACCTCGTCGAGGATGCAGAAGGGCGAGGGCTTGGCGCGGAAGAGGGCGAAGAGGAGGGCGATGGCGGTGAGCGCCTTCTCGCCGCCCGAGAGGAGCATCAGGTTCTGCAGGCGCTTGCCCGGCGGGCGGGCGACGATCTCGAGCCCGCACTCGAGGACGTCCTCCTCGTCCATCAGGCGCATCTCGGCCTCGCCGCCGCGGAAGAGCTGGGCGAAGACGTCGCCGAAGTGGCGGTTGACGGCGGTGAAGGTTTCGAGGAAGCGCGCGCTCGAGGCCTGGTTGATCTCGCGGATCGTGGCGCGCAGGCTCTCGACCGAGCCCGCGACGTCGGCGCGCTGGGCGGTGAGGAACGCGAGCCGCTGCTCCTGCCCGTCGTGCTCCTCGACGGCGAGGGCGTTGATCGGGCCGAGGCGCTCGAGGGTCGCCTTGCAGCGCGCCAGCTCGGCCTCCGACTCGGCGAGCTCCGCCGGCGCCGGCGCGCCGACCGCGGCCGCGGCGGCGTCCGGCAGGTCGCGCCCGAACTCCTCGTGGAAGCCGGCGCGCAGGTGCTCGGCGTCCTGCTCGAGGCGGGCGCGGTCGACGCGCAGCTCCTCGACCTCGTGCCGCACCCCGTCGCGACGCTCCCGCTCCGCGGCGATCCGCGTCTCGAGGAGCTGGACCGCCTGCCGCTCGGCGTCGAGCCGCGCCTGCTCGGCGAGCACCCCCTCCTCGGCGGCCGCTCGAAGCTCGAGCGCCTCCTGGAGGTCGGCCTCCGCCGTGTCGATCTCGGCGGCGAGCTGCGTCCGCCGCGCGGCGAGGCGAGCCGACTCGTCGTCCCAGGCGGCCACCTGCCGGTTCCCCTCGTCCAGCTCGGCGCCGAGGCGCGCCGCTTCCTTCTCGACCGCCGCGACGCGCTCGGAGAGCAGCTCCAGCCGCCCCTTGCGGCCGGCGCTCTCGGCGCGCAGGCTCTCGCGCCCGCCCTTCGCGGCCTCGACCTCGGCGTGCGCGGCGGTGAGCCGCTCGTCGGCGGCGCGCATCGCCCCCTCGGCCTCGGCCAGCTCGCGCGCCAGCCCCTCGCGGCGGGCGGCGGTGCGCGCCAGCTCGCGTCCCACCTCGTCGCGCTCGGTGCCGAGGGTCTCGGTCTCGTTGCCGAGGCGGTGGTGGCGGTGCGTCGCGTCCTCCAGGCGAGCCCCGGCGACCGCCAGCTCCTGGCGGAGCTGCGCCACCTCGCCGTGGAGGCGGTTGGCGTCGCCGGCCAGGGCGGCGCGCGCGGAGACCCGCCGCCCGAGGAGCTCCGCGGCTTCCCCGAGCCGCGCTTCGAGCCGCGGCACCTCACGGTCGAGCCGACCGAGCTCGCGCCGGCGCTCCAGCACGCCGGGCGCCGCCACCTCCCCCTCGACGTGGAAGGTCCCCCCCGCGACCCAGACCCCGTGCCGCGAGAGGAAGGCGACGCCGGGGTAGGCGCGCGCCAGCCGCTCGGCGGCGGCGGGCTCCTCGACGAGGAACGCCGGCGGCAGCGCCGCTGCCAGCTCCGCCGGCAAGCCGAGGGCCTGGCCGAGCGAGAGGACGACGGCGGGGT
>DASUNQ010000031.1:0-3266 GCA_036277075.1 Thermoanaerobaculia bacterium
GCGGCGGATCGATCCCGACCTGCCGCTCGCCGCCCTCGGGCTGGATTCGCTCGCGGCGATCGAGCTGCGGCACGAGCTGGAGGCGGACCTCGGAGTCTCGCTCGCCGCGCCCGACCTGCTGGAGACCGCGAGCCTGGCCGACCTCGCGCGCCAGGTCCTCGCCGGGCTGTCCGCGGCCTCCGCGCCGGCGGGCGGCGCCGCGGCGCCGGCGCAAGAGCCGGCCGAGCACCCGCTCTCGTGGATCCAGCAGAGCCGCTGGGTGCTCCAGGAACGGCACCCGCGGAGCACGGCCTACCACGTGGCCGTTGCGGTGCGGCTGGGCTGCGCGGTGGAGGTCGCGCCGTTGCGCGCGGCGCTCGAGCGGCTCGCCCGGCGCCACGCCGTCCTGCGCGCGACCTTCCACCGGCGCGACGGCATCCCCGTCCAGCGGGTGGAGGAGGAGGCGCGCATCGGCTTCGCCGTGGTCGAAAGCGAGGTGTGGGGGAAGGCGGAGCTGGAGGCGGGGCTGGCGGAGGAGGCGCATCGTTCCCTCGATCTCGCCGCCGGGCCGGTGGCGCGGGCGACCCTCTTCCGCGGCGCCGCCGGCGGGGACCTGCTGCTGCTCGCCGCCCATCACCTGGTGATCGACGGCTGGTCGCTTTGGGTGCTGCTCGACGAGCTGGCGGCGGTCTACGGCGCGCTCTGCCGGGGCGAGGACCCCGCGCTGCCGCCCCTCCTCTTTCGCTACGCTGATTTCGTGCGCTGGCAGGAGGAGCTCCTCGCCGGACCGGCGGGGGACGAGTTCTGGCGCTTCTGGTGCGACGAGCTGGCGGGCGAGCTGCCGCCGCTCGAGCTGCCCGTCGACCGCACGCGGGCCCGGCTGCCGCTCCCGCCCTGCGGCCGCGCGGGATTCACGGCGGACGGCGCGCTGACGCGCCGGCTGCGCGAGGTCGCCCGCGGCCGCGGCGCGACGCTCCACGCCCTGCTGCTCGCCGCCTTCCAGGTCCTCCTCCACCGCTACACGGGACAGCCGCGCTTCGCCGTCGGCGGGCACGCGGCCGGCCGCGGCCGGCCGGAGCTGGCGGGGGTCGTCGGCTGCTTCTTCAACCCGCTGCCGCTCGTCGCCGACTTGGCGGGAGATCCGAGCTTCCTCGAGGTGCTTGCCGCGGCGCACCGCCGCGCCGCGGCCGCCCTCGCGCACCAGGACTACCCGGCGCACATCCTCGCGCGGAGGCTGCAGGCCGAGCGCGACGGCGCGCGCCCCTCGCTTTACGACGTGACCTTCATCTTCCAGCGCCCCCAGCGGCCGGCGGCCGTCGCGCCGACGGCGGACGGCCGCGGTCTGCGCTTCGCCGCGCGCGGGATGGCGATGGAGCTCTTCCCCGTCGAGCGACGCTTCGCGCGCTCCGACCTGGAGCTGGAGGTCACCGACGCGGGCGACGCCCTGATCGTGGGGCTCCATTACCGCTCCGACCTCTTCGCGGCGGCGACCGCTGAGCGGATGGCGGCCGCCTTCGAGGTCCTGCTCGGCGCCGTGGCGGCCGACCCCGCGCGGGCGGTCTCGGAGTTGTCTTTCCTGACCGCCGCCGAGGAGCGGTTGCTGGCGGAGTGGAGCGGCGAGCGCCGCTACCCGGCGGAGGGCACGGTGCACGAGCTGCTGGCGGCGCGGGCCGCCCGCTGGCCGGAGCGGACGGCGACCGCCGGCAACGGCCGGGAGCTGAGCTACGGTGAGCTGGAGCGCGCAGCCGTACGCCTGGCGCGGCGGCTCGCGGCCCTCGACGCCGGCGGCGACCGTCTGGTCGGTCTGATAGTGGACCACGACCACGCCCTGCCGGTGGGGCTGCTGGGGATCTGGAAGGCGGGCTGCGGTTTCGTGCCGCTCGACGCCGCCTGGCCCCGCGAGCGGATCGCGTTGATCGCCGAGGAGTGCGGGCTGGCGGCGCTGGTCGTCGAGGGGCGGCACCTCGCCCGCGCCGCGGAGATTGTCGAGCGGGTCGCCTCGCTCCGCCACCTCGTCTGCCTCGACGCGTTGCCGGAGACGGGGCAAGAAGCCACGCCGCGCCCCGCCGATCCCGACGAGCTGGCGTACGTCATCTACACCTCCGGCTCGACCGGCCGTCCGAAAGGGGTGGCGCTGGCGCATCGCCACCTGGTCCCCGTGCTGCTCTGGGGGGTCGAGGCGCTCCGGCTCGGCGAGCGCTCCCGGGTTCTGCAGACGCTCTCCTACTGGTTCGACTTCGGCGTCTTCGAGGTCCTGACGACGCTCCTCGCCGGCGGCACGCTCGTCTTCCAGGACCGCGCCGGGCGCGGGGAGCCGCGGCGCTGGGCGCGGCAGGCGCGCCGCGACGCCGTCAACACCGTGCACACGACCCCCGCGTTCTGGCGGGAGGTGACGGCGCTGGGCGAGCCGCTGCCGGGTCTTGAGGTGCTCCACCTCGGCGGCGAGGAGCTGACCGCGGCGCTGGTCGCCGCCGCCCGCCCGCTGGTGGGCGCCGGCTGCGCGATCTTCAACGGCTACGGCCCCACCGAGACGGCCGTCAACTCGTCGCTCTTCGAGGTCGACGGCGGCGCGGCGGCCGGCGCCGGCGCGTTCCCGATCGGCAGAGCCTCGGCCAACAACCGGCTCTACGTCCTCGACCGCGGCCTGCGGCCGGTCCCCGCCGGCGCTCCCGGGGAGCTCTTCATCGGCGGCGACGGCGTGGCGCGTGGCTACCTGGCGCGGCCGGACCTGACGGCGGAGCGCTTCCTCCCCGACCCCTTCGCCGGCGAGCCCGGGGCGCGCTTCTACCGCTCCGGCGACCTCGTCCGCTTCCGGTCGGACGGCAACCTGGAGTTCCTCGGGCGCGCCGACCAGCAGGTGAAGGTGCGCGGCTTCCGCGTCGAGCTGGGAGAGGTGGAGGCGGCCCTGGCGCGCTGCCCGGGAGTGCGCGAGGCGGTGGTGGTGGCCGCGGGGGAGGGCGCCGAGGAGCGGCGGCTGGTGGCGTACCTGGTGGCGCCGGACGGCGCGGCGCCGCCGGCCGCGGAGCTGCGCCGGCGGCTCGGCGCCGAGCTGCCCGAGTACATGGTGCCGTCGGCGTACGTGACGCTGGAGAGGCTGCCGCTCAACGCCAACGGCAAGCTCGACCGCCGGGCCCTGCCGCCGCCGCAGCCGCCGGCGGAGGAGGAGGGCTGGGCGGCGCCGCGCGGGCCGGTCGAGGAGATGGTGGCCGGCGTCTGCGCCGAGCTGCTGGAGCGCCGGCGCATCGGCGCCGACGAGAACCTCCTCGACCTCGGCTGCCACTCCCTGC
>DASUNQ010000032.1:0-12416 GCA_036277075.1 Thermoanaerobaculia bacterium
CAGCTCGCGCAGGCCGGCCCGGCCGGCGCCGGCGGCCCGCAGCTCAACCCGCTGGTCGAGGACCTCATGCCCCCCGGCCAGGACGTGCTGCGCGGGGCCGGCGAGACGGGCAAGACGATCGCCCTGCCGGCGAGCGCCGGCGGCGTCACCCTGATCCTCAACCTGGCCGACCCCTCCCCCTTCCGCGAGCACGCGGTCGAGCTGCGCGACGCCGCCGGCAAGCAGGTCTGGAGCGCCCGCGGCCTGCTCGAGCGGGACCTCACCTTCACGCTCCACCTGCCCCGGCCGGCGCTGGCCAAGGGGGCCTACGCCCTCGAGGTCTACGGCCTCGAGGGCGCCCGCCGCGAGAAGGTCGAGACCTACCGCTTCACGATCGAGTGACGGCTCGATCGGAGCCCGGCGCGGGAGCTCCCGCGCCTAGTGCAGGAACATCGGCAGGCCGAGGACGCGGGTGATCTTCGGCCGGTACGCGGCGCGGTCGTAGAAGCGCGCGACGTCGACCTGCTTGGTGCCCTCGCCCACCCGCTCGAGCGGCACCGTCGCGTAGCGGCCGCCGTCGACCGCCGCCATCCGCCCGGCCTTGCCGTCGAGGATCAGGTCGGCGGCGAGGTTGGCGAAGTTGTTGGCGACCAGCCGGTCGAGGGAGTCCGGGGGGCCGGAGCGCATGAGGTATCCCAGCCGCTGGTAGATCACCCGATCGCCCGTCCCGTCCTGCAGCACCTCGCGCAGGTGGCGCCCGACGCCGCCGAGCTCGCGGTTGCCGACCGCGTCGGCCTGGCCGGTCTCGAACGGCTGCCCGCCCACCGGATAGGCCCCCTCGGAGACCGCCACCACGGCGTAGTTGCTCGGGTTCGCCCGCTTGTCCGCGGCGAGGAGCTCGACGACGGCGAGCGGCTCGAACGGCACCTCGGCGATCAGCGCCCGGTCGGTCGCCGCGAGGTAGGACGACAGCAGGCAGGTCTCCCCCGACCAGCGGCCGAAGAGCTCGACCACCAGGAAGCGCTCGTGCGAGCCGGCGACGGTGCGCAGGTCGTTGATGAAGTTGACCGAGCGGGTGATCGCGGTCGAGAAGCCGATGCAGTAGTCGGTGCCGAAGACGTCGTTGTCCATGGTCTTCGGGATGCCGAGGACGGGCGCCCCTTCGCCGTGCAGCCGGCGCGCGAAGGTGAGGGTGCCGTCGCCGCCGATCGCCACCAGCGCCTCGAGCCCGAGGAACTCGAACGTCTCGAGCGCCGCCGCCGTCAGGTCCACGCGGCCGCCGCCGAGCGGGGCGCCGCGCCCGGCGAGGTGCTCCGGCACCGCCTCGGCGCGGACGATCGCCGGGTTGATGCGCGAGGTGTGGAGGACCGTGCCGCCGCTGCGGTCGATGGTGCGGGTGTTGGCGCGGGTGAGCGGCAGGAGCCAGGCCGAGTTGTCGGCCTCGCGGGCGGGGACGATGTGGAGGAGGGCGGCCCAGCCGCGGCGCAGGCCGACCACCTCGCAGCCGGCCTCCTCCATCCGCCGCACGAACCCCTTGATCGCCGTGTTGAGGCCGGGGACGTCGCCGCCCCCGGTCAGGATCCCCACCCGCCGCGGCATGTTGGGAGCTAGACCGCCGCGTTGGCGGGCTCGGTCTGCCGCGCCGCGCCCGCCTCGGCAGAGATCGCCGCCAGCCGCTCGATCAGGTCGACGACGCGGTTCGAGTAGCCCCACTCGTTGTCGTACCAGGCGACGACGCGGACGAAGCCGTCCGCCATCGAGGTGGTCGAGAGGGCGTCGAACACCGAGGAGTGCGGGTTGCCGATGACGTCCGAGGAGACGAGCGGCACCTCGCTGTACTCGACGATCCCGGCGAGCTCCCCCGCCGCCGCCGCGCGCACCGCGGCGTTGACCTCGGCGACGCCGGGGCGCGCGCGCAGCCTCGCCACCAGGTCGACGATCGAGCCGTCCGGCACCGGCACGCGCATCGCCAGGCCGTCGAGCTTGCCCTCGAGGTGCGGCATGACCTTGCCTACCGCGCGCGCCGCGCCGGTCGTCGTCGGGATGATGTTCTGCGCCGCGGCGCGGCTGCGGCGCAGGTCCTTGTGCGGCACGTCGGCCAGGCGCTGGTCGTTGGTGTAGGCGTGGACGGTGGTGATGAAGCCCTCCTCGATGCCGAAGGCGTCGTCGAGGATCTTGGCGAGCGGCGCCAGGCAGTTGGTGGTGCAGGAGGCGTTCGAGACCAGCCGGTGCTCGGGGCGGAGGGTCGCGTCGTTGACGCCGACGACGATCGTGGCGTCGATCTCGTCCTTGGCGGGGACGGTCAGGATCACCTTCTTGGCGCCGCCGGCGAGGTGCTTGGCGAGGAGGTCGCGCTTGGTGAAGACGCCGGTCGACTCGACGACCACGTCCACCCCGAACCTCCCCCAGGGGATCGCCGCCGGATCCTTCTCCGCGGTCATCTCGATGCGCTCGCCGTCGACGTACATCGCCTCCTCGTCGGCCCGCACCTCCTTGGGAAAGACGCGCATCAGGGTGTCGTACTTGAGGAGGTAGGCGAGCTGCTCGTTCTCGTAGAGGTCGTTGATCGCCACGACCCGGATGTCCTCGCGGTCGGCGAGGATGCGGAAGACGCTGCGGCCGATGCGGCCGAAGCCGTTGATGCCGACCCTGACCATCACGCCACCTCCCGCCTCTCGGCGCCGCCGTCGAGCTCCTCGAAGCGGCGGATCAGATCGACGACGCGGTGCGCGTACCCCCAGCCGTTGTCGAACCAGGCGAGCGTCTTCGAGACCCGCGTGCCGAGCGTCATCGTGGCGAGCGAGTCGAAGGTGCCGGAGAAGGTGCTCCGCTGCACGTCGCTCGAGACGATCGGGTCCTCGCTGTAGTCGAGGATGCCGCGCCAGCGCTCCGACCGGGCGGCGGTGCGCACCACCTCGTTGACCGCCTCGACCGTGACCTCCGCGCCGTGCCAGCAGACGAGGTCCACGACCGAGCCGTTCGGCACCGGCACGTTCATCGCGAGGCCGCTCACCTTGCCGGCGAGCTCGGGGATGAGCTCCATCAGCATCTCGTCGGAGTTGGTCTCCTGCGGGATGATGTTCTCGGCCGCCGCCCGGCCGCGCCGCGGGTCGGCGTCGGGCACGTCGGCCAGCCGCTGCTGGTTGGTGTAGGCGTGGACTGTGGCGAGGAAGGCGCGCTCGATGCCGAAGGCGTCGAGCAGGATCCTCGCCAGCGGCGCCGCGGCGTGGGCGGTGTTCGAGGCGTTCGAGACGATGCGGTGCTCGGGGCGGAGCCGGTCGTCGTTGAGCCCCATGACGACGGTCAGGTCCGGCGGGTCGGCGGGCGGGGCGCAGAGGATGACGCGCTTGGCCCCCTTCTCGAGGTGGCGCTCGATCTCGGCCCGGCCGCGGAAGCGCCCGGCGGCCTCGATCACCACGTCGACCCCCAGCTCCCCCCAGTCGACGTCGCCCGGCTTCTCGCCCGAGAGCATGCGGATCCGGCGCCCCGCCGCGTAGAGATGGCCGTCCTTAAGGCTCACCTCGTCGGGGAAGCGCCCGAGGATGCTGTCGAAGCGCAGCAGGTAGGCGAGGCCGGCGTGGTCGGCGGTGTCGCTGATCGCCGCGATCCGGATGTCGTCGTTCTTGTAGAGGATGCGGAAGATGTTCCGCCCCACCCTCCCCAGCCCCATGAGCCCGATCCTCGTCGCCATCGCCACCTCCTCGAACCCGAACGACGGATGCAAGAGGCGGTCCGCCCGGTCCGGTATCCATCTTGCCCCGCCGGGTGTCCAACCGTCCAGGAGGTGACCACTCGTGTTCGAGCAGAGCCTGGTCCCCGTGACGTCGCCGATGCACCCGGCCGGCCGGTGGCGCTACCTGCCGCTCGCCCTCCTCCTCCACGCCGCGCTCTTCGCCGCCCTGGTCGTCGCCCGGTATCGTCACGGAGCTTCCGTTACGGTAACGGCGCGTTTTGCAGCCTTCTCCAGGCGGAAGAACCGGCGCCGGGGCCGGAGCGGGGGGTTGGGTGGGTGTGGTGCCGGGGGCCGGCGGCGCCGGCTCCTCCTCCTTCCTCCGGCCGGGCACGCCAAACTGGCGTACGAGGGCCGCACAATCGAGTGCGGAGCCGCCGCAATGGATTGCGGAGCCGGCGCAATCGAATGCGGAGACGCCGCAGGGCATTGCGGAGCCACCGGAGTCGAATGCGGGGCCACCGGAATCGAATGCGGGGCCGCCGCAATCGAATGCGGGGTCGCCGCAAAGCAATGCGGAGCCGCCGCCTTGGAATGCGGAACGACCGCACTCGAATGCCGAGCCGCCGCAGGCCATTGGAGGGGCGACGGAGGGGAGGGTCCGGCGGACTTCGCCTCAGGTGCTCCGGATCGCGGAGCGGCACTCCAGGACGTTCGGGGAGCGGCGGGAGATGCGGTAGCAGAGTCTGAGGATAAGGGAGCGAGCGCGGAGGATCCATCCTTAGCGCTTCCGGATAGATCCTCAGGCGCTCCGGATACGTCCTCACGGCTTCCGGCTACATCCTCAGGGCTTGAGGATAGATCCTCGGGCGTTCCGGATAGATCCTCGACGCTTCCGGATACAACCTCAGCGCTTCCGGATACATCCTCGGCGGTCGCTACCTCATCCTCAGGTCCCGATACCGCATCTTCCCCCTCTGCGGAGGCATCTCCAGGCCGTCCGGCGACATCCTGAGAGGACGCGGGGACGGTTCCACCCGCCGCGGCGATGTCTTGCGGCAGAAAAACGAAGGGGGGCGGTTGCCCGCCCCCCCGGAAGGGTCCTGCTGTTTGCCTGATTCCCCGCTCTAGAAGTCGTACCGCGCCGAGACCTGGAGGGTCCGCGGGGTGCCGACGCCGGCGAGCTCGCCGAAGCCGGCGCGCGTCGGCGTCGGGCTCGTCGCGCTGCCCCACACGGTCTGGGTGACGAAGCGGTTCGCCGCGTCGGTGCAGTTGAAGCACTCGACGCCGAGCGACAGGTCGCCGGGGCCGAGGCCGAAGTCCTTGAACACGCGCAGGTCGAGCGAGCGGAAGTCCGGCTGGCGGAAGCTGTTGCGGCCGAAGTGCTCGCCGTCGACGGTCGGGCGGTCGGTGAACCCCTCGCCGTCGTTGTTGACGTCGGTGCCCACCGTCGCGTTGTAGGGCGAGCCGGTGGCGAAGCGGAAGCTGCCCGAGAGCCCGAGCCCCCAGAAGGGCGTCCGCCACAGGCCGTTGACCGCCGCCTTCCACTCCTGGTCGCGGTTCGACGGGCCCCAGTTGAGATCGAGGTCGTTGTAGTCCTCGGCCTGGATGCCGGCGAAGTTCCGCTCGTTGGAGTCGCTGTCCTCGTCCTCGGACCAGGTGAGCGAGGCGTAGGCGCTCCAGTTGTTGGCGTAGCGCCGCTGGAAGGTGCCGGTCAACGCCTTGAACTCGGACTCGGCGTCCGAGATGCTGGTCGTGATGCGGCCGTAGAAGGGGAAGACGGGCGTCGAGCTGTAGCGCGGCAGCCCGTTGGCGGCCGTCGTGCCGTCGTAGCGCCGGTTGATGTCGGTCAGCCGCTGGAGCTGCTTGCCCTCGGCGTAGGTCAGGTCGAGCGAGACCGCCGCGTTGGCCATCACCTCACGCTGGACCCCGAGCGTCAGGCGGTCGGTGTACGGGTTCTCGAAGTTGTCGCCGATGGTGAACACGCCGGGGCGCGGCACGAAGGGGACGCGGGTGAAGTCGATGCGCTCGACGCCGACGGGGTTCCAGACGTCGCCCCAGGCAGGCGCCAGCGGGTCGGTCGGCGCTCCGGTCACCAGGCCGGTGGGACCGAGCGTCGCGCGGGTGATGTACTGCGTGCCGCGCAGGCCGTTCGAGGTGTAGAGCTGCGCCAGCAGGATGGCCGGCGTGCGGCTCCAGAAGCGGCCCGCCGAGAAGCGCACCGCGGTCTTGTCCATCGGCGCCCAGGAGACGCCGATGCGCGGCGAGATCTGGTCGGTGAGGTCCATGTCGGGGACCTCGCGGGTCAGGTTGAACGAGCCGTTGGCGTTGGTGTCGTTGGGGTTCAGGACCCGCTCGTCGGGGTTGTCGAGCGACTCGAAGCGCACGCCCGCCGAGACCGTCAGGTTCGGCCGCGCGAACCACTGGTCCTGGAAGAACAGCGCCTGCTCCTTCTGCCCGAAGCTGGCGCGGCCGGCGTCGATCGAGGTCAGGCCGCCCAGGCCGCCGAACTGGCGGTACTCGCGCCAGCGGCCGGCCAGCAGGTCGGCCTCGTTGTTGAAGATGAAGACGCCCCGCCAGTTGCCGCGGAAGACCTGGTCGATCGAGGTGTCGTTGTAATCGACGCCCCCCTTCAAGACGTGGCTCTGCAGCGCGTAGGTGACGGTGTCGCTGAAGGCCTTGCGCTCGGTGACCGTCGGGTCGATGGGCAGGAACCCGACCTCGCCGTAGCGGAAGCTGCCGAGCTGGATCTCGGGGAGGTTGAGCCCCTTGTCCTGGCGCGGCGTCGACTCCTCGATGTAGTTGAGGTTGAGGTCGTTGAGCAGGCTCGCCCCGAAGGAGCCCGACCACTGGCCGACGTAGGAGTCGGTGTCGAGGCCCTCGATGCCGTTGAAGCTCTCGGTGCGCGTCTGCGAGCTCGAGGTGCCGTTGATCCCCTCGTACTCGGTGAAGTTGCCGCGCAGCATGAAGCGGTGGGCCGGGTTGGCCTGGAAGTCGAGGCGGCCGAAGGCCACGTTGCCGTCCTGGGTCTGCACGTACTCGGACGGCGAGGCGAGGACCGGAAAGCGCGCGAAGATGTCGGGGTCCAGCACCCCGGCGGTGATCGGCACCGTCTCGCTCTTGGCCTGCTCGTCGTAGGAGACGAAGTAGAACAGCCGGTCCTGGATGATGCGGCCGCCGATCGAGCCGCCGAACTGCTCCTTCTCCTGGTCGCCCGGCTCGCGGCCGTCGGCGAAGTCGGCGATGTAGTCCTGCGGCTGGTTGTAATAGAAGACCGAGCCGTGCAGATTGTTGGTGCCGCTCTTGGTGATGACGTTCACGAAGCCGCCGCCCGAGCGCCCGAACTCGACCGAGGCGCCGTTGGTGATGACCGTGAACTCCTTGATCGACTCCTGCGAGATGGCGAGCGGCGACCGCCCCTCGGCGCCCCCGACGGTGCCGCCGAAGAAGGCGTTGTTGAAGTCGACGCCGTCGATCGTGACGTTGGTGTTGATGCCGCGCTGGCCGGAGATGGCCAGGTTGCCGCGCTCGGAGTCGAGGCGCGTCTGCGGCGTCAGGAGCACGAGGTTCTTGAAGTCGCGGCCGGTCACCGGCAGCGCCTCGATCTGCTCGGTCTGGATGGTCGTGGAGGCGGAGGTGTTGGTGACCTCGACCAGCGGCACGGTGTCGGTGACGGTGATCGTGTCGGCCACCTGCGCCGGCTGCATGGTGAAGTCGATCGTCGGCGCCGAGCCGAGGAGCAGCCGCACGTCGGGCTGCTGCAGGGTGGCGAAGCCGTCGAGCGCCGCGGTCAGGGTGTAGGTGCCGGTCGGCAGGTTGAGAAGCCGGTACAGGCCCCCTTCGTCGGTCACCGCCGCGACCGTCAGGCCGGTCTCCTGATTGCTGGCCTCGATGGTGACGCCGGGCAGCGGCGTCCCTTCCCCGTCGGTGACGGTGCCGGAGATACGGCTGGTGGTGACGTCGGTCTGAGCGAAGCCGGGGGCGGCGGCTCCCAGCAGCAGGACGGCGACGAGGAGCGCCCACATCCCTCGCGCGGGATCGATTCGTCCGGACGACATACAGGACCCCTCCTTTAGTGGTGGTGGGAACGGAGGGGATTCTAGCCCAACGGGTCTACAATCCCGCAAGAGGCCGCGCCCGTGTACTCGCGCAACCCCGGTCCCGGTCGGCTCGCGATGGGCGGCCTCGGGCTGGGCGGCCCGGCGCCGCGCGACCTGCTCGTCCTGCTCGCCGTCCTCTTCGTCACCTTCGCCCTGCAGTTCCTGGCGCCGGCGCTGGTGGCGCCGCTGCGGCTCGGCTCCGACGCCTGGCGCAGCCTCTGGCTCTGGCAGCTCGCGACCTACCCGGCGGCGGGGTTCGGCGCGCCGAGCCTCTGGTTCCTGCTCGAGCTGCTGATGGTCTTCTGGTTCGGCCGCGACGTGTATTACCAGCTCGGGCGCCGGCGCTTCTGGCGGCTGCTCGCCGGCGGCGCGCTGGCGGCCGGGGCGGCGGCGGTGGCGGTCGACGCGGCGCGGGCGCTCCTCGCCGGGTCCGAGCAGAGCTTCCTCTTCCCGCTCATGCAGGGGCAGCGGATGGTGCTGGCGGTGCTGGTGGCCGCCTTCGCGACGCTCAACCGCGACGCCACGATCTACCTCTTCTTCGTCCTCCCGGTCGCGGCGCGCTGGTTCCTCTGGCTCGAGCTGCTGATCGCCTTCATCGGCTTCCTCCAGATGCCGGTCCCGGGCGCGCCGCGCGACCTCCCCGGGCTGCTCGGCATCGTCACCGCGGTGGGGCTCACCTGGTGGACGCTGTCCCGGCGCGGCGCCCGCCCCGGCCTGCGCGAGAGCCGGCTGCGCGTCGAGCGCTGGTTCCTCGAGCGGCGGCTCGACCGCCAGCGCCGCAAGCGCCGCCTGCGCGTCGTGCGCGAGGAGCCGGGCGAGGTGCGCAAGGGCCCCTGGGTCCACTAGACTCGACTAGAGTCCTACCCCCGCCTTCGCCAGCCAGCGCTCCATCCGCGCCACGTGGGTGGCCCGCCAGTAGTAGCGGCCGCAGCCCGGGCAGCGGCGGAAGCTCTCCTGGGTGCGCGCCACGAAGGGCGGCACGTGCGGCCGGGCCGCCTCGGCGGGCACCGCCGCGAGCGGCGCGTTGCAGCGCAGGCAGCGGGAGAAGAGGCGCGCCGGGTCGGGACGGAGCGCCAGCTCCTCGACGACCTGGCGGAGCTGCTCGGGGACCGCGTCGAAGCGCACCAGCAGATGGTCGCGGGCGAGCCGCCGCTCGAGGAGCTTGCGGTCGCGGGTGAGGATCGTCCGCCCCTCGGCCGCCGCCCGCGCCACCAGCGCCGCGTCGTCGAGCCCCGGGTCGTAGGCGGTGTCGAGGTCGAGCACCCGCAGCCACCGCGCGAGCGCGCCGAGCATCGCGTCGGCGAAGAGGCGGGCGGCCATCGCCGCGGTTCTAGCAGCCGGCCCCCCCGGCGGTCCAGCAGGCGCCGGTTGAACCTTCGCCGCCCGGCGGGGGACGTACCCTCCGGAGGAGCTTCGCTGCACCCCGAGGAGGTCGTCTCATGCCGTTGCTGAGAAAGTCGCTCCAGATCGCCGGGTTGGCGGCGTGGGTCCTGCTCGGGACCGCCGCCGCGCGGGCACAGTACGATGACCCGGGTCCCGGCCCGGGAGGGGGGCAGAGCTGCGCCAGCGGCGACGTGCTGATCACCGCCCAGGACAACAACCGCTGGAGCCCGAGCCAGGTGACCGTTCAGGTGGGCCAGACCATCTGCGTGCGAAACCCCTCCTCGAGCATCCCCCACAACTTCAACGTTTCCGGCGTCGTTCGCTGCGCCGGCGCCTGCTCGAGCAACACCTCCAGCTCCACGACCACGCCGCGCACCAACTGGACGTCGCGGCTGAGCTTCACCGCGGCCGGCGTCCTCAACTTCCACTGCGACGAGCACGTGGCGATGGGCATGACCGGTCAGATCACGGTCCAGGCAGCCGGCGGTGGCGGTAACGACTCGCCGGGCGCGCTCTCCTTCACGGCCTCCAACTACTCGGTCTCGGAGGCGGGGGGGAACGCCACGATCACCGTCCGCCGCACCGGCGGCGACGACGGCGCGGTGAGCGTGCAGTACGCGACGGCGAACGGCACCGCGACCGCCGGCAGCGACTACACGGCGAAGACCGGCACCCTCTCCTGGCCGGACAACGACGACAACAACAAGAGCTTCACCGTCGCCATCGCCAACGACACGGCCGACGAATCGAACGAGACGGTGCAGCTCAGCTTGAGCAACCCGACGGGCGGCGCCACGCTCGGCAGCCCCGCCTCGGCGACCCTGACGATCACCGACAACGACGGCGGCGGGGGTGGAGGGGGCGGCGGCGGCACCGCGCCCGCGGCGCCCAGCAACCTCCGCGCGACCGCCCTCTCGACGACCGAGATCCGCCTCGCCTGGAACGACAACTCGAACAACGAGACGCAGTTCCTGATCGAGCGTCGGCCGATCGAGGGGGGCGCCTTCGTGCAGGTGGGCACCGCGCCGGTCAACGCCACGGAGCTCACCGCCGGCGGGCTCGCCCCGGCGACCGGCTACGTCTTCCGCGTCCGCGCCGCCAACGCCACCGGCAACTCGGCCTACTCGAACACCGCGACCGCGGCGACCAACAGCGCCTCGACCGGGCCCTGCGTCGAGGACGCCGACACACTCTGCCTCAACAACGATCGCTTCCGGGTCGAGGTCACCTGGCGGACGGCGGCGGGGAGCGGCAACGGCACCGGCGTCCCGCTCGACTTCGCGCCCGACTCGGGGCTCTTCTACTTCTTCAGCGCGAGCAACGTCGAGCTCCTGATCAAGGTGCTCAACGCCTGCGCGCCGCCGTTCGACCGCTTCTGGATCTTCTTCGCCGCGACCACGAACGTGGAGTTCAAGGTCACGGTGACCGACACCCAGAGCGCCAAGGTGAAGATGTATTTCAACCCGCTGAACAATTCGGCGGCGCCGATCCAGGACACCGACGCTTTCGATACCTGCCCGTAGCAAGGCCAGGCCCTCCAGGGCGGCCGGCCGGCCTCCGTTTCGTCCCGCGCGAGCGGGGGCCGGCCCGGTTTTTTCGGAACCTTCCTCAGCCGATGCCGAGCCGGGCGAAGACCTTCGCCGTCAGCCGGTCGCAGCGCTCTTCGTGGAAGAGGTAGAGGCGGCGCACCTCGCGGCCGATCCGCGCGTCGAGCCGCTGGCGCAGCGGCAGCAGGTCGGCCGCGAGCGGGCTCAGGTAGGCCGGCCAGTCGGCCAGCAGGTTGAAGAACTTGTCGAGGCCGGCCAGCAGCGGGACCAGGCCGTAGGTGAGCCAGAGAGGCCGGTAGATCGAGTCGAGGTCGAATCGCCTGTCCATGATCGTCGCTCCTTTCGACTGATGGAGTCGGCGGGAGCCGATCGGTTACAGTAGCCCGGAGAGTCGTCCCATGCCGCACGCCGGGAAGTTGGTCGCTTTCGCCTCGCTGTGGCTGGGGATCGTCGCCGGCACCGTGCCGGTCACCCTCCTGGTGCCGCCGGAGACGGCGCGCGTCGAGCTGCTCCTCGACGGCCGTCCCGCCGGCAGCCGCCACACCGCTCCCTGGACCCTGCACGTCGATCTCGGCGCCGAGCTCGCACCGCACGAGCTGGTGGCGGTGGCGAGCAACGCCGAGGGGCGGGAGCTCGGGCGGGCGCGGCAGTTCCTCAACCTGCCGCGGCCGCCGGCGGTGCTCGAGGTCACCCTAGAGGCGACGCCGGAGACCGGCGGCGTGGCGCGGATCGCCTGGGGGGCGACGGCGGGCGCGGCGCCGCTGGCGCTCCGCGCGACGCTCGACGAGAAGCCGCTCCCGGTCCGCGACCCCGCGGCGCTGCCGCTCCCCCCGTTCGACGCCGCCTCCCCCCACCTGCTGCGCGTCGAGGCCGATTTCCCGGGCGGCGTGACGGCGAGCCGCGACCTGGTCTTCGGCGGCACGATGGCCGAGGAGATCGACTTCGAGCTCACCGCCGTGCCGGTGCTCCTCGCCGGCAAGCGGCTGGCGGGAGAGGTCGTGGTCCTCGCCGGCGCCGAGGCGCTGCCGACGCTCGCCATCGAGGAGGGGGCGCAGGACCTCGTCGTGGTCGTCGACCCGAGCGCCGCCGCCGAGCTGCGCAACATGGGGCGCGAGGTGGCGCGCATGGGCTCGATGTTCTCCGGCGCGCGCGGCATGCTGGCGAAGGTCGACGGGCGCTTCGTGGCGCCGCTGCCGGCCGCGGCGCGGCTGCGCGTGGTCTGGCCCGTGGCGCGCCGCACGGCGCGGCGGGAGCTGCGCTGGCAGGTCTTCCCGCACTCGCAGGACCTGCTGCCGCGCGAAGGGGGGCTCCTCAGGCACCTGCTGCGGATCGGCGAGCCGCGGGAGGGGACGCCGCAGCTCGCCGACGCCGTCGCCGTCGCCGGGATCGCCGCGGCGCAGGGCACGCGGCGCCGCGCCGTGCTCCTGCTCCTCGGTCCGGAGCCGCGCGACGGCAGCGTCTACGCCCCCGAGGCCGTGCGCCGCTACCTCGAGCGGCTGCGCGTGCCGCTGCGCGTCTGGGCGACGGGCAAGGCGCCGGCGGCGGCCGCGGCGGCCTGGGGCGAGGTCGAGCCGGTGCGCAACCTCGCCGGTTTCGAGCGCGCGGCCAAGCGCCTCTCCGAGCTGCTCGAACGGCAGCGCATCGTCTGGGTCGCCGGCGCCCACCTGCCGCAGGAGCTGGCGCTCGCGCCGGAGGCGCAGGGGGTGCTGCCGGTGGGGACGCTGGGGAGCCCCGAGG
>DASUNQ010000033.1:0-6605 GCA_036277075.1 Thermoanaerobaculia bacterium
CGCGCGGCGAGCCGCGCCGCCGCCTCGTCCAGCGCCGCGGGGCTCTTGGCCGACAGCAGGAGGAGCTGGGCGGGGCGCGACGGTCTGGGGCCGGGTGATGCCGGCGGCGCTTCTTCGAGGACGAGGTGGGCGTTCGTGCCGCCGATGCCGAAGGAGGAGACACCGGCGCGGCGGGGTGCGCCCGCCGCCGGTTCCCAGGGCACGAGGCGGGTGGGGACGTAGAACGGGCTCCCCTCGAGCGCGAGCTTCGGGTTCGGCCGGCGGAAGTTGAGGCTGGGCGGGATCTCGCCGTGCTGCAGGGCCAGGACCGTCTTGAGCAGCCCGGCGACCCCGGCCGCGGCGTCGGTATGGCCGATGTTGCTCTTGATCGATCCGAGGGCGCAGAAGCCGGAGAGCTCCGTGCCGTGGCGGAACGCCTCGGTCAGCGCCGCCACCTCGATCGGATCGCCGAGCGCCGTCGCCGTGCCGTGAGCCTCGACGCAGCCGATCGTCTCCGGCGCCACGCCGGCCGAGCGATGCGCCTCGCGGATCACCCGCGCCTGGCCGCCGACGCCGGGGGCGGTGAACCCCACCTTGCCCGCGCCGTCGTTGTTGATCGCCGAGCCGAGGATCACCGCCCGCACCGCGTCGCCGTCCGCCAGGGCGTCTGCGAGGCGCCTGAGCGCGACGACGCCCACGCCGCTGCTCCGCACCGTCCCGGCGGCGGCGGCGTCGAACGGGCGGGTGTGGCCGTCCGGCGAGGCGATCCCCCCCTCCTCGTAGGGGTAGCCCTCGACCTCCGGCACGCGCACCGAGACGCCGCCGGCGAGCGCCAGGTCGCAGTCGCCGGCCAGCAGGCTGCGGCAGGCGAGATGGACGGCGACGAGCGCGGTGGAGCAGGCGGTCTGCACCGCCAGGCTCGGCCCCTGGAGGTCGAGCTTGTAGGAGACGCGGGTCGCCAGATAGTCCGGGTTGTTGGCGAGCGAGGCGCCGTAGCGGCCGACGGCGCGCAGCACCTCGGCCGAGCCGAGGAGCAGATGGAGGTAGCCGTTCTCGCTCGCCCCGGCGTAGACGCCGACCTGCAGGCCGGCGGCGTCGCCCGCCCGGCCGGCGTCCTCGAGCGCCTGCCAGGCGCATTCGAGGAACAGACGCTGCTGCGGGTCGA
Organism: Thermoanaerobaculia bacterium; assembly: GCA_036277075.1. Taxonomy (GTDB): domain Bacteria; phylum Acidobacteriota; class Thermoanaerobaculia; order Multivoradales; family UBA5704; genus DASUNQ01. The sequence continues at coordinate 1,145 of DASUNQ010000033.1, forward strand.
GCGCCTGCGCCTCGCGCGGCGTGACGTCGAAGAAGGGGGCGTCGAAGAGGTCGGTGCCGCCGAGCACCCCCCGCGCCTTGACGTAGCGCGGGTCGGCGAGCTGCGCGGCGGGAACGCCGGCCGCCAGCAGCTCCTCGTCGGCGAAGAAGCGGACCGACTCGACCCCGCCGCGCAGGTTGGCCCAGAGCTCACCGGGGTCGTTCGCGCCGGGGAAGCGGCCGGCCATGCCGACGACGGCGATGCGCTGGTCGGTGTCGGGCACTGTGCGCGGCCGGGCCCGCTCCCTCGGCCCCTCCGCCGCCGCGCCGTCGCCATCGCCCGCGGCGAGGTGCGCGGCGAGAGCGCCGACCGTCGGGTACTTGAAGAGGTCGACCATCGGCAGCGAGCGGCCGAACAGGTCCGGCAGGCGGGCGTGGACGCGGGCGAGGAGGAGGGAGTGTCCGCCGAGCTCGAAGAAGTTGTCCTCGAGGCCCACCTCCTCGACGCCGATCACCTCCCGCCAGAGCGCGGCGAGCCGCTGCGCGACCGCGCCACGGGGCGCGGTGGCCGTGGGCGCGGCGGCTGGCTCGAGCGAGCGCGGTGCCGGCCCGGCGAACGGGGACGGCAGAGCCTTGCGGTCCAGCTTGCCGCTGGCCGAGAGCGGCCAGGACGCGAGCGGCACGCAGGCGGCGGGCAACATGTAGTCCGGGAGCTTGGCCTGGAGGTGGCGGCGCAGCGCCGCGCCGTCGGGGGCGGGGTCGCCCGCGGGGATGAAGTAGGCGACGAGGCGCTGGTCGCGCAGCGCGCCGGCCTCGCCGCGTGCCGGCTCGCCCCCGTCCTCGCGCGCCACGACCACCGCCTCGCGCACCCCCGGATGCGCCGCGAGCACCGTCTCGATCTCCCCCAGCTCGATGCGGAAGCCGCGCACCTTGACCTGGGTGTCGCGGCGCCCCAGGAACTCGAGGTTGCCGTCGGCCAGCCAGCGCGCCCGGTCGCCGGTCTGGTAGAGGCGCGCGCCGGGCTCGGGCCCCCACGGGCTCGGCAGGTAACTGGCCGCGGTCTGCGCCGGGTCGCCGGCGTAGCCGAGCGAGAGGCACGGCCCGCCGATGAAGAGGTCCCCCGGCACGCCGATCGGACAGGGGGAGAGCCGCGGGTCGAGGACGTGGTAGCGCGCGTTGGCGATCGGGCGGCCGTACGGGATGCTCGGCCAGGCGGGATCGACCCCGGCGACGGGGTAGTAGTTCGACCAGACCGTCGCCTCGGTGGCGCCGCCGAGGCTGACGAACTCGGCGCGCGGGAAGGCCGCGCGGACCCGGTCGGGAAGCCCGACGGGGATCCAGTCGCCGGAGTTGAAAACCAGGCGGAGGGAAGAGGAGGGCTCGCCGGAGAGAGCCAGCGGTTCGCCGGAGAGCGGACTTCCTCCCCCCGTGCAACGGGGGGAGGCCAGGTGGGGGGTATCGAAGTCAATGCTTCTGTCGAAACTCGATGTGGGTTGCGCCCTACCCGAACCTTCTTCTCCGAAATACCCCGCACACGCCTGCAAGCTCGCCGGCGCCGAATCCCAGAACGTGATCCCCTCCTCGCGCAAGATCCCGACCAGCCGCTGCGGGTCGTGCACCTCCTCGTCGGTGGCGAGGCGCACGGTGCCGCCGGCGGCGAGGACGCCGAAGAGGTCGTAGACCGAGAGGTCGAACGAGAGGGCGGTGACGAAGAGCAGCCGGTCCGCGGGGCCCACCGCGAAGCGGCGGTTGACCCAGTGGATCAGGTTCACCGCCGCCGCGTGGCGCACCATCACCCCTTTCGGCGTGCCGGTCGAGCCGGAGGTGAAGATGATGTAGGCCAGGTCCTCGGGTCCGGCGCGGCGCGGCGGCGGTCCGCCCGCCCCGGCCTCCGCTTCCGCCGGCTCGTCGAGACAGATCACCTCCAGGCCCGCCGCCCCGAGCGCCGGCCGGTGCGCCGTCTCGGTGACCAGGTGCGCGATGCCGTGCGCGGCGAGGATCCAGCGGACCCGCTCCACCGGCCAGCCGGTCTCGAGCGGCACGTAGGCGGCGCCGGCCTTGAGCGCGCCGAAGACGGCGACCGCCATCGCCGGCGAGCGCTCGAGGTGGATTCCCACCAGGTCCCCGGGCCCGACGCCGGCGGCGGCGAGCCGGCGGGCGAGCCGCGCCGCCGCGGCGTCCAGCTCGCCGTAGGTCAGCGAGCCGCGCGGCGAGACGATCGCGGGAGCGTCGGGTCGCGCCCGCGCCTGCGCCTCGAACGGCTCGTGGAGGCAGAGGCCGGCGGGGAACGGCGCGTCCGTGTCGTTCCACTCCCAGAGGAGCTGCCGCACCTCGGCGGGCGCGAGCATGGGCAGCTCCGAGACCGGCGCCTCCGCGCCGGCGGCGGCCGCCGCCAGCAGGTTGCGGAAGTGCTCCAGGAGCCGCCGCACCGTGGTGTCGTCGAAGAGGTCGGAGTTGTAGCGCGCCAGCGCCGCCATCTCCGCTCCGCCCGCCTCCGGCTCGACGTGCAGCGCCAGGTCGAACTTGGCGATCCGCTGCTCGACCGGCAGGCGGCGGACCGCGAGGCCCGGCAGCGCGGGGCCGGCGTCCGCCGCGCCGGCGTCGAACTGGTGGAGGGCGAAGAGGACCTGGAAGAGCGGCGGGTGCGCGAGGTCGCGCCGCGGCGCCAGCTCCTCGACCAGCTTCTCGAAGGGGAGGTCCTGGTGGGCGTAAGCCGCGAGCGCGCCGTCGCGCACCCGGGCCAGCAGCTCGCCGAACGGCGGGTCGTCGCCGAGCCGCGCGCGCAGGGGCAGGGTGTTGACGAAGAAGCCGACGAGCCCCTCGATCTCCTCGCGGTTGCGGTTGGCGATCGGCGTGCCGACGACAACGTCCTCGCGCTCCGCGTGGCGGGCGAGGAAGGCGTCGAAGGAGGCGAGCAGGGTCATGAAGAGCGTCACCCCCTGCCGGCGTGAGAGCGCTTCGAGCTCCGCGACCAGCGCGGCGGGGAGGTCGATCCGCGCGTCGGCGCCGCGGAAGGTCTGCACCGCGGGGCGCGGCCGGTCGGCGGGGAGCGCGAGGACCGCCGGCGCGCCGGCGAACGCCGCGCGCCAGAAGTCGAGCTGGGCCGCCAGCGCCTCCCCCTGGAGCCAGGCGCGCTGCCAGCGCGCGAAGTCCCGATACTGCACGGCGAGCGGCGCCAGCCCGTGGGGACGGCGCTCGCGCGCGGCGGCGTAGAGCGCCGCCAGCTCGCGGTGGAGGAGGACCTGCGACCAGCCGTCCGTGGCGATGTGGTGGAGCGCCAGCAGGAGGTCGTGTCGCGCCGGCGCCAACCGCAGCAGGACGGCGCGCAACAGCGGCCCCGCGGCGAGGTCGAAGGGGCGGCGCGCCTCGGCGCTCGCCAGCCGGGCCGCCTCCGCCGCGCCCAGCTCCTGCGGCAGCGCGGAGAGATCCGCGAGCGCCAGCGGCACGTGCCCGGGCGCCCCGACCACCGGCCGCACGCCGTGGGCGGTGGGCTCGAAGGTCGTGCGCAGCGTCTCGTGCCGCCGTACGAGGGCGGCGAGGGCCGCGCCGAGGGCCGCCGGCTCGAGCGGTCCGTCCAGCCGCCAGGCCTCGGGCACGATGTAGACGGAGCCGTCGCCGCCGAACTGGTCGAGAAACCAGAGACGCTCCTGTGCGAAAGAGAGCGGCGGGTCGCCGGCGTCGGGCTGCGGCAGGAGCGGCGGCGGCGGCGCCGCATCGGCGCGCAGCCCCTCCTCGACCGCCCCCGCCAGCTCGGCGAGCGTCGGACGCTCGAAGAGGGTGCGCAACGGCAGCTCGACGCCGAACGCCGAGCGCACCCGCGACATGACCTGCGTCGCGAGCAGCGAGTGGCCGCCCAGCGCGAAGAAGCTGTCCTCGCGGCGCACGCCCTCGATTCCCAGCACCGGCCCCCAGATCGCCGCCAGCAGCTCCTCGGCGAGCCCCTGCGGCGCGCCGCCGGCCCGCGCCGCGGGCTCCCAGACCGGCTCGGGGAGGGCACGGCGGTCCACCTTGCCGGTGGGGGAGAGGGGCAGCGCGTCGAGCACGACGAACGCCGAAGGAACCATGACCTCCGGCAGCGTCGCGGCGAGGTGCTGCCGCAGCTCGTCCCGGGCGGAGCCGAGCTCCGCCGCGGCCCCGCCGGAGGTGGGCACGAGGTAGGCGACGAGCCGGTTCTCGCCGCTCGGCGACGGCCGCGCCGCCACGACCGCGTCGCGCACCGCCGGGTGCGCCGCCAGCGCCGCCTCGATCTCCCCCGGCTCGATCCGCACGCCGCGCACCTTGACCTGATCGTCGCTGCGGCCGAGGAACTCCAGCTCGCCGCCGCCGGCTCCGTCCGCGCGCCAGCGCACGAGGTCGCCGGTGCGGTAGAGGCGCGCGCCCGCCGCGAGCGCCAGCGGATGCGGCACGAAGCGCTCGGCGGTGAGGTCCGGGCGCGCGAGGTAGCCGCGCGCCAGCCCGAGGCCGCCGACGAGCAGCTCCCCCGGCACACCGGCCGGCACCGGCCGCAGGTGCGCGTCGAGCACCCAGGCTTCGAGGCCGGCGATCGGGCGGCCGATCGCGGGGGGCGGCGCCGCGGCCTCGGGCGGGCCGTCCCACGGCGGCACCGTCCCGGCGGTGGCGACGACCGTGCTCTCCGTCGGGCCGTAGCAGTTGACCAGGCGGAAGTGGAGCCCGGGGCGCGGGACGCGCCGCAGCCGGTCGCCGCCGGTCAGGAGCACGCGCAGGGCGAGCCCCGCGGGCACCCCGCCCTCCTCCAGCTCCGCGAGGCAGGCCTCGGCGAGCGGCGTCGGCAGGAAGCAGACCGTGATCCTCTCCGCCGCGAGCCAGGCGAGCAGGTCGCCCGGCGCGGAGCGCAGCTCCTCGGGCGGCACGTGGAGGCTCGCCCCCGCCGCGAGCGCCGGCCAGACCTCCCAGACCGAGGCGTCGAAGGCGGGGCTGGCGACGAGCGTGGCGCGGTCCGAGGGGGTGAGCGCGAAGTCGGCGAGATGCCAATCGATCAGGTTGAGCAGACCGCGGTGGGTCAGCTCCGTCCCCTTGGGCAGGCCGGTCGAGCCGGAGGTGTAGATGACGTAGGCCAGCGCGTCCGGAGCTTCCGGGTGGGGAGGAGGAGGGCTGGAGCTCTCGCCGGCCAGACGCGCCGCCAGCTCCCGGCCGTCCAGGGCCAGGACCGGGACGTCGCCCGCGCCGGCGAGGCGGGCGCGCAGCCGCCGGCTGGTGAGCAGCGCGGCGGGGCGCGCGTCGGCGAGGGTGAAGGCGAGCCGCTCCGGCGGATGGCTCGGATCGAGCGGCAGGTAGGCGCCGCCCGTCTTGAGCACTGCCAGGACCGCCGTCACCAGCTCCGGCGAGCGCTCGAGGCAGACCGCGACGCGAGTCTCCAGCCCTACCTGAAAGCTCTTCAGGTATCGGGCGAGCCGATTCGCCCGCGCCTCCAGCTCGCCGTAGGTGAGGCGGACGCCGCCGCCCGCCACCGCGAGCGCCTCCGG
>DASUNQ010000034.1:0-2197 GCA_036277075.1 Thermoanaerobaculia bacterium
CGCCTCAGATCCCGCAGGCCCAAACAGCGCGCGCCGCTCCCGGAGGGGAGCGCACGCCGGAGGGCGGGGACGGGGGCGGGCGAACGCCGATGGTAAGCTCCGCCGCGCTGCGGCGTACGACCAGCATGCGCCCTTCGTCGCGCCGCTTCCCCGCTCCCGCTCCGCCCCCGATGACGCAGCCCCCCCGCATCGAGCTCCGCGCCTTGACCAAGCGCCTCCCCAGCGGCGGCCGCGATCTCACGATCTTGGACCGCATCGACCTCGCCGTCGCCCCCGGCGAGTTCGTCGCCGTCCTGGGCCCGTCCGGCAGCGGCAAGTCCACCCTCCTCGCCCTGATGGCCGGCCTCGACCGCCCGACCTCCGGCGAGGTCCTGATCGACGGCGACCCCATCCACGCCCTCTCCGAAGACCGCCTCGCCCTCCTCCGCCGCGAGAAGATCGGCTTCGTCTTCCAGAGCTTCCAGCTCCTCGGCAACTTGACGGCGCGCGAGAACGTCCTTCTTCCGCTCGAGCTCCTCGCGCAGCGCGACCCCGGCCGCCGCGCCGACGACCTCCTCGCCGCCGTCGGCCTCGCCGAGCGCGGCCCCCACTACCCGAGCCAGCTCTCCGGCGGCGAGCAGCAGCGCGTCGCCCTCGCCCGCGCCTTCGCCGCCCGCCCGCCGATCCTCCTCGCCGACGAGCCCACCGGCAACCTCGACGGCGCCACCGGGCGCCGCGTCCTCGAGGTCCTCGTCGAGCTGCGCCGCGCCGGCGGCACCACCCTCGTCCTGGTCACTCACGATCCGGCCGTCGCCGCCCTCGCCTCCCGCCTCGTCCACCTGCGCGACGGCCGCATCGAGCGCGAGGAGGTGCCGGCACCGGCGCGCGCCGCCGAGCGCGACGAGCGCGCCCCGGCCGAGGCGCTGCGGTGACCGCCGGCGCCGCCTGGCGCCAGATGCTCCGCGAGTCGCGCGGGGCCCGCGGGCGGCTCGTCTTCTTCGTCGCCTGCCTCGCCGTCGGCGTCGCGGCCGTGGTCGCGGTGGCCGGGCTCTCGGCCAGCCTCGACCAGGGGATCCGCGGCGAGGCGCGGCAGCTCCTCGCCGCCGACCTCGCGGTCGAGGGGAACCGCCCGCTGCCGCCGGCCCTCGAGCGCGCCGCGGCGGCGATCCCCGGCGCGCGGTTGACCCGCGTCCGCGAGCTGGTCACCGTCGTCGCCGCGCCGCCGCGCACGATCGGAGGCCGGGCCCATCCGGGCCCGAGCCAGCTCGTCGAGCTCAAGGTCGTGGACGGCCACTACCCCTTCTACGGCACTCTCGACGTGCGGCCGCGGCGGCCGCTCGCGGCGCTGCTCGCGCCGGACGCCGCGGTCGCCGCCCCCGAGCTGCTGGAGAAGCTCGGCGTGGCGGCCGGCGGCACCCTGCGCATCGGCGGCCGCGACTTCCGCGTCGCCGGCACCGTCCGTGCCGAGCCCGACCGGCTGAGCATCTCCCCCCGGCTCGGGCCGCGCGTCTTCCTCTCCGGCGCCGGCCTCGCCCGCACCGGGCTGCTCGGCCGCGGCAGCCGGGTCGAGCACCGGCTCCTGCTCAAGCTCGCGGACGGCGAGGCGCCGGGCCGCGTCGAGGCGGCCGCCGCCCGCCTCCGCCGCGCCGCGGCCGGCGCCACGGAGAGCTTCCGCATCGAGACCTGGAAGGAGGCGCAGCCCAACCTGCGCGAGGCGCTGGGCGACGTCGAGCGTTTCCTCGGCTTGGTCGCCCTGCTCTCCCTCTTCATCGGCGGCATCGGCGTGGCGCAGAGCGTGCGCGCCTGGCTCGCCGGGCGCCTCGACGCCATCGCCGTCCTCAAGTGCCTCGGCATGCGGCCGCGCGAGGCGCTGGGGCTCTACCTCGGGCAGACCGTCCTGCTCGGGCTCGCCGGGAGCCTCGCCGGGATCGCCGCCGGCGCGGCCGTGCAGTGGGCGCTGCCGTCGCTCTTCCCCGACCTGATCCCCGCCGAGCTGATCCGCCCCTGGCAGCCGCTGGCGCTGCTTCGCGGCCTCGCCCTCGGCGTCGGCGTCGCCGTCCTCTTCAGCCTCCTGCCGCTCGCCGACGTCCTGCGCGTGCCGCCGGCGCGGGTGCTGCGGCGCGACGCCGAGCCGCTGCCGCGCACCCGCTGGGTGGCGGCGGCGACGCTCGCCGCCCTGGTCGCCGGCGTCCTGGCGATGGCGGCGGCGCAGTCGGGC
>DASUNQ010000035.1:0-3532 GCA_036277075.1 Thermoanaerobaculia bacterium
GGCGTTCGCCTGTTAGGCTGCCGCCGCCTTGCACGCCCGCGCCGCCTTCCTCCACCAGGGAATGAACCTGGCCGAGCTGCTCCACCTGCTCCGCCGCGGTCTCCCGGCGCTCGCGCCGCACCTCGAGATCGCAGGCTGGGAGGAGGTCGAGGCCGCACGCGCCGGCGGGCGGCCGCTCGTCGCGCTGATGGCTCACTGCGGCAACTGGGAGCTGGTCGGCGGCGCCTTCACGCTACGCGGTGTGCCGCTCGCGGCGGTGGCGCGCGAGCATCCCGACCCGCGCTTACAGGAGATGGTCCTCGCGGTCCGCGGCGCGCTCGGCCCGACGACCATCGCCCGCGGCGGCCGGGCGGCCGGACGCCAGCTCCTCGAGGTGCTCCGCCGCGGCGGCGTCCTCGCCATGCTCATCGACCAGGACACGAGAGTCGAGGGGGTCTGGGTCCCCTTCTTCGGCCGCCCCGCCTACACCCCGGTCGGGGCGGCGCGCATCGCCCTGCGCCAGGGCGCCGCCGTGGTGCCCGCCTTCGCCGAGCGCCGTCCCGACGGCACCCACCTCGTCCGCTGCCACCCCGCGCTCGACCTCCCCGCCGACGAGACCGCCGCCACGGCCGTGATGACGGCCGCCATCGAGGCCCAGGTCCGCCGCCGCCCGGAGCAGTGGGTCTGGTGGCACAAACGCTGGCGCCGGCAGCCCCCGGCGGCGACCGGCGGGCTTGCGGTGTTGCCAAATGGCGAGTAGAGTCGTGCCAATTGGAGGAGACACCGTGGCCGAACTGCAGCCCAGCGCGCCCGCGAGAGAGACCCCCGACGTCCTCGCCTATCGCCGCTTCATCGCGCGCGGCAAGCCGGGGCCGCACAGCTACGTGGTGCTGATCGGACGCAAGGTGTACGGCACGCGCGCCCTGCTCGAAAGCGTCGAGGAAGGCCTGCCGTTCAGCGCCTTCGAGCACCTGCAGCGCAACCTTGCGCTGCCGGCGGCGGAGCTCGCGGAGCTGGTCCAGATCCGGCCGCGGACCCTGGCGCGGCGCAAGGAGCAGGGACGCTTCGAGCCCGACGAGTCGGACCGCCTGCTCCGCGCCTCGCGCCTCCTGGCGCAGGCGCTTGAGCTGTTCGAGGGGGATGCGGCGGCGGCCCGCGCCTGGCTCGCCGCGCCGCAGCCGGCCCTCGGCGGCGCGACGCCGCTCTCCGTGGCCCGCACCGACACCGGCTCGCGCGAGGTCGAGAAGCTCGTCGGCCGCCTGGAGCACGGCGTCTTCTCCTGATGCCGAGGGGCTGGCGGATCGTCAAGCGGAAACACGCCGGCCGCGCCTTCGACGGCGAGGGAGCGCGCCGCCACGGCGGGCGCTGGAACAGCCCCGGGACGAGCCTCGTCTACACCGCCGAGTCCCGGTCCTTGGCGATCCTGGAGATCCTGGTCCACCTCGAGAGCAGCGCCGTCCTGGCGAGTTACGTGCTCTGCGCGGCCGGCTTCGCCGAGGCCCAGGTCGAGCGGCTCGACCGCGGACGGCTGCCGGCGAGCTGGCGCGCCTTTCCCGCTCCCGCCGAGCTCCAGCGGCTCGGCGACGAGTGGGTCCGCGGCGGCACGTCGCTGGTGCTCGAGGTGCCGAGCGCCCTGGTCGCGCAGGAGAGCAACTTCCTCATCAACCCGCGCCACCCCGATGCCGCGACGCTGGAAATCGAGCCGCCCGAGACCTTCGCGCTCGACCTGCGTCTGCTCCGCTAGACTCGCCGCTGCCGCGACCTCCCGTTCGCGGAGAGGAGCTCCCCGTATGCGCGCCGCCCGCCCGATCCGCCCGCTCCCCGCCCTCTGCGCCCTGCTCGGAGTCCTCCTCTCCCTCTCGGCCTGCGGGGCGCCGGCGCCCCGGGCGCGGGCGGAGCCCGTGGCGGAGGTCCCCGCCGGGCCGGTGGCGATCGACGGGCTGGTCGAGTTCGGACGCGGGCTCCTGCTCCGCCGCCGGGGGCAGGGGGAGGGGACGCTGCGGATCGACGACGACCGCATCGACTGGGAGAACGACGAGGAGCGGGAGCGCAGCTTCTCGATCCAGCCCAAGATCGTCCGCGAGGCCTGGCTCAACTGCGCGGCCAAGCCGGGCGTCGACGTCTGCCTGGAGCTGGGGATCGAGACGGTCACCGGCAAGACCTACCACTTCCGCGACCGCGACTGGGAGAGCGGCGAGAACCGGCAGGTGCGCCGCGCCTTCGAGGAGCTGCGCCGCCGCTTCCCCGAGATGCGCGTCGAGGAGCGGCGGGTGCGCGAGGTGAGCTAGGCAGGTGCCGCGGGTCCAGCTCGTCCATTGGAACGCGGCCGAGGCCGCGGAGCGGGCCGAGCGGCTGCGCGCCGCCGGCTGGCCGGCCGAGCATGCCGGGCTCGACGGGCGGGCGGTCCTCCGCCGGCTGCGCGACGACCCGCCCGCGGCTGTGGTCGTCGACCTCGGCCGCCAGCCGTCGCACGGCCGCGAGCTGGCGGTGGCGCTGCGGCTGAGCAAGGCGACGCGCCACCTGCCGCTGGTCTTCGCCGGCGGCGACCCGGAGAAGGTCGGCCGCATCCGCGAGCTCCTCCCCGACGCGGTCTATGCGAGCTGGGACGAGATCGACGGCGCCCTCGCGCGCGCCGTCGAGGCCCCGCCGTACGAGCCGGTCGTGCCGCCGTCGCACATGGAGGGCTACTCCGGCCGGCCGCTGGTCAAGAAGCTCGGGATCAAGCCGGGCACGGTCGTCGGGCTGATCGATGCGCCGCGCGACTTCGCCGCGACCGTGGGGCCGCTGCCCGAGGGCGCCGCGCTGCGGCCGGGCGCGCGCGGCCGCTGCGACCTCCTGGTCTGGTTCGTGCGCTCGCGCCGCGAGCTGCTGGCCGGCATCGAGCGGATCGCGGCGCGCCCGGACCTGCGCGCCCTCTGGATCGCCTGGCCGAAGAAGGCCTCCGCCTTCGCCTCCGACCTGGGGGAGCGGGACGTGCGCGGCACCGGCCTGGCGACCGGGCTCGTCGACTACAAGATCTGCGCGATCGACGCCACCTGGTCCGGGCTCCTCTTCGCGCGCCGGCGCCCGTGAGGCGCCTGGCGCCGGCGCTGGCGCTCCTCGCCGCCTGCGCCCGCGAGGGGCCGCCGCCGGCGCCGCCGCCCTGGGAGCGCGTGGACCTCTGGCTGGCGAAGCCGGCCGTCGAGGTGCCGCCGCCGGGGAGCCGCTGGCTGCGCGCCTCGACGCAGACCATCTCCTTCCTCGGCGCCGCCGAGGTGCGCGACATGGCGCTCGTCCCGGAGTCGCAGCTCACCGCCTTCCCGCGCCGCACCGCCGGGCAGGTGCGGGCGCTCGCCCAGACCGCCGGCTCCCGCCTCGCCTGGCGGGTGACGCTCGGCGCCGAGCCGTACCTCTCGTTCGTGCCGCTGGGGAGCGAAGCCGGCTGCGGCTGCACCTACCGCGTCGCCGTGCGGCCGGCGGCGCCCGCCGGCGGCGGCGAGCGCGAGCTCTGGCGCCGGCCGGTCGTGCCGGTGGCGCCGATCGCCCCGGCGGCCGTCGAGCTGCCCCTGGCGCC
>DASUNQ010000036.1:0-7986 GCA_036277075.1 Thermoanaerobaculia bacterium
GGGGGCGCCCGGCGGGGGCGCCGCGGCGCGCTCGACGGTGAAGACGTAGGTCGCGCGCTCCTCCTGGACGAGCGCCGCGCGCGGCACGAGGAGGGCGTCGGGGGCGGTGGCGAGCGCCACCGCGACGTTGGCGAACATGCCGGGCTTCAGGCGCCCGTCCGCATTGGCGACCTCGACCTCCGCCTCGGCGGTGTTGGTCCGGGGGTCGAACAGCGACGCGATGCGCGCCACGCGCCCCTGGAACTGGGCGCCGCCGAGCGCGTCGACGGTGACCACCGCCGCTTGGCCGACGCGCACGCGGGCGGCGTCCTTCTCGGTGAGCGGGACAGTGGTCTCGATCGTCGAGACGTCGACCAGGGTGAAGACCGGCTGGTTGCCGGCGGCGAAGGCGCCGAGGTCGAGGTGGCGCTTGCCGACCCAGCCGGAGAACGGCGCGACGACCAGGGTCTGCTCGAGCTGGACGCGGCCGGCCGAGAGGTTGGCCCGGGCCTGCTCGACGGCGGCGCGCGCCACCTCGACCTGCGCCTGAGCCCCCTTGAGGTCGGCCTGCGCCGCCTCCTGCTGCTGCAGGGCGACGAGCTGCTGCTGGTAGAGGCTCTCGGTGCGCTGGGCGGTGGTGCGGGCGATCTCGGACGCGGCCCGCCGCTGCGCCAGGGTGGCCTGCGCCATCGCCACCGCCGCGCTGAGCTGGTCGAGCTGCTCGCGCTCCTGGGCGGCGTCGATGCGCGCCAGGACCTGCCCCTTCCGCACCGGATCCCCGGTGTCCACCAGCACCTGCACGATCTGGCCGGCGGTCTTGGCGTAGAGGTCCGCCTGCGCGCGCGCCTTGAGGGTGCCGACCCACTCGCCCCAGATCTCGAACGGGCCGCGGCGGACCGGCGCGGTCTCGACGGTGGCCGGCCCGAAGCCGCCGCCCATCCCCGCCATGCCGGCGAGCCCGCCGGGGCCCTGCGCCGCCTGCGGGTCGCGCGCGCAGAGGAGGAAGTAGAGCAACGCCAGCACGACGGCCGCGAGGCCGCCGCGCAAGAGGAGCTTCTTCGTCGGATGGGGCTGCGCTCGGAGGGTCCCGTCCACCTGCATCAGAGGGCTGTAACGCGTGAACGGGGAAGAAGTTTCCCCCCGCCGCCCGCCTCCCGCGGCACTGTAGCACGCGCCTCGCGAGCGCCTTGTAACGCCGGTGTAAAACCTGGAGCTGGTGGCGGTTACGCGAGTCCGGCCAGCCGCCGGAACGGCTCGCGCAGCGGCTCGGGCGTGAGGCACGGGCGGCCGGTGTCGCGCACGATCCAGACGTGCTCGGTGGTGCCGCTGACGAGGAGCTCGCCGCCGCGGCGCACCTCGTAGGCGAAGCGCAGGCCGCGGCTCCCCAGCCGCTCGATCCAGCAGGCGACGCGCGCCGTGTCGCCGTAGCGCGCCGGCCGCCGGTAGCGCACCGCGACCGCGGTCACCATCAGCAGCCAGCCGCGCCGCTCGATCTCGGCGTAGCTGGTGCCGGAGAGGGCGCACAGGCGCGTGCGCGCCAGCTCGAACCAGACCACGTACTGCGCGTGGTGCACCACCGCCATCTGGTCGGTCTCCGCGTAGCGGACCTCCACCTCCACCTCGTGCCGTACGGGCTCAGCCATCGCTGCGTCCTCCTCTCCCGCCTCCCGGCAGACCGTGCCGCAGCACGGTCCAGAGGATCTTGTGGCCGGCGCGCAGCGTGCCCCAGAGCGTCCCGGTGATCTTCGAGACGCCGACCCGCCGCCGGTAGGACACCGGCACCTCCGCCACGCGCAGCCGGCGGCGCAGCGCCTTGACCTGCATCTCCGCCGTCCAGCCGAAGTCCGGGTCCGCCATCTCCAGCCGTTCGAGCGCCTCCCAGCGCGCGGCGCGGAAGGGGCCGAGGTCGGTGAAGCGGTGCCCGTAGAGGAGGCGGATCAGCGCGACGGCGACGAAGTTGCCGGCGCGCGACTGGGGCAGCAGGGCGCCGCGCTCGCGGCGGCCGAGGATGCGCGAGCCGATGACCAGGTCCGCCTCGCCGGCGAGGAGCGGCGCCACCAGGCGCGGCAGCTCGTCGGGGTGGTCGGAGTAGTCGGCGTCGACGAAGACCACGACCTCGGGCGGATCGTGCTCGCGCAGCCAGGCAAGGGCCGCCAAGCAGGCGCTGCCGTAGCCGCGCCGTCCGGCAGCGACGACGACCGCGCCGGCGCGCCGCGCCACCTCCGCGGTGCCGTCGCGCGAGCCGTTGTCGGCGACCACCACGCGCCGCACCGGCGGCCGCGGCAGGTCGGCCAGCACGAGCGGCAGCGACCGCTCCTCGTTGAGGGCGGGGATGACGACGTCGATGGTCGGGTCCGCGGCCGGCGCGCGCACCGGCGAATCTTAGCGGCCCCTTGGACGGCCGCGGAGCGGTGTGCGATGCTCCCGGCGATCGCCATGCGCGCCCGCTTCGTCGTCCCGCTCGCGCTGCTCGCCCTCGCCGCTCCCGCCGCGGCGGCGCGCAAGCCCGCCCGCCCGCTCGCCCTGCCGGCAGTCGACGGCCGGACGATCCCTTACGTCGTCGTGGTCCCCAGGGACTGGGACGTGCGGCAGGTGCCCGGCGGCGGGCCGGGGCTCTGGATCGGCCGGCCCGGCGCGCGGCCGGAGGCCGAGCCGGAGCTGCTCCACGTGCTCCCTTCCGCCCAGCCGTTCGGCGACCCGCAGCAGGTCGTGGCCGCGATCCGCGCCGCCGATCAGGCGGCCGCCGCCTGGTCGGCGCCGCTCGTCGAGGTGCGCGAGGTGGCGGGGACGCGCGGCGTCCTGATGAGGATGGAGACCGGCGAGGGCGCCGCGGCGCGCACCGTCCTGGCGCTCAGGCTCCCGGCCGGGGAGGGGAGCGTCGACTTCCTGCTCTCCGCCCGGCGCGCCGACTTCGCACGCCTCGAGCCGCTGTTCACGACGGTCCTCACCTCGCTCCGCCGGGCGGAGGCAGCCGCCGGCCGCGGCCGCTGACGCTTGCCCCTCCACCCGTTCAACGGCGTCCTGCCGCGCCTGGGGGAGCGGGTCTTCCTGGCGCCGGGGGCGCACGTCGCCGGCGACGTCGAGCTGGGCGACGACGTCTCCCTCTGGTTCCACACCGTGGCGCGCGGCGACGTCAACACGATCCGCATCGGCCCGCGCACCAATGTCCAGGACGGCAGCGTGCTGCACGTCACCCACGAGCGGCACCCGTTGCGGCTCGGCGCCGGGGTGGTCGTCGGCCACCAGGCGGTCCTCCACGGCTGCACGGTCGAGGACGGCGCGCTGATCGGCATCGGCGCGCGGGTGCTCGACGGGGCGGTCGTCGAGTCCGGCGCCCAGGTCGGCGCCGGCGCCGTGGTGGCGCCCGGCACGCGGGTGCCGGCCGGGCACCTCGTCCTCGGCGTGCCGGCGCGGGTGGCGCGGCCGCTGCGCGACGACGAGCGGCGGGCGATCGGCGAGATCGCCGGCCGCTACGTGGCGCTCAAGGACCGCTATCTCGCGGCGCTGGGGGAGGGGCGGTGAGCGCGGGCGCGGTACGCAGCGTCAAGGGGACGCGCGACCTGCTGCCGCCGGAGACCGCCGTCTGGGCGGCGGTCGAGAACGTCGCCCGCCGCGTCTTCACCGCCTACGGCTACGGCGAGGTGCGCACGCCGGTGCTCGAGGAGACGGATCTCTTCGTGCGCGGGGTCGGCGCGACGACCGACATCGTCGGCAAGGAGATGTACACCTTCCGCGACAAGAAGGGGCGCAGCCTGACGCTGCGGCCGGAGAACACGGCGCCGGTCGTGCGCGCCTTCGTCGAGCACGGCATGCATCAGCTCCCGGCGCCGGTCAAGCTCTTCTACATCGGGCCGCAGTTCCGCTACGAGCGGCCGCAGGCGGGGCGCTACCGGCAGTTCCACCAGATCGGCGCCGAGCTGTTGGGGGACCCCGCTCCCGAGGCGGACGTCGAAGTGATCCTGATGCTGATGCGCTTCCTGCGCGAGCTGCGCTTCACCGACCTGGTCGTGCTGCTCAACACCGTGGGGGACCAGGCGTCGCGCGCCGTCTACGGGGAGGCGCTCAGGGACTTCCTGCGGCCGCACGCCGAAGAGCTGGGTGAGGACAGCCGCCGCCGCCTGGAGACGAACCCGCTCCGGCTGCTCGACACGAAGGACCCCCGGGAGCGGGAGCTGCTCGCGGCCGCGCCGGCGCTCTCGGAGTTCCTCTCCGCGCAGTGCCGCGCCCACTTCGAGTGCGTGACGGTGGCGCTGAGCGAGGCCGGCGTGCCCTTCGAGATCGAGCCGCGCCTGGTGCGGGGGCTCGACTACTACACCGAGACCGTCTTCGAGATCGCGGCCGAGGGGCTGGGGGCGCAGAACGCGGTCGTCGGCGGCGGGCGCTACGATGGGCTCGTCGCCGAGCTCGGCGGGCCGGATGTCCCCGGCGTCGGCTTCGCGATCGGCGAAGACCGGCTGATCGAGCTGCTGCCGGAGGAATTCCGGCGCGCGCACGTTCCGCCGGCGCCCGTGGTCGTCATTCCCGTGGGGCCGGCCCTGCAGGCCGACGCGTTGCGCGTGGCGGAGACGCTCCGCGACGCGGGCGTGCCGGCGCTGCTCGAAGCCAGGCGGCGCTCCCTGGGGAGCGCCCTGCGCGGCGCGGAGAAGCGCGGCGCCCGCTGGGTGGTCCTGCTCTTCGACGAGGAGGCGGTGAAGAACGAAGCGACCCTGAAGGACCTCACGACCGGCGAGCAAACCGTCGTGGCGAGAAGCGAGCTGCCGGCGCGGCTCCAGCAAGCCGCCCCCTTGCCCGAACTTGCGAGAGGACGACCTTGAAGCGCCGCGGCGCGGGGACGCTCGGCAGCGACGACGTCGGCCGCAAGGTGCTGCTCCAGGCCTGGGTGCAGCGGCGGCGCGACCACGGCGGCGTCATCTTCCTCGACCTGCGCGACCGCAGCGGCGTCGCGCAGGTCGTGGTCAAGCCCGAGGACCGGCCGGCGGCGGCCGCGGCCCTCGCCGAGGTGCGCGCCGAGTGGGTGGTCGAGATCGAGGGCGAGGTCGTCGAGCGCGCGCCCGAGAACGTCAACCCGCAGCTCCCGACCGGCGCCTTCGAAGTGCTCGCCGAGCGCGTCGAGGTGCTCGCCCAGTCCGAGCCGCTCCCGTTCACCGTCGACGCCCGCGCCGGCGCCGAGGCCGCCGAGGAGATCCGTCTCCGCCACCGCTACCTCGACCTCCGGCGCCCGGAGCTGCAGAAGAACTTCCTCCTCCGCGACCGGGCGACCCTGGAGGCGCGCGCCTACTTCCACGAGCGCGGCTTCGTGGACGTCGAGACGCCGGTCCTCACCCGCTCGACGCCCGAGGGGGCGCGCGACTACCTGGTGCCGAGCCGCGTCCACCGCGGCGGCTTCTACGCCCTGCCGCAGTCGCCGCAGCTCTTCAAGCAGATCCTCATGGTCGCCGGCTTCGAGCGCTACGTGCAGATCGCCCGCTGCTTCCGCGACGAGGATCTGCGCGCCGACCGCCAGCCGGAGTTCACCCAGATCGACCTCGAGATGTCCTTCGCCACCGAGGAGGACGTCTTCGAGCTGGTCGAGGGGCTCTTCGCCCGCATCTTCCCGCTCGCCGGCATCGAGCCCCCCACCCAGTTCCCGCGCCTGACCTACGCCGAGGCGGTGGCGCGCTACGGCAGCGACCGCCCCGACCTCCGCTTCGGGCTGCCGATCGCAGACCTCTCGGCACGCCTCGGCGAGAGCGGCTTCCGCGGCTTCCGCGAGGCGGTGGCCGCCGGCGGGGTGGTGCGCGGCTTCGCGGTGCCGGGAGCGGCGGGGGCGAGCCGCAAGGACCTCGACGGCTGGGCGGAGGCCGCGCGGCGGCGCGGCGCGGCCGGCGTCCTGGCGCTGCGGCGCAAGGACGGCGAGCTGTCGTTCCAGGTCAAGGGGGCGCTCTCGACGGACGAGCTGGCGCGCGCCGCCGAGGCGCTGGGGCTCGAAGAGGGCGCCCTGGCGCTCCTTGCCGCCGGACCGCAGAAGACGGTCGCCGCGGCGCTCGGCGCGCTCCGCCTCGAGCTTGCGAAGAGCTACGGCCTGGTGCCGGAGAAGCGCCACGAGTTCGTCTGGGTCACCGGCTTCCCGCTCGTCGAGTGGAATCCGGAGGAGAAGCGCTGGGACTCGATGCACCACCCCTTCACCAGCCCGGAGCCGGCCGACCTGCCGCTCCTCGCGAGCGACCCCGGCGCCGTGCGCGCCCGCGCCTACGACGTGGTGCTCAACGGCGTCGAGCTGGGCGGCGGGTCGATCCGCATCCACGACCCGCGCCTGCAGCGGCAGGTGTTCGAGCTGCTAGGGATCGGCGCCGAGGAGGCGCAGGCCCGCTTCGGCTTCTTCCTCGAGGCGCTGCGCTACGGCGCCCCGCCCCACGGCGGCATCGCCTTCGGGCTCGACCGCATCGTCATGCTCCTTGCCGGCGCCGCCTCGCTGCGCGAGGTGATCGCGTTCCCCAAGACGGCGCTCGCCAGCGACCTGATGACCGCGGCGCCGTCGGCGGTCGACGAGCGGCAGCTCCGGGAGCTGGGGATTCAGGTGCTGAAAGAGGACAAGTAGGGAAGCCCCGCGGCGGCCAGCTCACCCTCCACCAGCGCCGCGAACGCGCCGACCTGCGCCTGTCGCTCCCCTTCGCTCCAGCCGAGCCGTTCGCCCAGCAGCGCCGCGGCGCGCGGCGCGGCGGCGAGGCAGGCCGCGTAATCGAGCGGCCCCGGCTCGAGACGCCGGAGCAGCAGGTCGTCGAGGGCGAGTGCCCACTCCTCGTCCGCGGCGCGCGTCACGAGCGTCTCCAGCTCGGCGTTTCCTCCCTGCTCTTCTGTCGCGAGCGGCACCCGGTGCGTGACGCACGGCCCCGGCGCCCGCTCGAGCCGCGGGCGGAGCTCGCGCAGCACCGCGTCGAGACAGTCCTCGGCCATCCGCCGGTGGCTCGTGAGCTTGCCGCCGGCGAGCACCCAGAGCCCCGGCCCCGCGCGCGCCACGACGTGCCGGCGCGAGACCGCGCTCGGGTGGACTCGCCCGTCGCGGGAACGGCGCGCGACGAGCGAGCGGAGACCGGCCCAGACGCCGCTCACGTCCGCCGGCGCGAGCGCCGCGTCCGGGAAGGCGTGGCGCGCGACGCGCAGGAGGTACGCGACGTCGTCCGGGGTGGCGCGCACCGCATCAGGCGGCGTGCCGTCGTCCTCGTCGGTGGTACCGACGACGGTGTGCTCTCCGGCCGGCATGGCGAAGGCGAGACGGCCGTCGTCCGGCGAGCGGAGCGCGACGTGGCAGGCGAGCGGGAGACGCGCGCGGGGGAAGGCCAGGTGGGCGCCGCGCGTCGTCCGCAGCCGCACCGGGCCGCCGGCGAGCAGGTCGCTCCAGGGGCCGCAGCAGAGGACGACCGCGCGCGCCCGCACCGTCAAGCCGCGGGCCGAGACGGTGTCCTCGATCGCGACCAGGCCGCCGCTCCCGGGTCTCTCCGCCTTGCACCGCGTCACCACGATCGCGCCGGCCGCGCTCGCGGAGCGCGCCAGCGCCACGACGAGCCGCGCGTCGTGACAGGCGGCGTCCCCGTAGACCGCCGCGCCGCGCAGCCCGTCCCGCCGCAGCCCCGGCGCCACCGCGGCCGCTTCGTCCGCGGACAGCCTTCGATGCCGCCCCAGCGAGTGCCCCGCCGCGAGGAGATCGTAGAGGTGGAGCCCGAGGTCCACCCGCCAGAGCGGGTCCGGATCGCCCGCGTAGACGGGGTAGAGGAAGCGCACCGGCCGCACCAGGCCCGCGGCCGTCGCCAGCAGCCGGCCGCGCTCGACCAGCCCTTCGCGCACCAGCGCCAGATCGCCGTGCGCGAGGTAGCGCAGCCCGCCGTGGATCAGGCGCGAGGAGCGGCTGGAAGCGCCGAAGGCGAGGTCGTGCCGCTCGACGAGGGCCACGGCCAGGCCGCGCAGCGCCGCGTCGCGCGCCACCGCCGCGCCCGAGGCGCCGCCGCCGACGACCAGGAGGTCCCAGTGCCG
>DASUNQ010000037.1:0-4944 GCA_036277075.1 Thermoanaerobaculia bacterium
CGACCGGACGAGGCTCACCCGGCTCTTCCCGCTCGCGCTCCTGCTGATCCCCGCCGCGGGATGGGCGGCCGATGCGCAGCGGCCCCCGATCGACCTCCAGGGCGTGCGGGTGATCGATCTCACCCATCCCTTCGACGACAAGACCCTCTACTGGCCGACTTCGCCTTCGACGTTCAAGCTCGACCGGCTCTCCTACGGCAAGACCGACGCCGGCTTCTTCTACGCGGCCAACGCCTTCTGCACGCCGGAGCACGGCGGCACCCACCTGGACGCACCGATCCATTTCGCGGCAGGGAAGCGCACGGCCGACCAGATCCCGCCCGAGCAGCTCATCGCGCCCGCCGTGGTCATCGACGTCAGCGCCAAGGCGGCCGCCGACGCCGACTACCGGCTGACCCTGGCGGACGTCCGGGCCTGGGAGGAGAAGAACGGCGCCGTGCCGCGG
The DNA here is from genome assembly GCA_036277075.1 of Thermoanaerobaculia bacterium. Lineage (GTDB taxonomy): Bacteria > Acidobacteriota > Thermoanaerobaculia > Multivoradales > UBA5704 > DASUNQ01. Next base: position 446 of record DASUNQ010000037.1, read on the forward strand.
GGCGCCATCGTCCTGCTGCGCACCGGCTGGGGCGCGCGCTGGCCGGACCGCAAACGCTACCTGGGAGACGACAAGCCGGGCGACGCCTCGAACCTGCATTTCCCGTCGTACGGTGCCGAAGCCGCGCGCTACCTGGTGGAGCAGCGCAAGGCCGGCGCGCTGGGCGTGGACACCGCGAGCATCGATCACGGTCCGTCGAAGGACTTCATCGTCCACCAGATCGCCAACGGCGCGGACGTGCCCGGCCTGGAGAACGTCGCCAACCTGGAGGAGCTGCCCGCGACCGGCGCCTGGGTGATCGCCCTGCCGATGAAGATCGCGGGAGGCTCGGGCGGTCCCGTCCGCATCGTGGCTCTGGTGCCCAGGGCCGGCGGCTGAGCCCTACATCAGCGGGTCGTAGAGCGGGAATCTCTCGCAGAGCGCGCGGATCCTGGCGCGCACCGAGGCGTGCACGGCGGCGTCCTCGGGGGCGCGCAGGACCTCGGCGATGAAGTCGCCGACCTTGTCCATCTCCGGCTCTTTCATCCCGCGGGTGGTCAGCGCCGCGGTGCCGATGCGGATGCCCGAGGCGACGAGCGGGGGGTTCGGATCGTAGGGGATCGTGTTCTTGTTGACCGTGATCCCCGCCTCCTCCAGGACCTTTTCCGCGACCTTGCCGGTGACCCCGGCCCGGGCCACGTCGAGCAGGAAGACGTGGTTGTCGGTGCCGCCGGAGACGATGCGGAAGCCGCGCTCCGCGAGGCGGCCGGCCAGCCGCCGGGCGTTGGCCACGATCTGCTGCTGGTAGGCGCGGAAGCCGTCGGCGAGCGCCTCCTGGAGCGCCACCGCCTTGGCGGCGACGATGTGCATCAGCGGCCCCCCCTGGATGCCGGGGAAGACCGCGCGGTCGATCTCCTTGGCGTGCTCGGCGGTGCACATCACCAGGCCGGCGCGCGGGCCGCGCAGCGTCTTGTGCGTCGTCGTGGTCACGAAGTGGCAGTGCGGCACCGGCGAGGGGTGGAGGCCGGTCGCCACCAGCCCGGCGATGTGCGCGATGTCGGCCATCAGCAGCGCGCCGGCGCGGTCGGCGATCTCGCGGAAGCGCGCGAAGTCGATCACCCGGCTGTAAGCCGAGGCGCCGCAGACGATGAGCCGCGGCCTCTCCGCCTGCGCCAGCTCCTCGACCGCCTCGTAGTCGATCCGCTCGCTCTCCCGGTCGACGCCGTAGGCCACCACCTGGAAATCGCGCCCGGAGTAGGACAGCCGGTGGCCGTGCGTCAAGTGGCCGCCGCAGGAGAGGTCCATCCCCATCAGCTTGTCGCCGGGCTTCAGCATGGCGAAGTAGACCGCCATGTTGGCCGAGGTGCCGCTGTGCGGCTGGACGTTGACGTGCTCGGCGCCGAAGAGCCGCTTGGCGCGCTCGATTGCCAGCCGCTCGGCGACGTCCACGAACTCGCAGCCGCCGTAGTAGCGGCGGCCGGGGTAGCCCTCGGCGTACTTGTTGGTGAGGACGCTGCCGGCGGCTTCGAGGACGGCGCGGCTGACGAAGTTCTCCGACGCGATCAGCTCGAGCCCGTCGTTCTGGCGGGCGCGCTCGTCGGCGATGGCTTGGCAGATCTCGGGGTCGACGGCCTTGAGCGGGCTGTAGTCCGGCATCGGCGCCCGGCCTCAGGCGCCGCCGCCCTCGTTGCCTTCCTCGGGCGGGGCCTCGGCGGCGGGCGGGGCCTCGGCGGCGGGTGGAGTCTCCGCGGCCGGCTTCTTCTTCGGGGCGCTCTTCTTGGCCGGGGCCTTGCGCGCGGGCTTCGCCGGTGGGGCCTCGGCGGGAGCCGTTTCCGTCGCGGGAGGCGCTTCCGTGGCGGGGGGCACTTCGGCCGCGGGGGGCGCCGCGGCCGCCGCCGCCTTCGGCGGGCGCGTCCGCTTCGGCTTGGCCGGCGCCTCGCCGCCCGCTTTCTCGGCCGTCGCGGTCCCCGCGGCCGGCGCCGCTTCCGGCTCGGCGTGCGGCTTGCGCACCGGCCGTTTCGACGCGGTCGGCCGCTCCGTCTTCCGCGACAGCTCCTCCTGCCGCCGCTTCACCAGGCGCTTGGCGCGGCGCTGGCGGCGGCGGCGCAGGTCTCGATCTTTCTCTCTCATGCCGCGATCTTACAGTGGAATGTTGCCGTGTCTCTTCGCCGGCAGGCTCGCGCGCTTGCTGCCGAGCTGGCGCAGCGCGCGGATCACCAGCGGCCGCGTCTGGCTGGGCTCGATGATGGCGTCGAGGAATCCGCGCTCGGCGGCGATGTAGGGGTTCGAGAACTTGGCGCGGTACTCGGCGACCTTCTGCTGGCGCAGCGCCGGCGCCCCGGCGCCGGCCGCGTCGAGCTCGCGTTTGTAGAGGACGTTGACCGCGCCCTCCGGACCCATGACCGCGATCTCGGCGGTCGGGTAGGCGTAGTTGACGTCGGTGCGCAGGTGCTTCGAGGCCATCACGCAGTAGGCGCCGCCGTAGGCCTTGCGGGTGATGACGGTGATCTTCGGCACCGTCGCCTCGGCATAGGCGTAGAGGAGCTTGGCGCCGTGCTTGATGATGCCGCCGAACTCCTGCTGGGTGCCGGGGAGGAAGCCGGGGACGTCCTCGAAGGTGACGAGCGGGATGCCGAAGGCGTCGCAGAAGCGGACGAAGCGCGCCCCCTTCAAGGAGGCGTCGATGTCGAGCACGCCGGCGAGGTAGGCGGGTTGGTTGGCGACGACGCCGACGCTGCGGTCGCCCATGCGCGCGAAGCCGACCACGAGGTTGCGGGCGTAGTCGGCGTGGACCTCGAGGAACTTGCCGTCGTCGACGACGGCGGCGATGAGCTGCTTGATGTCGTAGGGCTTGTTGGGGTCTTCGGGGACGAGCGTGTTGAGGCGCTCGTCGGTGCGCCCGGGGTCGTCCTCGCTGCGGCCCGGCGGCGGGTCGTCGAGGTTGTTGCTCGGCAGGTAGGAGAGGAGGTCGCGGATGGCGACCAGACAGGCGGCGTCGTTGGGCTCGGTGAAGTGGCAGACGCCGCTCTTGGCGCCGTGGGTGGAGGCGCCGCCGAGCTCCTCCTTGCTGACCTCTTCGTGGGTGACGGTCTTGATGACGTCGGGTCCGGTCACGAACATGTAGCTCGTGTCCTGGACCATGAAGATGAAGTCGGTGATGGCCGGCGAGTAGACCGCGCCGCCGGCACAGGGACCCATGATGGCGCTGATCTGGGGGATGACTCCGGAGGCCAGGGTGTTGCGCAGGAAGATGTCGGCGTAGCCGCCGAGAGAGGCCACGCCCTCCTGGATGCGGGCGCCGCCGGAGTCGTTGAGGCCGATGAGCGGTGCGCCGTTCTCCATCGCCAAATCCATGACCTTGCAGATCTTCTGGGCGTTGGTCTCGGAGAGGGAGCCGCCGAAGACGGTGAAGTCCTGGGCGAAGACGTAGACCAGGCGCTCGGCGACGGTGCCGTAGCCGCAGACGACGCCGTCGCCGGGGACTCTCTTGCCGTCCATGCCGAAGTCGCGGCAGCGGTGGGTGACGAGGGCGTCGACCTCGACGAAGGAGCCGGGGTCGAGGAGGAGCTCGATGCGCTCGCGGGCGGTGAGCTTGCCGGCCTGGTGCTGGCGCTCGACGCGCTCGGCGCCGCCGCCCTGGGCGGAGGCGCGCAGGCGCGCTTGCAGCTCGGCTAGGCGCTGCTGCTGCGCGCTGATGGCCGAGGACATGAGGTTGGGGAGTCTACCGCAGGGGTGTGGGGCGAAGGGTCGGTGCGGGGGTGCTCCCCCGGGGACCGGCGCGCGCTCTGGGAGACTGCGGTGGGTGGGCGCGCGCCAGCACTCCGCTGCGCGCCTGGTCGGAGGCGGACTGCGGTGGGCTTGCCGGGCGCTTGCGGAGAGCTCCCCGGGGGAGCACCCCCGCACCGACCCTTGGCACCCTGGGTGGCCTGCGGGGAAGCTGCTGGTGGCAACCTAGAATCGGGGCGTGCCGTTCTCGAAGATCGACGTGGGGGGGGTGGCGCGGCTGTTGTCGCAGCTCGCGGAGCGGGAGGACGACCTCGCGGACACGTTCTTCGAGCGGCGGGAGGAAGTGGAGCTGGCGGCGGAGGGGGAGTCGCCGCGGCTGCGGGTGCGGCGGGAGGAGGGGTTCGCCGTGCGGCTGGCGCGGGAGCGGCGGAGCTGGCTGGCGGCGCGGGACGAGGTGGGGTCGCGCGCCTTCGCGGAGGCGCTGCGACAGGTGGTGCGGGCGCTGGCTGCCGCGAGCTATCCGGAGCCGGCGCTGCCGGTGGAGGCGCCGGGGCCGGCCATGGCGCTCGAGCTGTTGGAGTTTCCGGGCGCCGTCGAGCGCGCGGTGCGGGCGCAGCACGTCGCGTTTCCGCTGCGGTTGGCGGTGGGACGACACCGGCGGTGGGTGCAGGTCGTGGGGCCGAGGCTGGTGCCCGCGACGGAGAGCGAGACCTTCTACAGCGCGGTCGTCGAGACGCCCTGGGGGCGGCACGGGACGCTGCTGCCGGAGCTGGCGGGCGACGCCGCGTCCAGGG
>DASUNQ010000038.1:0-4264 GCA_036277075.1 Thermoanaerobaculia bacterium
CGCGCCAGGCCCGGCTCGGCGTCGGCGGTGTTCCAGCCGAGCGCGCCGTAGACCGGGCAGTGGCCGCTGGCGCCGCGCGCCGCGAGCGCGGCGCCGCCGAACGCGGCCAGCAGCCCGAGCGCCGACCGCCGCGACAGCCCCCAGGCGAGGAGCGCGCCCGCGGCGACGAGCGATCCCAGGCGCTCCGGTTTCGAGACGTTGATCTCCATGGCGGATCCCTCCGGGCGAACGGCCTCGCCACCGGAGCGCCGCAAGGCGTGTGCCACGCCCCCGCTCACGCTCCGCTCTCCGCCCGGCGGACCCAGCGCGGCGCCGAATCGGTGGTCTGCCGCAGGATGAGGTTGAGCTGGGTGGCGTGGTGCTGGACGTGGCGGAGGGTGTAGAGGAGCAGCTCGGCGACGGTGCCGTCGAGCGATCCGAAGCGGCGGCGCTCGCCGGCCTGCTCCTCGGTCAGCGCCTCGAGCCGCTGCCGGCCCTTGCGGCGGGCGTACGCCAGGTAGTCGAGCAGCTCGCCTTTCGTGTACACCCGCTCCGGCATCACTCCCGCGGGATCCAGCTCGTCGCGCGTGAACGGAGCCGGGGGAGCGAACCCCTCGAGCGACTCGGACAGGTGCAGATCGAGGAAGAACAGCGTGTGGAAGACGAGGTGCCAGAACTCCGGCCGCCGCGAGCGGTCGCCCCACAGCTCCTCGGGACAGGCGACGACGGCGTTCTCCAGCATGTCGATCGCGGCCCCGAGCTGCGACCAGAGGACGGCTCTCCAGGGAGGCTCCACGGCGGGCCGGACGCTAACACCGCCGACTCCGTTCGCCCACCGGCGCCGCGATACGCTGACCGCGCATGGAGATCTGGCCCGGCCGGGCGGCGCCCCTCGGCGCCACGTGGGACGGCGAGGGGACGAACTTCTCCGTCTTCTCCTCCGTCGCCGAGCGGATCGAGCTCTGTCTCTTCGACGCCGCCGGCCGCGAGACGCGCGCCGACCTTCCCGAGCGCACCGCCTTCTGCTGGCACGGCTACGTCCCCGGCGCCGGCCCCGGGCAGCGCTACGGCTTCCGCGTCCACGGTCCCTGGGACCCGGCGCGCGGGCTGCGCTGCAACCCGGGGAAGCTCCTGCTCGATCCCTACGCCCGCGCCATCGACGGCGAGGTGCGCTGGGGCGAGGAGGTCTTCGGCCACCGCCGGGACGACGCCGACGCCCGCCACGACGCCGACAGCGCCCCCGCGGTGCCGCGTTCGATCGTGGTCGATCCGCGTTACGACTGGGGCGATGACCGCCCTCCCGCCCTCCCGCGCACCGAGACGATCGTCTACGAGGTCCACGTCAAGGGGTTCACGGCGCGCCACCCGGCCGTGCCACCGGAGCTGCGCGGCACCTACGCCGGGCTCGCCCACCCGGCCGCGCTCGCCCACCTCCGGCGCCTCGGGGTCACCGCCGTCGAGATCCTCCCCGTCCATCACTTCGTCCACGACGGCCACCTGCTCGCCAAGGGGCTCCGCAACTACTGGGGCTACAACTCGATCGGCTACTTCGCGCCGCACGCCGAGTACGCCGCCGCCGCCCGCGCCGACGGCGCGGGGGGTCAGGTGCGCGAGTTTCGGGACATGGTGCGCGCCCTCCACGCCGCCGGGCTCGAGGTGATCCTCGACGTCGTCTACAACCACACCGCCGAGGGGAACGGGGAGGGTCCCACCCTCTGTTTCCGCGGCCTCGACAACCCCGCCTACTACCGGCTCGACCCCGAGAACCCGCGCCAGTACGTCGACTACACCGGCACCGGCAACAGCCTCAACATGCGCGAGCCCTACGTGCTCCAGCTCCTCATGGACTCGCTGCGCTACTGGGTGACGGAGATGCACGTCGACGGCTTCCGCTTCGATCTCGCGGCCACCCTGGCGCGCGAGCTCTTCGACGTCGACCGCCTCGGCGGCTTCTTCGACGTCATCCACCAGGACCCGGTGATCTCGCGCGTCAAGCTCATCGCCGAGCCCTGGGACCTCGGTCCCGGCGGCTACCAGGTAGGCAACTTCCCGCCGCTCTGGATGGAATGGAACGGCAAGTACCGCGACACGGTGCGCGACTACTGGCGCGGCCAGCCGGCGACGCTCGACGAGCTCGCCTTCCGCTTGACCGGCAGCTCCGACCTCTACAGCGAGGACGGCCGGCGGCCGACCGCGAGCGTCAACTTCGTCACCGCCCACGACGGCTTCACCCTGGCCGATCTGGTCGCCTACGACGAGAAGCACAACGAGGCCAACGGCGAGGGCAACCGCGACGGCGAGTCGCACAACCGCTCCTGGAACTGCGGCGTGGAAGGGCCGACGGCCGACCCCGAGGTCCTCGCCTGCCGCCGCCGCCGGCAGCGCAGCTTCCTCGCCACGCTCCTGCTCTCGCAAGGCGTGCCGATGCTCCTGGGCGGCGACGAGCTCGGCCGCACCCAGCGCGGCAACAACAACGCCTACTGCCAGGACGACGAGCTCTCCTGGTTCGACTGGGAGGGGGGCGACGAGGAGCTGCTCGAGTTCACCGCCCGGCTCGTCCGCTTCCGCCGCCGGCACCCGGTCTTCCGCCGCCGCCGCTTCTTTCAGGGGCGGCCGGTGCGCGGCACGGGCTCGTCGGACATCGTCTGGCTCCGCCCGGACGGCCTGACGATGCGCGACGAGGACTGGGCGGCCGGCTTCGCCCGGTCGCTCGCGGTGTTCCTGAACGGCCGCCAGATCCCGAGCCGCGGCCCGCGCGGCGAGCGCATCGCCGACGCGAGCTTCCTCCTGCTCTTCAACGCCCACCACGAGCCGGTGCTTTTCCGCCTCCCCGAGGCCCCGTGGAGCGGCCGCTGGCTCGAGGTGCTGGACACCGCCAAGCCGCTGCCGGAGGATGGTGCCGAGACGGCGGCCGGCGAGGAGGTGGCGGTCGCCGGCCGTGCCGTCGTCGTCCTGCGGCGGGTGGAGGTCTGATGCCGTCGGCCGCGGCGAGATCGCCGGGCGCGTGGGGGACCACGCAGGGCCTCGTCGCCACTCTCGACGAGCTCACCGGCGGCGACTGGCAGCCCTGGTTCGAGCGCTACGTCTACGGCACCGCTACAGCTTCAGCACCATTTGGATCATGTCGTGCTGATTGCCGTCGGGGTCGGTGCCGTACTGCGGGATGGTGTGGCCGTCGAATCCGAGGGTGCGGAGGGTCTCGACGGCGTCGGCCTCGAAGTCGGAGACCAGCATGCAGGTGAGGTGGCGGAGGCCGTTGGCGCGGGCGATCGTGATGAAGGTGTTGACCAGCACGGTGCCGAGGCCGTGGCCGCGATACGCGGGGTCGATGAGCCACTTGACGCGGCCGACGAGGCGCAGCGGGCTGCCGTCGCGGCGGTGGAGGGTGGCGTCGGCCACCACCTTCGCGCCGTCGAGCGCGAGGAGCGGGAAGACCTTGGCGTAATCGAGGTCGCGCCCCCAGGTCTCGACCAGCGTCCGGCTGTCCAGCTTGTCCCAGGCGAAGCGGCGCACCTCGACCGGCAGGCGCTGGAAGAACTCGTAGAGCGCGTCGACGTCGGGGGGCGCGAAGGGGCGGAGCAGCAGCCGGCGCCCGTCGCGCAGCAGCGTCTCCTGCGGGAAGCGGTGGGGCATGGGACTCCTCCGGGTCAGCAGTCAGATGGAACGGTTTCCGCGCTCGCGGCCGGCTCCGCTTCGCCGTCCGGAGCGGCCGGCGCGCCGTTGCCCTTGCGCCGGCCGCGGCCGCCGCGGCGGCCGCGGCGGCCCGCAGCCTCACCCGTCCTCCACCAGCCGGTCGGAGGCCTCACGGGCGATCCGGCGCTCGTTCGGGAAGGCCAGCCGCGTGCCGAGCTCACCGAACGTCACCCACGCGACGTCGACGGCCTCGGCGTCCGGATCGCCCTCGATGGTGAGCGAGCCGCCGGTCGCCTCCAGCAGGTAGTGGTGGACGACCTTGTGGATCCGGCGGCCCTCGGCGGAGAACCAGTAGTCGATGGACCCCAGCGGGCTCATCACCCGGCCGTGGATGCCGGTCTCCTCGGCGATCTCCCGGACGGCTGCCTCCTCCGCGGTCTCGCCGTCCTCCAGGTGCCCCTTCGGCAGGCACCACTCCAGCCGTCCCGCCCGGTTCAGCCGGGCGATGACGGCGACCCGCGGCGGGCGGGCGCTGCGGTCGACCACCAGGCCGCCGGCGGAGGTCTCCTCCACCGTGGGCATCCGGCGCCGCGGGCCTGCCGCTGGTCGCCGGGAGGGTCGGGGCATGGGCGTCACTGTAATCAGGGCACCA
>DASUNQ010000039.1:0-3648 GCA_036277075.1 Thermoanaerobaculia bacterium
ATGTCGGGCAGGAGGGCGGGGTGGGCGGCGAGGAGGCGGGTCAGGAGGGGCTCGGGGCGGTTGAAGCGCGCCTCCGCGGGGCGGCCGACCCGCACGCCGCCGCCGGCGGCCAGGACCAGCGCCACGCCCGCGGCCACGTCCCACTCGTGCTTGGGGACCAGCGTCCAGGTGGCGTCGGCGCGGCCGGCCGCGACGAGCGCCAGCTTGTAGGCCACCGAGCCGACCGGGCGGATGGTGAACCCGGCGCCGGCGAAGGGCTGCCACTGCCCGCGCGCGACCTCGCTGCGGCTGGCGAGGACCAGCGCCCCCGCCAGCCGCTCGCGCCGGACCACCTCGACCGGCCGGCCGTCGAGCCGTACGCCGTGACCCCGCGCGCCGACGACGCGCTCGCCGGTGGCCGGGTTGAGCACGCCCCCGGCGACCGGCTCGCCGTCGACGACGAGCCCCACCGACACCGACCACTCCGGGATGCCGGCGACGAACTCGCGCGTGCCGTCGAGGGGATCGACCACCCAGACCCGCCGCCGGCCGAGGCGCTCCGCGCCGTCCGTCGTCTCCTCGGAGAGCCACCCCTCGTCCGGCCGCGGCAGGGTGCGGCGCAGGAGGGCGTCGACCGCCGTGTCGGCCTCGGTGACCGGGTCGTCGCCGGCCTTGCGCCGCGCCGCCACCTCGCCGGGCGTGAAGCCGGCGAGGAGCGCCGCCGCGGCGGCGAGGGCGCTCTCGATGCGCTCGAGGTCGGCGGCCAGGTCGCTTTCGCGCGCGGCGGCCGCCTCAGGCACGCGGGCTCGGTCCCACGTAGCCTTCGCGCTCGAGGTGGAGGAGGATCTCCTGCGCCGCCTCCTCCGGCGTCGCCTGCGAGGCGTCGATCGCCAGCTCGGCGTCGAGCGGCGCCTCGTAGGGGTCGGAGATGCCGGTGAACTCCGGCACCAGCCCGGCGCGCGCCTTGGCGTAGAGCCCCTTGCGGTCGCGCTGCTCGCAGACCTCGAGCGGCGTCGCCACGTGCACCAGCACGAAGCCGCCGCCGGGCTCGACCATCTGCCGCACTTCCTTGCGCACCGCGTCGTAGGGGGCGATCGGGGCGCAGATGGCGATGCCCCCGTTCTTGGTGATCTCCGAGGCGACGAAGCCGATGCGGCGGATGTTGATGTCGCGGTGGGCCTTGGAGAAGTTGAGCTCCGAGGAGAGGTGCTTGCGCACGACGTCGCCGTCGAGCAGCGTCACCGGCCGGCCTCCCATCTCCATGAACTTGACCAACAGCGCGGAGGCGATCGTCGACTTGCCCGCTCCGGAGAGGCCGGTCATGAAGACGGTGAAGCCCTGGCTCTGGCGCGGCGGGTGGGTGCGGCGCAGCTCGGCCGCGACCTCCGGGTAGGTGAACCAGGCCGGGACCTCGCGCCCGCCGGCCAGCCGCGAGCGCAGCTCGGTGCCGGAGATCGACAGCGTGCGCACGCCGGGCGGGACCTCGTCCTCCGGCAGGTAGGTGTCCAGGTCCTCGACGTAGACCAGGTTCTGGAACGGCACCATCTCGACCCCCAGCTCGGCCTCGTGCGCGCGCAACAGCTGCTGCGCGTCGTAGGGGCCGTAGAAGGGGCGGCCGGCGGCGTCGTTGCCCGGCCCGGCGTGGTCGCGGCCGACGATGAAGTGGGTGCAGCCGAAGTTCTTGCGCACGATGGCGTGCAGCAGCGCCTCGCGCGGCCCGGCCATGCGCATCGCCAGCGGCAGCAGCGCGAGCATCACGGTGTGCTGCGGGAAACGGTCGATCACCGCCTGGTAGCAGCGGACGCGGGTGTAGTGGTCGAGGTCGCCGGGCTTGGTCATGCCGACGACCGGGTGGATCAGGAGGTTCGCCTGCGCCCGCTTGGCGGCGGAGAGCGCCAGCTCGCAGTGCGCGCGGTGCATCGGGTTGCGGGTCTGGAACGCGACCACCCGCCGCCAGCCGCGGAGGACGAACTCCGCCCGCACCTCGGCGGGGGTGAGGCGCAGGGCGCGGAAGTCGTAGTGAGCGGGGAGCTGGAGCCCCTCGACCCGCCCGCCGACGGTGAGCCAGCCCTGCCGGTCGAGGAGGTCGGCGGCGCCGGGATGGCTGCGGTCGGCGGTGCCGAAAGTCGCCTCGGCGACGCGCTCGTGGTCGCGCTCCCAGACCTCTTCGACGTGGAGCGCCGCGAGCATCACTCCTTCAGCGTCGCGCAGCGCCAGGGCCGCGCCGGGGCGCAGCCGCGCGCCCAGCTCCGGCCGCACGTCGAGCACCACCGGCAGCGGCCAGAGGGTGCCGTCGGCGAGGCGCATCCGCTCGCAGACGGCGTCGTGGTCGGTGCGGCCGAGGAAGCCGGCCAGCGGCGAGAAGGCGCCGGTGAGCAGCAGCTCGAGGTCGCAGTGCTGCCGCGGCAGCAGGTCCCAGGAAGGCCAGTCGCGCGACGCGGCCTTGAGCTCGGCCGCGCGCTCGGGCGCGGCGCGCGGATCGACGAGGTGGCCGCCGTGCGGCTCGATGAGGTGGTCTTTGAGCAAGTGGGCAGACTCCGAGTGAGGGGAACGGTACCGCAGCGTTTTGGGCATGGCGCCGGCCGGAGCAACTTCCGGGCCAGCCGGCGCGGCGAAGGTCAGGGGCGCGAGGGGGACGGCTCCGGCTCGGGGTCCTCGTCGATGATGAGGATGCCGCCGACGCCCGCCGGGAAGAGCACCGACGGCCGCGCCCACCAGGCGATGACGCAGGAGCGGCAGGTCTCGTCGGCGCGCCGGATGCCGGCGTGGTTGACGCGCGTGACGATGCCGTCGCAGAGGAAGCCCATGACGGTCTTGCCCTGCTGCTGCGGGGCGCTCTCGCCCACGGTCAGATTCTCGGCCACGCCCGTCTCGCGCGGCGAGAGCTCCACCGGGCAGTTGCCGTTGACCTTGACGTAGCGGGTGGCGCTGCGCGCCACGACCGCGCCGCCGGCGTCGACCAGCGCGGCGGAGTACTCCACCTCCTGGTTGCGCTTCTCGGGCTTCGGGAGCACCCCCCACCAGCGCCCGCCGCCGCCCGGCTCCAGGTCGAGCCAGTAGATCTCGCCGTGGTCGCGCCAGCGGAACTGCAGCCGCGCCGACCCGCCGGCCGGCTCGTTGGCGGCGGTCGCCCGCACCAGGCCGTTGCGTCCGGCGGGGAGACAGCGCAGCTCTTCGACCTCGACGGTGGGCTGGGCGTGGGCGGCGGCCGCCGCGAGCAGCGCGGCGACGGCGAGCAGGGTGCGGTTCATGAGCGTGTTCTCCGTCCTGGATGGATCGTTCCGGTCATCGTCCCCCGGCGCCGCTGGAGCGCGCGCCGAGGATGCGCCGGGCATAGGAGTCGACGTACGGCGTCCGCTCGAGGTTGGGGAGCGAGCGCTCGAGGGCGGTCGCGGCGGCGGACCGCTCCCCCGATTCGTAGAGCGCCACCGCGTAGTAGAAGAGCAGCTCGGGGCGGGCGTCGCCGGGTTCGCCGCCGCGCTTGAAGTAGACCGCCGCGTCCTGCCAGCGCGCCGAGCGGTAGGCCGCCTCGGCGGCCAGGTGCTGGGCCTCGCGCGAGCTCGGGTTGGCGTCGGCCAGCTCGCGCGCCGCCGCCAGCGCGTCCCGCAGCTCTCCCTGCCCGCCCGCGGCGAGGAGGCGGCGCACGCCGTCGAGCCGCTCCGCGAGGCT
>DASUNQ010000040.1:0-3434 GCA_036277075.1 Thermoanaerobaculia bacterium
CTTCGGCGTCGAGCTGGGCGGCTAGAGGGCCCAGGGGGCGGCGCCCGGGGTCGAGCTCGAGGACGACCGGCTGGCCGAGCCGCGGCGTCACGACGCGCCGGTCGCCGGCGAACTCGATCGCGAACTCGACCGGCGCCAGCACCGCGCGGCCGTCTTCGGTGGAGGCGGCGAAGAACCGCCCTTCCGGGGGCACCGCCGCGGCCGTCAAGCGGACCGCCGGCACCAGCAGCGGCTGCGCCAGGACCACCCGGCCGTCGGCCGTCCGCACCACGCGCACCACGCCGTCGCTCTCCAACGCCGCGACGTGGCTGCGGTGCTCGTCGGCGAGGAGCGCCAGCGGGACCCCTCCCGGCAGGCGGATCGAGCCCGCCCTCTCGACGGCGGCCGGCCGGGTGAGCGGCCAGACCTCGGCCAGGATGAAGACCAGGATGCCGAGGATGCTGACGATGATCGCCAGGCCGCCGGCGGTGACCACCCAGCGCGCCAGCCGGTCGCGCACGAGGCGCCGGCGCGGCGTCTCGCCGCGCCGTGCCGCAGGTCTGGAGATGGGGCTCACGGCGTCTTCGGTCATGGCGCCGGTCGGAGGCCGGCGAGCTTAGCAGAGTGACCGCGCCCGCCCGGCGGCCGCGCAGCCCGGGGACATGTCCGACGGAACGCTGGCGCTACTTGAGCTTCGCCAGCTCCTCCTGGACGACGCGGTTGGGGATCGGCAGGTAGCCATCCTTGACCACCGTCTGCTGCCCCTCCTGCGCGAGGGCGAACTTGAGGAACTCACGCACCAGGGGGCTGAGCGGCTTGCCCGGGGCGCGGTTGACGTAGACGTAGAGGTAGCGCGAGAGCGGGTACTTGCCCGACAGCGCTTCCTCGGCCGAGGCGGCGTAGAAGGTCGCCCCCGGCTTCGCCGCGATCGCCACCGGCTTGACGCCCGAGGTGCGGTAGCCGATGCCGCTGTAGCCGATGCCGTGGACGTCCTCGGAGACCCCCTGCACCACCGAGGCCGACCCCGGCTGCTCCTTGACCTGGTCCCGGTAGTCCCCCTTGCAGAGGGCGTGCTCCTTGAAGTAGCCGTAGGTGCCGGAGGCGGAGTTGCGGCCGTAGAGGCTGACCGGCCGCGGCGCGAAACGGCCGTCGGCGAGCCCCACGTCCGCCCACTTCTGCACCGCCTTCTTGGCGCCGCAGGCGCGGGACTTCGAGAAGATCGCGTCGACCTGCTGCAGGGTGAGCTTGTCGAGCGGGTTGTCCTTGTTGACGTAGACCGCCAGGGCGTCGACCGCGACGCGGATCGCGATCGGCTCGTAGCCGTACTTCTTCTCGAACTCGTCGATCTCGGTCGACTTCATCGTCCGGCTCATCGGGCCGAGCTGGGCGGTGCCGGAGATGAGCGCCGGCGGCGCGGTCGAGGAGCCCTTGCCCTCGATCTGGATGCGCACGTTCGGGTACTGGCGGCGGAAGCCCTCCGCCCACAGGGTCATCAGGTTGTTGAGCGTGTCGGAGCCGACGGAGCTGAGGTTTCCGGAGACGCCGCCCGCCTTCTGGTAGGCGGGGATGCTCGAGTCCACCTTGACCGCCTGGGCGGCGAGGAGGGTGGCGGCGAAGAGGGCCGTCGCGGCGAGGCCCGTCGCTCTGCGGATCTTTTTCATGGGTTCGTTCTCCTTTCGCATCGAGCGCCATTGTCGGCACGCGGTGCGGCGGAGCGGGAGCCGGAACGTGACAGCGAGGTGACAGCGAGGGGGACCTCGCCGCCCGGCTTACAGCAGGAGCCGCACCTCGCCCTCGCGCTCCTCGATGCGGTAGGTGGCGATCGTCTCCTTGGCGGGCCCGGCCGTGACCGCGCCGGTGCGCACGTCGAACTGCGAGCCGTGCCAGGGGCACTGCACCGTGCCGCACATCATCGCGCCCCCGGCGAGCGAGCCGCCGACGTGGGTGCAGGCGTCGTCGAAGGCGACGTGGCCCTCCTCGGTGCGGGCGAGGACGATCCGCCGGGCGCCCACGTGGAGCAGCTTCATCTGATTGACCTTCAGCTCGTCGGCCTTGGCCACGACGACGGGCCCGCCGCCGCCCGCCGCAACCGTCTCCTCCCGCCACTTCCCGGCCTCGGCGTAGCGGTGATCGACGCTGATCTGGTTGCGGCTGACCAGCACCCCGCCCATCCAGCCGCCGGCGGCGAGGAGCCCGACCGCCACGACCTCCAGGGCCAAGACCCCCGCGCTCGGCCCCTCGTCCCCGGCGCGGCGCAGGCACCAGGCGGCGACGAAGAGCGCCACCGCCGCCAGATTGACGGCCATGTGCTTCGTCGCCCGCCGCTTCCCCGAGCTCTTCGGCGGCACGGTGTAGAAGTAGTCGATGAAGCCGGGCACGGCGGCGACGAGCGCCGCGATCACTCCGGCCGCCGCGAGATGGCCGCCGGTCGTCCACCACGCCGGCCGCCCGGCCAGGAGGCCCGCCGCGTCGAACAGCAGCGCGCCGGTCAGGAAGGCGAAGGGAAAGGGGATCAGCGCCGGATGGATCGGGTGACCCCGGAAGCTGGCCTTGCTGCGCATGGCGCGCTGTGCGTCAGCCCTTGAAGTGCTGCGGGTGCTGCGCCTGGATGCCGTCGGTCAGGGCGTCCGCCATGTGCAGGATCTGCTCGTGCACCTTGTCGGAGGCCGCGATGCTCGCCGCCCAGTCCCCCTTGAGCTGCGCCACCACCACCTCCGTCGTCAGCTTGAGGTGGTCGTGCATCATCGTCTTGGTCGCGTCCGCCGGCCAGTGCTTCGAGTTGGCGCCGCTCAGGAAGCCGGCGATCTCGTCGGCGTTGGCGAACCAGCGCTTGGTGGCGTCGTCCTGCTTGGCGCTGTCGCCCGCCTTCGCCGCGCCGACCAGGTCGGCGGCGATGAGGATGTGATCGCGCAGCAGCGCCGTCAGCTTCGCTCCCGCCTCCTCGCCGTAGAACGGCTTGATGGCGTTGCCGATGTCGTCCTGGTTCTTGAGCAGGCGCTCTGCCGTGGCGTCCTTGCCCGGCAGCCCGCCGACCGCTTCGACGATGAACAGCCGCGTCCAGCCGATGTGGTCCTCCCAGAGCTGGCGCATGTCGGCGCGGAAGTCGTCGCGGTCGATCGGCTCAGATTTCGCGAGCGCCCCGACCGGACAGGCCACCAGCGCGACCGCGAGTAACCCACTCACCCAACCGACTCGTTGTCGCATGGCTTTCTCCTCTCTGATTGAGGTTTTGAGGCTGCAAAAAACCTGCCGGCGGGGGCGATTTGGGCTGCTGTGATGGAAGCTAGCGGCTGACTGCCGACCGCGCGAACGCGAGCGCGGCGAGCGACGGCGCGGGCGGCGCGAAGGCTGCCGCCTGCTCCCACGAGCGGCCGCCGTCGCCGGAGCGGTGGACGCCGCGCTCGTCCGCGGCCCACAGCTCGCCGGCGGCGGCCCCGGCGGCGAGCAGCGGGGCG
>DASUNQ010000041.1:0-10130 GCA_036277075.1 Thermoanaerobaculia bacterium
GTGCGCTCGCCGCGGCGCTCGACGCCGCCCTCGCGCGCGGCGCCTGGGAGGAGCTGCGCCTGGCACTGGAGTGCAGCCGCGACGGCCGGCTCGAGGCGGTCGACCTCTTCACCAACGGCGTCGGGATCTGGGAAAGCTCCCGCCAGTTCCGGCTGGCGCGCGGCGAGGTGCTGGCGCTGCTCGCCGCCTTCCGCCGCGCGGGGTTCGCGGAGCTGCGCGACAGCTACGGCGGCGCCGGCGACCCGGAGCCGACGACCCCCTCCCCCACGCCGGCCGCGGCGCGCCCGGAGCTGCTCTGCCGCCTGCGGCTGGCGCTCGACGGCGCCGACAAGCAGGTCGTGCAGCTCGCCGGCGGCCGCCAGTCGCCGGCGCTGGCGCGGCTGGCCCGGGAGATCGTCGGGCTCTGCGCGGGGCCCGCCGGCGAGGGGATCGGCGCCGCGACCCTCGCCGAAGGCCTGGAACGGCTGGCCGGCGGCGAGCTGGCGCCGGAGGTGCTGTTTCTCCAGGCCACCCGCCGCGACGGCGAGGCGGTCGAAGCGCCGGGCTGGCTGCTCGCGGTCGAAGGGGCCGTCGCCACCACCCGCGCCTACGCGCCGGGCGCCGGCTACGGACCCGAGCGCAGGCGCGCCCTGGCGCCGGAGGAGGTCGCCGCGCTCGCCGGCCTCCTCGCGGCGGAGCGGGTCCACGAGCTGCCGGTCAACCTCTGGGCCGACGGCTACACGGACCTCGAGGTCGCGGTGCTCGGCCGCCGGACGAGCCTGCAGGCCCGCCGCTTCGCGCGCATGGACGCCGCCGCGCAGGCGGCGCCGCGGGAGCGCTTCGCGCGCCTGCTCGACGCCCTGGAGCGCCTCGGGCGTCGCGTGGCGGCGGAAGGCGGCCTCAGCCGTCCGGGTCGGTCTTGAGGACCGCCAGGAACGCCGACTGCGGGATCTCGACCGATCCCACCATCTTCATCCGCTTCTTCCCCTCGCGCTGCTTCTCGAGCAGCTTGCGCTTGCGGGTGATGTCGCCGCCGTAGCACTTGGCGATGACGTCCTTGCGGAAGGGGTTGATCGTGGAGCGGGCGATGATCTGGCCGCCGATCGCCCCCTGGATGGCGATCTTGAAGTTCTGGCGCGGGATCGTCTCGGCCAGCCGCTCGCAGTAGTGGAGGGCGCGCTGGCGCGCCTTGTCGCGGTGGACGAGCTGCGACAGCGCGTCCACCCGCTCGCCGTTGACCAGGATGTCGACCTTGACGAGGTCGCTCTCGCGGTAGTCGATGAGCTCGTAGTCGAAGCTCCCGTAGCCCTGCGTGATGCTCTTCAGGCGGTCGTAGAAGTCGAAGAGCACCTCGGCGAGCGGCAGCTCGGAGAGCACCTGGAGGCGCCCCTGCGCGAGGTACTCGAAGTGGGTGTTGGCGCCGCGGCGCTCGCGGCAGAGCTCGAGGACCGCGCCCAGGTAGCGCTCCGGCACCAGGATCGTGGCGCGGATGTAGGGCTCGTCGACGGAGTCGATCTGCGACGGGTCGGGGAAGTGCGCCGGGTTGTCGACCGCCTCGACCGCGCCGTTCGAGAGGTGGACCTCGTAGCGCACGGACGGGGCCGAGAGCAGGAGCGAGAGGTCGTGCTCGCGCTCCAGCCGCTCCTGCACCACCTCCAGGTGCAGGAGGCCGAGGAACCCGCAACGGAAGCCGAAGCCGAGCGCCGACGAGGAGTCCTTCTCGAAGGTGAGGGAGGCGTCGTTGAGCTTGAGCTTGTCGAGCGCCTTGGCGAGGTCCTGGTAGTCGTCGGTCGCGACCGGGTAGATCGAGGAGAAGACGACGGGCTTCGCCTCCTTGTAGCCGGGGAGCGGCTCGGCGGCGGGGCGCTCGGTCTCGGTCACGGTATCGCCGACGGCGATGTCGGAGACCGCCTTGACGCCGGCGATGACGTAGCCCACCTCGCCGGCGGTCAGCGCGGGCGCTTCCATCCGCTTGAGGCGCAGCCGCCCCACCTCTTCGACCTGGTAGTCCCGCCCGCCGTGCATCAGGCG
Organism: Thermoanaerobaculia bacterium; assembly: GCA_036277075.1. Classification (GTDB taxonomy): domain Bacteria; phylum Acidobacteriota; class Thermoanaerobaculia; order Multivoradales; family UBA5704; genus DASUNQ01. The sequence goes on from DASUNQ010000041.1 coordinate 2,011, forward strand.
CACCTTCTGTCCCGGGCGGAGGGTGCCTTCGCGCACGCGGACGAGCAGGACCACGCCGCGGTACGGGTCGTACTGGGCGTCGAAGATGAGGGCGCGGAGCGGCGCCTCGGGGTCGCCCTCCGGCGGCGGCAGGCGGTGGACGATCGCCTCGAGCACCTCGTCGACGCCGGTGCCGAGCTTGGCCGAGGCGAGCACCGCCGCGTAGGGGTCGAGCCCGAGGTCGGCGTCGATCTCCTCGCGCACCCGCTCGACGTCGGCCGAGGGGAGGTCGATCTTGTTGATGACCGGAACGATCTCGAGGTCGTACTCGAGGGCGAGGTAGAGGTTGGCGACGGTCTGCGCCTCGACTCCCTGCGAGGCGTCGACCAGCAGCAGCGCCCCCTCGCAGGACATCAGCGACCGCCGCACCTCGTGCGAGAAGTCGACGTGCCCGGGGGTGTCGATCAGGTTGAGCTCGTAGTCTTCGCCGTCGGCGGCGGTGTAGAGCAGCGAGACGGTGTTGCTCTTGATCGTGATCCCGCGCTCGCGCTCGATGTCCATCGAGTCGAGGATCTGGTCGCGGAAGTCCCGCTCCTCCACCGCCCCCGTGCGCTGGATCAGCCGGTCGGCCAGGGTCGATTTCCCATGGTCGATGTGGGCGATGATGCAGAAGTTGCGGATGCGGTCCACTGGCGCCTCGGAGCGGCGGAATCCTACAGGACCGACTACCATAAGCCCTTCTACAGGGAGACACCGCATGCCCGATTCGAACCACGGCCGCTTCGTCTGGTACGAGCTCTTGACGACCGACCCGGAGGCCGCCGCCGGCTTCTACACGCACCTCTTCGGCTGGGGCACCGAGACCATGACGGTCGAGAAGGAGCCCTACACCGTGTTCACCGCCGGCGGCGCGCCGCACGGGGGGATGTTGCAGAAGCCGCCGGGCGCCGAGGGGCCGCCGTCCTGGCTGGGTTACGTCGCCGTCGAGGACGTCGACGCCGCCGCGCGGCGCGCCGAGGAGCGCGGGGCGACGATCCACGTCCCGCCGCGCGACATCCCGACCGTCGGCCGCTTCGCCGTCCTCGCCGATCCGCAGGGCGCGATGTTCGCGCTCTACAGGTCGTCCAACCCACAGCCCTCCCGGGATCCGGGCGAAGGGAACGTCTCCTGGCACGAGCTGGCGACGACCGATGCCGGCGCCGCCTGGCGGTTCTACTCGGAGCTGTTCGGTTGGGCGCCGGCCGGCGAGTTCGACATGGGCGAGGCCGGGATGTACTCCATGTTCGGCTACGACGGACCGCCGCCGCTGGGAGCGGTCTACCCCAAGCCGGCCGAGATGCCGGGGCCGCCCGCCTGGACCTACTACGTCTCGGTGAGCGACCTCGACGGCAAGGCCGAGAAGGTCAAGGAGCGCGGCGGCCGGATCCTGATGGGGCCGATGGAGGTCCCCGGCGGCGACCGCATCGCGACCTTCGCCGACCCGCAGGGCGCGGTCCTCGCCATGCACGAACGGAAGAGCTGACCCGTAGACGAGGCATGATCCGCGGCAGGCCGGTCTCCGCGCTCCTCGCGCTCACGCTTCTCGGCTCGACGCCGGCGGCGCGGTCCCAGCTCGGCCCGCCGCGGGTGCCGGCGCTCCTCCCCGGGGTGGGCTCGTTGCTCTGGATCGCCGCCCACCCCGACGACGAGCTGCTCGCCGCCCCACTGCTGGCGCGGCTCTGCCTCGAGGAGGGGCGCCGCTGTTCGTTCCTGGTGCTGACCCGCGGCGGCCGCGGCCGCTGCCTGCTCCCCGGCGGCTGCGCGCCCACTCTCACGGCGGTGCGCAGCGCGGAGATGCGGCGCGCCGCGCGGCTCTTCGGCGCGTCGCTCACCCTCTGGGACCTGCCCGACGGCGGCGCGGCGGCCGACGGCTCGGCGTCCGCCTGGGACGCCGCCGCCGGTGGGCGCGCCGCGCTCCTCGCACGCCTCGCCACCTTCGTCCTCGCGACCGCCCCGGACCTCGTCCTCGCCTTCGACCCGCGCCACGGCTCCACCTGTCACGCCGATCACCGCGCCGCGGGACAGCTCGTCGTGGAGGCGCTCGACACCCTGCCGCAGCGGCCGCTCCTCTACCTCCTCGAGACGCGGCTCCTCGTGAACGAGTCTCCCGGGAGCGTCCACCTCCGCCCGGCCGCACCGGCCGCGGCGGGGGTCTTCGCGTTCGACGCCAACGCCGTCCTGGGATCGACGGGGCGCTCGGCGTGGCAGATGCTCCTCGACGACCTCCGCCTGCACCGCAGCCAGTACGACTCCCAGTGGCTGCGCGCCCTCCAGGCAGTACCGCCGCGGCAGCGCGCCGTCTGGCTGGGACCGGCCGCGGCGCTGCTCGCGTCGGACGCGGTTCCGTCCTGCCCTTGACGCGGCGGTGAGCGCCCTTGCCGCGCAGCGCCGGGGACACCTCCCGGGAAGAGGGGGAGACGACCTGACCACGCGGGGGAGCGCCTCCCTCTCGCGGGGCGCCGCCCGGGACGCCGGGTCCGAAGCTCTCCCCTTGCGGGACGCCGCTCTCCTCTCGCGGGGGAACGGCCGGACCGCGAGGGGAAGCCGTTCGGGCACGCGGTACGGCGCCTCTCGCTTCTACCCCGCTCTTCTCCCCTCGCTCCCCGCTCTCCCCCCCTCTCGCCCCGCGCTCTCCCCCTCGTTCCCCGCCGTGCGCCCCACGACCCTGCGCTAGAATCCCGCGTCCGCCTGCCGTCTTCCCGGCCCGAACCCGTACGAGGAGCCCCCATGTCCGAGCAGTTCATCTACGTCATGAAGGACCTGCGGAAGCTCTACCCGGGCGGGCGCGAGGTGCTCAAGGGGATCTGGCTCTCCTTCTTCCCCGGCGCCAAGATCGGCGTCATCGGCCCGAACGGCGCCGGCAAGAGCACCCTGCTCAAGGTCATGGCCGGCGTCGAGAAGGAGTTCGGCGGCGAGGCCTGGCCGGCCAAGGGGACGCGCGTCGGCTGGCTGCCGCAGGAGCCGCGGCTCGACGCGGCGAAGGACGTGCTCGGCAACGTCGAGGAGGGCGTCGCCGAGACCCGCGCCCTCCTCACCCGCTTCGACGAGATCAACGCCCGCTTCGGCGAGGACCTCTCCCCCGACGAGATGGACAAGCTCCTCGCCGAGCAGGCGCGGGTGCAGGACGCCATCGACCACGCCAACGCCTGGGAGCTCGACCGCACCCTGGAGGTGGCGATGGACGCCCTCCGCCTGCCGCCCGGCGATGCCGAGGTCGCGACCCTCTCGGGCGGCGAGCGCCGGCGCGTCGCGCTCTGCCGCCTCCTCCTGCAGCGCCCCGACCTGCTGCTCCTCGACGAGCCGACAAACCACCTCGACGCCGAGTCGGTGGCCTGGCTCGAGCGCCACCTCGCCGAGTACGCGGGCACGGTCGTGGCGATCACTCACGACCGCTACTTCCTCGACAACGTGGCCGGCTGGATCCTCGAGCTCGACCGCGGTCAGGGGATCCCCTGGAAGGGGAACTACTCCTCCTGGCTCGAGCAGAAGCGCGACCGGCTGGCGGTCGAGGAGAAGCAGGAGTCGGCGCGGCGGCGCACCCTCGAGCGCGAGCTCGAGTGGGTGCGCATGGCGCCGCGCGCGCGCCAGGCCAAGGGGAAGGCGCGCCTGAACGCCTACGAGAAGCTGCTCGCGCAGGAGCGCGAGGCGGAGCGGCGGGCGGACCCCAACGAGATCCACATCCCGCCCGGGCCGCGGCTGGGCGACCTGGTGGTCGAGGCGAAGGGCCTGAGCAAGGGCTACGGCGACCGCCTCCTGATCGACGACCTCTCCTTCGCCCTGCCGCCCGGCGGGATCGTCGGCGTCATCGGCCCGAACGGCGCCGGCAAGACGACGCTGTTCCGCATGATCGTGGGCACGGAGCGGCCGGACGCGGGCACCCTGCGTCTCGGCGACACCGTCAAGATCGCCTACGTCGACCAGAGCCGCGAGGCGCTCGACAGCGACCAGCCGGTGTGGGAGTTCATCGCCGACGGCCACGACGTGGTGGCCCTCGGCAGCCGCCAGGTGCCGGCCCGCTCGTACGCGGCGGCCTTCAACTTCCGCGGCTCCGACCAGCAGAAGCGGGTGCGCGACCTCTCCGGGGGCGAGCGCAACCGCGTCCACCTCGCGCGCACGCTCAAGGCCGGCGGCAACCTCCTGCTGCTCGACGAGCCGACGAACGACCTCGACGTCGACACCCTGCGGGGGGTCGAGGAGGCCCTCCTCGACTTCGCCGGCTGCGCCGTCGTCATCAGCCACGACCGCTGGTTCCTCGACCGCATCGCCACCCACATCCTCGCCTTCGAAGGCGAGTCGCGGGTGGTGTGGTTCGAGGGCAACTACCAGGCCTACGAGGAGGACCGGCGCCGCCGCCTCGGCGCCGAGGCCGACCAGCCGCACCGCATCCGCTACCGCAAGCTCACGCGGGCCTAAGGCGCGAAGGCTTTCGCGCCGGGCTCCGATCAATCCCTAGGAGTGCCGTCCATCGCGCGCCCAGCGCGATGGACTCCTAGGCGCAGGAAGCGCTCGAGCTCGACCCAGACCATCGGGTGCCCCAGCAGGTCGTTGTGCCCGGCATCGGGGATAGGGACGAAGCGCGTCGTCGCCGCCGGCAGCGCGGCGGCGAGCTTCTCGCCCAAACGGAAGGGGATGATCCCGTCGCGGCGGCCGTGGATCAGGAGGGCCGGCACGCGGATCCGCGCCGCGGCCTCGACCGAGTCGTAGCGCTCGCTGACGAGAAAGCCGCCGAGCGCGAAGAAGTGGACGCGCGCCACGTCGCGCAGCGAGGACCAGGGGGAGAGGGCGACGAGGCCGGCGACGCGGTGCTCTGGCGACGCGGCGAGCGCCACCGCGACCGCCGCTCCGAGCGACCAGCCGCAGGCGACGAGCGGGCGCTCGGGGTGCCGCGCGGCGAGCCAGGCCAGCGCGGCGGCGCCGGCGGCGGTCAGCCCTTCTTCGCTCGGCCGGCCGCCACTGCGTCCGTAGCCGGGGTAGTCGATGGCCAGGAAGGGCACCCCCAGGCCCCGCAGCTCCGCGAACAGTCCCGCGCGCCGCATCGTCTCGAGGTTCTCGCCGTTGCCGTGGAGGAAGAGGACGGCCGGCGCACCCGGCGGCGGCGCCGGCGGCGCCCAGGCCCAGCCGACGACCTCGACGCCCCCCGCGACGGGCAGCACGACCTCGGCGAGCGGCTCCGGCGCCGGTGAGGGGACCGGCACCCGCGGCGCGGGGTAGAGGGCCTGGCGGGTGTAGGAGCCGAGCATCAGCAGGGCGGCGACGCCGAGAGTCAAAGACAACACGAGAGATTGCCTCTGGCCCCCGCCCGCAAGTCCATCGACTCCGATACCCCCTCCCCGGCGTGCGACCGCTATTCTGCGCTCGCCGGCTCCTCGACGGTGATCCGCTGATCCGGTTTGACGTTCGTGAGAGTCGAGACCGCGCCCGACGGCCAGCGCACGACGAGCTTCTCCACCGCGGTCGCGGCGCCCAGGCCGAAGTGCGGATCGACCTGCGACTGCGAGAGGTAGCTGCCGCCGGTGTGCGCGAGCCAGGTCTGGGTGGCGCCGCCGGCGGTCGCCTCGACCACGGCCCCGAGCCCGTCGCGGTTGCTCCTCTTGCCGACCAGCCGGACGCGCAGCCAGTGGCCGGTGTCGGCTCCGGGTCCGCGGTTCGCGAACAGCTTGGCGGGGCCGGCGAGGCTCGTTACGACGAGGTCCAGGTCGCCGTCGTCGTCGAGGTCCCCGTAGGCGGCGCCGCGCGCCACGAGCGGCCGCGCCAGGTCGCCGCCCGCCGTCCCCGTCACCTCGACGTAGCGCCCCTTCCCCTCGTTGCGGAAGAGCTGCTGCGGCTGGGCGTAGCGCGCCGTCGACTGAACCCGCTCCCACTCCGGGTCGAGATGGCCGTTGGCGAGGAAGAGGTCGAGCCAGCCGTCGAGGTCGTAGTCGAAGAAGAAGGCCGCCCAGGCGACCCAGAGCAGCGTGTTGCGCCCGAACTGCGACAGCGGCGCCACGTCCATGAACAGGCCGTTCCCCTCGTTGCGGTAGAGGCCGGACATCTCGTTGGCGAAGTAGCCGACGACCAGCCCCGGCCGGCCGCTGCGCGCGAAGTCGCCGGCGTCGATCCCCATGCCGCCGCGCGCTCCGCCGGTGTCGGAGAGCGCCATGCCCGAGGAGACGCCGACCTCCTCGAACGTGCCGTCCTTCTTGTTGCGGAAGAGGAAGTTGGGGGTCGTGTCGTTGGCCACCGCGAGGTCGGGCCAGCCGTCCGCCTCGAGGTCGAGCACCACCACGCCGAGCGACTTGGCCGTGGGGTGGTGGAGACCGGCGGCCCGGGTGCGGTCTTCGAACCTCAACCCGCCGCGGTTGCGGTAGAAGCGCGAGGGCGCGCCGGCGTAGGTCTGCGGCGTGCAGTACGCCTTCGTCTTGCCGTCCAGCGAGCAGACCAGGTCCCCCTCCGGGCTCCAGGTGACGTAGCGGGTGGCGAAGACGTCGAGGAGCCCGTCGCGGTCGGCGTCGAAGAGCGCCACCGAGGCCCCGAGCTCGAAGGTGCCCGCCAGGCCCGCCTCGGCGCTGACGTCGGCGAAGCGCGGCGCCCCCGGACCGCGGGTGTCGTTGCGCAGCAGCCGGTCCCGGCCCAGGCAGGTGAGGTAGAGGTCGGCGTCGCCGTCGTTGTCGAGGTCCCCCGCCGCGCCGCCCAGGCAGTAGGCGGAGAGGTCGAGGGCCGCCGCCTTCGTCGCGTCGGCGAACTCGAGCCCGCCGCGGTTGAGGTAGAGCCGCTGCGTCGACGCGCGGCCGGGCTTGCCCTCGAAGTTGCGGCCGTTCAGGAACAGCAGGTCGAGCCGCTGGTCGCCGTCGGCGTCGAAGACGACGACGCCCGAGCCCATCGTCTCCGGCAGCCACTTCTGCCCGAAGGCGCCGTTGTCGTGCGTGAAATCGATGCCCGAGGCGGCGGTGGCATCGGCGAAGCGCGGCCCGGGGGGAACCGGCGGGCCGTCGGCCGCGAGCGCCGCCGCGGCGACCACCGAGCAGACGGCGACCGCGAGACGCTTCACGGCGCGAGCGGCGCCGAGCGGTGCTCGTGCACTCCCTGGCGCTCGTTGTTCTCGTGCGGGTGCTCGGCCCAGAACTGCGAGTTCAGGATGTGCCCGGCCTCCATCGGCCCGAAGCGGGCGAAGAGCTTCTGGTGCCGCGCCGCGCGCTCGGCGTCCCCCAACGCGCGGTAGACCAGCATCAGGCTGTTGTGCGCGGCCCGGTCCTCGGGGTCGATGTCGAGGATCGCCTCGAGCTCGCGCAGCGCCCCCTGGTAGTCCTGCTCGAGCAGCAGGATGGTGACGATCTCGTTGCGCAGCACGCGGTCGCGCGGGTGGCGCGCGGCGGCCTTGCGCAGCAGCTCGAGGGCGCGCCCGCTCTCGCCCGCGTCCTTGGCGAGGAGGCCCTGGTAGATCCAGACCCGCGGCGCGTCGGGAGCGAGCGCCGCGGCGCGGTCGAGCGCGGCCCGGGCGGCGGCGAGGTCCCCCTCGGCGAGCGCCACCTGGCCGAGGTTGAGCCAGCCGTCGAGGAACTGCGGCGCGAGACGGGTCACGGTGTCGAAGGCGCCGCGGGCGCCGCGCAGGTCCCGTTGGGTCCAGAGAGCGATCCCGTAGTCGTTCCAGCGCTCGACCTCCGCCGCGGCGGTTGCCGCCCCGCGGTCGGGCGCGGCCTCGGGCGCCGCCGCCGGGGTCGCGCCGGCGGCGGCGACGCGCAGCGTCACGCGGTCCTCGGCCATGACGACGATCGGCAGCTTCGGCGTCGGCCGCTCGCCGGCGAAGACCCAGCGGGTGAAGTCGTAGGCGTGCTTGCGGTAGTTGAGGCGCGCGGTCAGAGCGATCGTGGCGCCGGCGTCCGGCGGCACCTCGAGCCGGAAGTGGACCGCCTCGGCGGCGCTCGGCATGATCCGGCGCAGGTAGACGACGCCGCGCGCCGCCCAGGCGTCGCGGCGCACGATCGGCTCCCCCCGCTCGTCCACCCAGCGGTTGCGCCAGAAGTGGGCGCCGGGGTCCACCGGCGAGCTCTCGTCGGCGCGGCCGCTCCAGAAGACGACGCGGCCGCGGTCGTCCACCGCCTTGAGCTCCAGCCAGCAGTCGTGGG
>DASUNQ010000042.1:0-17411 GCA_036277075.1 Thermoanaerobaculia bacterium
CTCGCCAACACCGGCTTCGCCCGCTGGCTGGCCGGCACCAGCGGGCCGGGCGGGGTGGCGGTCGTCGTGCGGCTGTACGTCGACGGGCCGGAAGGCCGGCGCGACCTCCTCGGCGACCGCCGCTGGCTGCCGCTGCCGCGCGACCTCGCGCCGGGCGAGCGCCGGCGCCTGCGCCTGCGCCTGGCCAACGCCGGCCCCGCCCGTTGGCTCGCCGGCACGAGCGGCCCCGGTGGCGTGGCGGTCGTCGTGCGGCTCTACGTCGAGGGGCCGGAGGGCCGGCGCGACCTCCTCGGCGACCGGCGCTGGCTGCCGCTGCCGCGCGATCTCGCCGCCGGCGAGGCGGCGGTCCTGGAGACCGAGGTGCGGCGCCCGGCGGGGCCGGCGCGGCTCTGGGTCGAGCCGCACGTCTTCCAGGGGCTCGACGGCCGCGGGTTCTCCGAGCTCGGCGGCCCCTGGTGGGCGCGGGAGATCTAGGGGCTGCCCGGGAAGAAGTGCTCCAACATCGCCGGCACGAGGTTCCGCCAGGCGCCGAAGGTGTGCCCCTCGTGAGTGAAGACCGCCTTCGTCTCCACCCCGGCCTTCCGGAAGTACGTCGCCATCGTCCGCGCGTCCTCGCGGAGCGTCCCTTCGTAGCTGCCGGCGCTCAGCCAGACGCGGAGCCGCGGCTCCGGGCGCCTGGCGCCGCTGAACCAGGGCTGCCAGTACGACGGCGGGCCGGAGAGGGCCGGCGAAAGGAGGGCGAGGTTGCCGAAGAGGTGAGGGCGCTCGAAGCCGGCGTAGAGCGCGGCCCGCCCGCCGGCGGAGGTCCCGGCGTGCAACCGCCTCTCGGGACGAGGGTCCGTCGCGTGATGGTCGTCGACGAAGGCGACCACCCGCTCCAGGTAGGCCAGGTAGTCCGGGTTGAACGTGTACCAGCGCTGGCGTTCTTCCGCCGCGTCGATCATCACCGCGACGAGCGGCTCGATCCTGCCGTCGGCAATCAGATTGTCGAGGATCGCCGGCAGGCCGATCAGCTCCCGCCAAGCGCTGCCGTCGGCGGTGTAGAGAACCGGGTAGCGCTTCGCGGCGTCGTAGCTGGCGGGGAGGTAGATCGCGACTGCGGGGTCCGCCCAGACGGCGTCGAGGATGCGGACCTCGCCGCGCGCGACCCCTTGCCGCGGCGCCAGCTCGGGCCGCGCGGGATAGCCGGGCATGACGAAGGCGGAAACCGTCTCGAGGGCGCCGATCCGGGCGATGCCGCTCGGGGCGGTGCGCGGGTTGAGCGCATCGGTCCTCCGCTCGCCGTCGACCAGGAACTGGTACTCGATCCGGGCATCTTCCTCGAGCTGGCGGCGGGCGAAGAAGAGGCCGCCGTCCGGCGCGGCGCGGGTCATCGGCTCGCCCTCCGCGTCCCAGTACATGTCCTGGGGGCTGCGGGTCGCGAAATCGCCGAGCAGGTGGACCGCCCGCTCGCCGCCGGCTCCGACGTAGAGGAAGACCACCTGCCCGCCGGGCTCGACGATCGGGAAACCGCCGCGCTCCCGCTGCCGCTCGACGAACGAGCGGGCCAGCTCGCCGCGCGCGGCGGCATCCGCCGCCCGATACGCGGCGAGGAAGCGGTCGAAGTCGCCGTGGGCGGCGCCGCCGTCGGCCGCCGCCAGCGGGAGCAGCGCGAGCGCGAGAAGCAGACCCGGCATCGGCGGCGCGATCCTAGCGCCGGGCGGTCGGCGTAGCATGCGCGGCGGATGGAAGAACAGAAACCCGCTCGTGGAAGAGGCCGCACGCGCGGCGGCGCCGGCCTCGCCGCCTGGGGCGTCTTCGGCCTCCTCTTCGGCGCGTTGTTCGCCGGGGTCGCCACCTTCGACCGCGCCGGCCGCCCCGGGCTGGTGGGGGACGAGGCGACGTACGCCATGCAGGCGGCGAGCCTCGCGTTCGACCTCGACCTCCGCTACACGCGCGCCGACTACGACCGCTTCGTCGCGCAGTGGGGGGGGCCGCCGGACGGCTTGATCCTCCAGAGCCGCGACGACGGCGCGCGGATCACCTACGGCAAGCCGCCGCTCTACGCCCTCGCCGCCGCCCCCTTCGTCCGCTTCGCGCCGGTGCGCGGAGCGCTCCTCGCCAACGTCGTCCTCCTCGCCCTTGCGGCGGCCCTCGCCGCGCGGGTCCTCCGGATTCAGGTGGGGACGGCGGCGCCGCTCTGGGTGGCCTGCTTCCTCTTCGCCTCGGTCGCCTTCGGCTACGCCTTCTGGGTCCACGCCGACCTCTTCCTGCTCGCCTGCGCCGCGGCAGGTTTCGCCCTGGTCTACGAGGGGGAGCGGGCGCGGCACGGGCCGCTGCCGGAGATCTACGACGGCGAGGAGCTGGCCGGCGGGACGCGCTCCACACTTCGCTGGGCGGCGGCCGGCGCGCTCCTCGCCATCCCGGCCGCCTACCGGCCCTTCTACCTGGCGCTGCTCATCCCGGCGCTCCTCGCCGCCCTCGCCGCGCGCGCGCGGGGCCGGCAGGCGGCGGCCGCCCTCCTCGCCGGCGCTCTCCTCCTCCTCGCAGCCACGGCGGGGGCGCAGTGGCTCGCCGGCGGCTCCTGGAGCGGCTACGGCGGCGAGCGGCAGGGCTTCTACCCGCGCACCGGCTATCCCGAAGTCGACTTCCCGGCGAGCGACTGGCCCGCCTCGGTGCGCCGCTGGGGGAACACCTCCTGGCTCCAGGAGGGCGCGCTCGAGGCGCGCTTCGATCCCAAGCTCGCGGCCTGGAACGGGCTCTACTTCCTGGCCGGCGAGAACGTCGGCGTCCTGCCCTACTTCCTGCCGCTCGTCCTGGGCTTCCTCGCCTACCGTGGCGACCGCGGCCGCTGGGCGATCGTGCCCGCGGTGGCGCTCGCCGCGCTCGGGCTCCTCCTGGTGCGCCCGTTCAACTTCTACGGCGGCGGCGGGGCGCTCGCCAACCGCTACTTCCTGCCGCTCTACCCCGCCCTCTGGTTCCTCGTCGCGCGCCCGCGCCGCGCCGGCTGGGTGGCGGCGGTGGCGGCGCTCGCCGCGCCCTTCCTCTGGCCGCTCTGGGCGCACCCCCGCGCCTTCCCGGTCGGGGAGGACGGCCGCTACGCCTACGTCTCGGAGCTCGCCCGCCGGCTGCTCCCGTACGAGACGACGCAGAGCCACCTCCCCGGCGGTCGCGACGTGACGCACCACGGGCTGTGGGTGAAGTCGCTCACGCCGGCGGTCGGCCCGGTGGGCGGCGGGCGGTCCCTCCGGCTGAGCGCGGGCGGCCCCGGCGAGCTCCTGGTCGGCAGCCCCGAGCCGCTCGAGGCGGTGGTGCTCCGCTTCGGCGGCGGCGCGCCGACCCGGATCGAGATCGAGGGGGGAGAGATCGGAGGGCGGATGTTCGGCGCCGACGGCTCGATCGCCTTCGCGCTGCGGCTGGACCGCCCGCGCGCCGTTCATCCGATGTGGTGGACCCGGGACGACGTCCACCTCTACCGGATCGGACTGCGCCTGCCCGCCGGCGCCGCGCCGGTCGGCTTGCGGATCACGCCAGGTTCCGATCTGGTACAAAGAGCCGCGAGATGAGCGAGGCGACGAGCGCGGAAGCGACCCCGCGGAGCTGGCTCCTGGCGGTGCGCGAGCGGCTCGCCGACCCGCCGCCGCGGCGCCTGCCGCCCGGCGAGCAGCGGCGCGCCTCGGTGCTGGTGCCGCTGTTCGTGCAGTCGGGGGAGCTGTGGACCATCCTCACCAAGCGCACCGACACCCTCCCCACCCACCGCAGCCAGATCGCCTTCCCGGGCGGCGGCCTCGACCTCGGCGAGGACCCCTGGGCGGCGGCGCTGCGCGAGGCCGAGGAGGAGGTGGGGATCGCGGCGGAGAAGGTGCTGCGCCTGGGACAGCTCGACGAGGTCGAGACGCCGGTCGGCTTCCGCGTCGTGCCCTGCGTCGGCGCGGTGCCCTACCCTTACGAGGCGCGCCCCAACGAGGCCGAGATCGCGGAGGTCTTCAGCCTGCCGCTGACCGCCTTCGCCAACCCGCGGCTGATCGAGGACCGGACGGTGACGATCGACGCCGTGCCGCGGAGCCTGCGCATCTATCACGTCGGCAACCGCCAGATCTGGGGACTGACCGCGCGGGTGCTCCAGAACCTCCTCGTGCGCCTTGGTGTCGAGGGCGCGCCGGACGCGGAATGACCCGCCGCCGGGCGGTTCGCGCCGCGCCGCTCGCGCTCCTGCCGCTCCTCGCCTGCGCCTCGGCGCCGCCCGCGACGGCGGCGCTCGAGCGGCGGCTCGACGCGCTCCTCGCCGGCGCCGGCGCGACGGTCGCCGTCGCCTACCACGACCTCGGCACCGGCGCGACCGTCCTCCGCCAGGCGCGACTCCCGCTCCACGCCGCGAGCACGATGAAGGTGCCGGTCATGCTCGCCCTCTTCCGCGAGGTCGACCGCGGCGCCCTGGGGCTCGATCAGCCGGTGCCGGTGCGCAACGAGTTCCGCAGCATCGCCGACGGCTCCCCCTTCGCGCTCGACCCGGCCGAGGACGGCGACCCGGAGCTCTACGCGGCGCTCGGGCAGAGCCGCCCGCTGGCGGAGCTGCTGCGGCGGATGATCGTCCGCAGCTCGAACCTGGCCACCAACCTGCTGATCGAGCTCGCCCGCCCGGAGCGGGTGATGGCGCTGATGCGCGAGCTCGGCGCGCGCGACATCCGCGTGCTGCGCGGCGTCGAGGACGAGCGAGCCTACGAGGCCGGCCTCAACAACACGACGACGGCCTACGACCTGATGCTCGTCCTGCGCGCCATCGCCGAGAGGCGGGCGGTGACGCCGGCGGCGAGCGAGGCGATGCTGGCGATCCTCTCCGGCCAGGAGTTCAAGGAGAAGATCCCGGCCGGCCTGCCGCCCGGCGTCCCGGTTGCCAACAAGACCGGCGACATCACCGGCATCCACCACGACGCGGCGATCGTGCTGCCGCCCGGCGAGCCGGCGTACGTCCTCGTCGTCCTCACCCAGGGTTTCGCCGACGAGGCGGCCGCCAACGCCGTCATCGCCGAGGTCTCGCGCGCGATCTGGGAGGCGCGGGGCGGGCGCTGATACCATGGGCCGCCCCCCGAGATCCCGGCGCGCGGCACTCTCGCTTCTGGAGGAGATCCCATGTCCGAGCCTCTGACCCCGACTCCGCCTCCGGTCCCGCCGGCGAAGCGCAGCCCGATGTTCTGGGTGGCGATCGGCTGCGGCGTGATCCTGCTGCTCGGGTTCCTCGCCCTCGCCTCGATGTGCGCGGCGGGCGGCTGGTGGGTCAAGAAGCAGGCCGCCAGGTTCGAGGAGAACCCCGCGATCGCCGCCGCCGAGCTGGCGGTGCGCGCCAACCCCGACTACGAGGTCGTGGAGTCCGATCCGAAGGCGGGCACGATCACCGTGCGCAACGAGAAGACCGGCGAGGTCGTGACCTGGAACGCCGCGCAGATCGAGAGCGGCGAGTGGACGGTCGAGACCAAGGAGGGCACCGCGACCTTCGGCGGGCCCGGCGCGCCGGCGAACCTGCCGTCCTGGGTGCCGACCTATCCCAACGGCACCGTTCAAGGCACTTTCGACTCCACCTCCGCCGAGGGGCGCTCGGCCGCCTTCACGGTCACCACCTCGGACCCGATCGCGGCGGTGCTGGCGTTCTACGAGAAGCAGCTCGAAGGCGCGGGCCTGGAGGTGCAGAAGAGCACCTACGAGGCGGCCGGCGCGGGGTCGGGCGGGACGGTCAGCGGCACCAGCGCGGACCAGAAGCGCACCGTCGGCGTCATCGTCTCGACCGCCGACGGCGGAACCTCGGCGATGGTGACCTTCACCGAGAAGCCCTGAGGTAGCATTTCGGCTGGAGCCGAAGAGGAGGACCCGCCATGGCCACGGCCGTCGCCAGCAGCGCCCTCGACCGCATCGCCGACCTCCTCGGGGAGGAGGCGGACAGCCTGCTGTCGTTCACCTGCAAGGGGATCCCGAAGGAGCAGCTCGTCCTCCCCGGGCCCGACCACGTCGACCGCGCCTGGGGGCCGTCCGACCGCAAGCCGATGGTGCTGGTCAACCTGCAACGGCTGCACGCCGGCGGCCGGCTCGGCGGCACCGGCTACCTGTCGATCCTGCCCGTGGACCAGGGGGTCGAGCACTCGGGCGCCGCCTCCTTCGCCCCCAACCCCATCTACTTCGACCCCGAGAACATCGTCCGGCTCGCCCTCGAAGGCGGGTGCAACGCCGTCGCCTCCACGGTGGGGGTGCTCGGGGTCCTGTCGCGCCGCTACGCCCACCGCATCCCGTTCATCGCCAAGATCAACCACAACGAGCTGCTGACGATGCCGAACACGTTCGAGCAGATCCGCTTCGGCGGCGTCGAGCAGGCCTGGGAGATGGGCGCGGCGGCGGTCGGGGCGACGATCTACTTCGGCAGCGAGGACGCCGGCCGCGAGATCGTCGAGATCGCCGAGGCCTTCCAGCACGCGCACGAGCTGGGGATGGCGACGATCCTCTGGGCCTACCTGCGCAACAGCGGCTTCAAGAAGGAGGGGGTCGACTACCACGAGGCGGCGGACCTGACGGCGCAGGCGAACCACCTGGCGGTGACGATCCAGGCCGACATCGTCAAGCAGAAGCAAGCGACGCGCAACGGCGGCTACCCGGCGCTCGGCTTCGGCAAGACCCACCCGCGGGTCTACAGCGAGCTGGTGGCGGACCACCCGGTCGACTGGGCGCGCTGGCAGGTCGCCAACTGCTACATGGGCCGCGCCGGCCTGATCAACTCCGGCGGCGACTCGAAGGGCAAGGGGGACCTGGCGCAGGCGGTGCGCACCGCGGTGGTCAACAAGCGCGGCGGCGGCACCGGCCTGATCTCCGGGCGCAAGGCCTTCCAGCGGCCGATGAAGGACGGCGTCGAGCTGCTCCACGCCATCCAGGATGTCTACCTCTGCTCCGAAGTGACGGTAGCCTAGCCCGCGGTCAGGCCCCGAGCAGCGCGCGGATCTCCGGCAGGCGGGCCTCGGCGTCGGCCTCGCCGATCTCCATCAGCCTGGTCAGATAGTCGGGGTCGAACGAGAGGTAGGAGAGGAAGTCTCCGCTCTTCGTCTCGCGCGTCCCCAGGCTCCGGGTCAGGTAGCGGAAGGCGAGGGGGAGGTGCGGCTCGAAGTCCCGCGCCAGCGCGCCGATGTCGACGCTCGGGCGGAGCACCAGGAGCTCGACCGGCGCGAGGTCGCCGCGCTCCTCCGGCGGCAGCTTCTGCAGCAGGAAGTTGAGCCGCTCCATCTGCGCCGAGTCGTAGTCGAGCATGTCGAGGAAGATCGAGTTGAGGAGGTGGTTGAGGATCTGCGCCGGCGGCGGATAGCCGCGCACCTTGCGCCGCTCCGCCTCCTCCCGGGTCGGCTGGTAGCGCGGCGAGACGGCGAGGATGCGGCGCGCCCCGAGGTGGAGGGCGGGGGCGAGCGGGGTCTGGAGCCGCACGCCGCCGTCGCCGTACCAGGACTCGCCGAGGCGCACGGCGGGGAAGAAGAGCGGCAGCGCCGAGGAGGCCATGACGTGCTCGACCCCGATGCGCGCCGGTTGGCTCACCCGCCGCGGCCGCTGCCAGGCGGCGAGCGAGCCCCCGCCGTGGGTCCAGGTGATCGTCTGGCCGGTGGAGTAGTTGAGCGTGGTCAGCGCCAGCGCCTTGAGCAGGCCGCGCTCGACGTTGCGCGCCACGCCGATGACCTCGCCGTCGACGGTGGCGACCGAGCGCTCGATGGTGTGGCGCAGCGGCTGTGTGTCGACCAGGCCGCGCACCTCGGGGGCGCGCGGATTGCCGCCGGAGACGAGGTGGGTCGCCCAGCGCACCAGATTGCGCGCCAGCCAGGGGACGTCGGTGCGGAAGATGTCCTCGACCTCGAGCTTGGCCCAGAGCTCGGAGAGGGTCGGCGCCGATTCGCCGAGCGGGCCGGGGTGGGCGGCGAGGTAGGTGGCGTTGATGGCGCCGGCCGAGACGCCGGTGATGATCGGGAAGCGCAGCTCCGGGACGGCGCGGCCGAGGCAGCGGAGCATGCCGACCTGGTAGGCGGCGCGCGCGCCGCCGCCGGTGAGAACGATCGCGAGGTCGCCGCCCTGGTGCATGCTCACGGTGCGTGCCATTATCGCGCGCGACCATGAAAACCCTGCTCACCGCGGCGGCCTTGCTGGCGCTGCTCGCCGCGATCGCGCTCGGCGCGCTCTACGGCGGCGCCTACGACGTGGCGGCGACCTCGCCGGAGACGGGTGTCGTGGCATGGGCCCTGGAGACCGCGCAGGAGCGGTCGGTGGCGCGGCGCGCGCGGGCGGTGGAAGTGCCGCCGCTCGACCGCCCCGAGCTGCGCGCGGTCGGGCTCATCCACTACCACGAGATGTGCGTCACCTGCCACGGCGCTCCGGGCGTCCCGGCGTCGGAGATCGGCGCCGGGCTCAACCCCTTCCCGCCGGAGCTCGCCGAGGAGGCCGAGGAGTACGGCCCCGCCGAGCTCTTCTGGATGGTCAAGAACGGCATCAAGATGACCGGCATGCCCGCCTTCGGACCCACCCACACCGACGAAGAGCTGTGGGCGATCGTGGCCTTCGTCGAGAGCCTGCCGGAGATGTCCGGCGCCGACTACGCCGCGGCGGTGCGCGCGGCCGGGCTCGCGGGACTGGCCGGCGAAGCCGCCGAGCCCCCCGGCGCACCGGGCGAGGAGCATTCAGACACCCACCGCGACCCGCACGACCATTAGTCGCGCGCAGCCATCGGATAGACTCCCGACCCATGCGCTTGGGGGCGTTGGAGCTGACGGTGGTGGGGGACGGGGTGTTCGGGCTCGATGGGGGGGCGATGTTCGGGGTCGTCCCGAAGGTGCTCTGGGAGAAGGTCAAGCGCCCGGACGCCCAGAACCGCATCCGCATGGCCACTAACTGCCTGTTGGTCGAGCGCGGGAGCGAGCTGCTCCTCATCGACACCGGGATCGGCGACAAGCACGACCCCAAGTTCCAGGCCAACTACGCGATGGAGCCCGGCGCCGAGCGGCTGCCGGACGCGATCCGGCGCGCCGGCTACGCGCTCGAGGACGTCACCCACGTCCTTCTCTCCCACCTCCACTTCGACCACTGCGGCTGGAACACGCGCTCCAGCGGCGGGTTGCTGGCGCCGACCTTCCCGCGCGCCCGTTACTGGCTCGAGCGCGGCGAGGTGGAGCACGCCCGGGCGCCCAACGAGCGCGACCGCGCGAGCTACGACCGGCGCAACTGGGAGCCGCTCTTCGCGGCCAAGGTCGTGGAGCTCTTCGACGGCGAGGCCGAGCCGATGCCCGGCGTGCGCGCGGTCAAGGCCCCCGGGCACAACCAGGACATGTGCATCGTGCTCCTCGACGGCGGCTCCACCGCCGGCGCCGAGTCTGCCCGCGGCGTCTACTGGGCCGACCTCGTCCCCACCACCGCCCACGTGCCCTACGCCTGGATCATGGGCTACGACCTCTTCCCGCTGACCACCCTCGAGTCGAAGAAGCGCTGGCTGCCGCGCGCCGCCGCCGAGGGGTGGCTGTGCGTCTTCGAGCACGATGCCGAGACGCCGCTCGCGCGCATCGTCGAGGAGAAGCCCGGGCGCTACTCCGCGGCCGCCGTCGAGCAGGAGATGGAATGCCTGAGCAAGACTTCGACCTGATCATCCTCGGCAGCGGTCCCGGCGGCTACGTCGCCGGCATCCGCGCCGGCCAGCTCGGCCTCAAGGCCGGCCTGGTCGAGAAGGACGCGCAGCTCGGCGGCACCTGCACCCTGCGCGGCTGCATCCCGACCAAGGCCCTCCTCCACACCGCCGCCGTGCTCGATGAGATCCGCGACGCCGGCAGTCACGGCATCCAGGTCCCGGCGCCGCAGCTCGACGTCGTCCGGGCGCAGAAGCGCAAGCAGCAGATCGTCGACAAGAACTCCAAGGGGATCGAGTTCCTGCTCAAGAAGAACAAGGTCACGCGCCTGCACGGCCGCGGCCGCCTCGCCGGCGCCAACCAGGTCGAGGTGGACGGGCCTCAGGGGAAGAAGAGCTACGGCGCCAAGCACGTCCTGATCGCCACCGGCTCGGTGCCGCGCGACATCCCGATCGCCCCCGCCGACGGCAAGCGCATCCTCAACTCGGACCACGTCCTCGAGCTCGACCGCGTGCCGCAGAGCCTGGCGGTCCTCGGAGCCGGCGCGGTGGGCACCGAGTTCGCGTCGATCTACGCCTCCTTCGGCTCCAAGGTGACGCTGATCGAAATGCTGCCGCGGGTCCTGCCGATCGAGGACGAGGAGGTGTCGGCGGAGCTCGAGAAGGCGCTCAGGAAGCGCGGCATGGACGTCCTGACCGGGACGAAGCTCACCGCGGTGGAGCAGACCGACGGCGGCGTACGCCTCAGCCTGGAAGGCGGGAAGAAGCCGACTGTCGAGGCCGAGCTGCTGCTGGTCGCCATCGGCCGCCGGCCGGTGACCGAAGACCTCGGCCTCGAGGCCCTCGGCATCCAGCTCGACCGCGGCTACGTCCAGGTCAACGGCTTCATGCAGACGGCGGCGCCGCACATCTACGCTATCGGCGACGTCGTCCCCACCCCCTGGCTCGCCCACGTCGCCTCGTCCGAGGGGATCCTGGCGGTCGAGCACATGGCCGGCCAGCCGGCGAAGCCCCTCAACTACGACCGCGTCCCCTCCTGCACCTACTGCGAGCCGGAGGTGGGGAGCGTCGGGCTCACCGAGGCCAAGGCGCGCGAGCGCGGCTACGCGGTGCAGACCGGCAAGTTCCCCTTCTCGGCGCTCGGCAAGGCACGCATCCTGGGGCGGAGCGAGGGGTTCGTGAAAGTGGTTCGCGAGGCCAAGTACGACGAGCTGCTGGGGGTGCACATCGTCGGCGCCCACGCCACCGACCTGATCGCCGAGGCCTGCGTGGCGCTGCAGATGGAGGGGACGAACGAGGAGCTGTTCCGCACCATGCACGCCCACCCGACCCTCTCGGAAGGGGTGGCCGAGGCGGCTCACGCCGCCAGCGGTCACGCGATCCACATCTAGGCGGGCCGCCGGCGCGATGGCGAAGATGAGCCGCGGGCTCGGGCCCCTCCATCCGCAGGCGGCGCCGGCCGCCGACCGGCTGGCGAAGACCTCCCTCGGCCGCGACCAGCAGCTCGAGCTCTACCGCTACCTCCAGCTCACCCGCATGACCGAGGCCCGCCTCGGCAACCTGTACCGTCAGGGCAAGGTCGTCGGCGGGCTCTATTCGAGCCGCGGCCAGGAGGCGATCTCGGTCGGCAGCGCCTACGCGCTGGCGCCGCAGGACGTCATCGGCCCGATCATCCGCAACCTGGGGGCGATGCTGGTGCGCGGGGTCCAGCCGCGCGAGGTGATGATGCAGTACATGGCGCGCGCCGACGGTCCGACCGGCGGCAAGGACGCCAACACCCACTTCGGCGACCTCGCCCGGGGGCTGGTGGCGCCGATCTCGATGCTCGGCGCTCTCATCCCGGTGCTCGTCGGCGTCGCCCTCGCCGGCCGCATGCTGGGCAGGGACCTCGTCGCCATGACCTGGATCGGCGACGGCGGCACCTCGACCGGCGACTTCCACGAGGGACTGAACCTGGCGGCGGTCTGGAACGTCCCCTTCGTGCTCATCGCCGAGCACAACGGCTACGCCTACTCGACCCCGACCGAGAAGCAGATGCGGATCAAGAACATCGCCGTGCGCGCCGCCGGCTACGGCATTCCCGGCGAGGTGGTGGACGGCAACGACGTGCTCGCGGTCTACGAGGTGACGAAGCGCGCCGTCGACCGTGCGCGCGCCGGCGGCGGGCCGACGCTCGTCGAGGCCAAGACCTTCCGCATGAAGGGGCACGCCGAGCACGACGACGCGGGGTACGTGCCGCCGGAGCTGTTCGAGCGCTGGCGGGAGCGCGACCCCATCGATCGCTTCCACCGCCACCTGCTGGCCGCGGGGCTGGCGAGCGAGGAGGAGCTGGCGGCCGTCGTCGCCGAGATCGACCGGGTGCTCGACGACGAGGTGGACCGCGCGCTCGCCTCCCCCTTCCCGCCTCCCGAGCGGGCGCTCGAAGGGGTCTACGAGGAGCCGCCGCCGCCCGAGGCCGAAGCCGGCGGCGTGGGAGCGCCCTGACTCGATGGCCGAGCCGGTCACCTACCTCGAGGCGATCCGCCAGGGGCTGTGGGAGGAGATGGAGGCGGATCCCACGGTCTTCATGCTCGGCCAGGACATCGGCGCCTACGGCGGCGCCTTCCGCGTCACCGCCGGCTTCCTCGACCGCTTCGGCCCGGAGAGGGTGATCGACACGCCGATCAGCGAGTCGGCGATGGTCGGCGCGGCGATCGGCGCCGGCATCATGGGACTCAAGCCGGTGGTCGAGATGCAGTTCATCGACTTCATCGCCTGCGCCTTCAACCAGATCGTGAACTTCGCCGCCACCTGCCGCTACCGCTGGGGGCAGGCGGTGCCGATCGTCGTCCGCGGGCCGGCCGGCGGCAACGTCCGCGGCTCGGCCTTCCACAGCCAGAACCCGGAGGGGTACTTCCAGCGCGCGCCGGGCCTCAAGATCGTGGCGCCGGCCACCGCCGCCGATGCCAAGGGCTTGATCAAGTCGGCGATCCGCGACCCCAACCCGGTCCTCTTCTTCGAGCACAAGTACCTGTACCGCCGGATCAAGGAGGAGCTGCCCCCGGGCGACGGCGCGGTGCCGATCGGCAAGGCGCGTCTGGCGCGCGCGGGGCGCGACCTCACCGTCGTGACCTGGGGTGCTATGGTCCACGTCGCGCTCGAAGCGGCGGGGCGCTTCGCCGCGGAGGGCGTCGAGCTCGAGGTCCTCGACCTGCGCACCCTCAAGCCGCTCGACGAGGAAGCCTTCCTCGCCTCCGCGCGCAAGACCAACCGGGTCCTGGTGCTGACCGAAGAGCCGCTGACCGGCTCGGTGGGGGCGGAAGTGGCGGCGCGCATCGCCGAGAAGGCGTTCGACTGGCTCGACGCGCCGGTCGCGCGCCTCGCCGCCCCCGATACGCCGGTCCCCTACAGCCCGACGCTGGAAGACGCCTGGCTGCCCAACGCCGACAAGCTCGTCACGCGGGTGCGCGAGCTGCTCAGCCACTGACGCGAGGGAAGAGAGATGCCGACCGAAGTCGTGATGCCGCAGATGGGGGAGTCGATCGCGGAGGGAACAATCACCAAGTGGCTGGTCAAGCCGGGGGAGAAGGTGGAGCGCGACCAACCGCTGTTCGAGATCTCGACCGACAAGGTGGACGCCGAGATCCCCAGCCCGGCAGCGGGGACGCTGCTTGAGGTCCGCCACCAGGAAGGCGAGACGGTGCCGGTCAACGAGGTGGTGGCGCTGATCGGGGCGGAAGGCGAAGCGGGCGGGCAGGCCGCGGCTCCGGCGCCGGCGGCGGCTGCCGCGCCGCCGGCTGCCGGCGCTGCCGCGGAAGAGGCGCCGCCCGCCGAGGCGAAGGAGGAAGCGAAGCGGGTGGAGGAGGCGCGCGAGGGGGTCGGTGGCGAGGCGGTCGCGGCCGGGGCGTCGCCCGAGCCGCAGCCCGCGCCAAAGGAGGAGGCCGGCAAGCCGGAGGACGAGGAGGCGGGAGCCGAACCCGAGTCCGCCGAGGGGCGGCTGCGGAAGTTCTCGAGCCCGCTGGTGCGCAGCATCGCCGCCAAGGAGGGCGTCGACCTCCAGCACGTGCCGGGGACCGGCGCCCAGGGGCGCGTCACCAAGCAGGACATCTTGAGCTTCATCGACCAGCGGCAGAAGCCGGCCGCGGCCGCGGCGCAACCGGCGGCGGCTCCCGCCGCGGGCCCCCGGCCGGCCCCACCGGCTCCGACTCCCGGGCCCGCTCCTGCCGCGGCCGCGCGCCCGGCCGGCACGTTCCACGTCCCCGCCTACGCCGAGGGGGAGGACGTCGAGATCGAGCCGATGTCCAGGATCCGGCAGATCACCGTTGCCCACATGACCTACTCGAAGGCCACCTCGGCGCATGTCACCACGGTCTTCCACATGGACATGTCGCGCGTCGCCCGCGCCCGGGCCCGCGCCAAGGACGGGTTCCTGAAGAAGGAGGGGACGAAGCTCACCTACATGCCCTTCATCTTCAAGGCCGTGGTCAACGGCCTCAAGGCGCACAAGAAGCTCAACGCGGCGATCGACGGCACGAACATCGTCTACAAGCGCGACATCAACCTCGGGATGGCCGTGGACCTCGGGCACGGGCTCATCGTGCCGGTCATCAAACACGCCGACCAGCTCTCGCTCGTCGGGTTGGCCAAGGCCGCCAACGACCTCGCCGACCGCGCACGGGCCAAGAAGCTCAAGCCGGAGGAGGCGCAGGGAGGGACCTTCACGATTACCAACCCCGGGGTCTTCGGCAGCCTCTTCGGCACGCCGATCATCAACCAGCCGCAGGTGGCGATCCTCGGGGTGGGCGTCGTCGAGAAGCGCCCGGTGGTCGCCGAGGACGCGGACGGCAACGACTCGATCGCCATCAAGACCATGTCTTACTTCGGCATCTCGTACGACCACCGCCTGGTCGACGGCGCCGACGCCGACCGTTTCATGATCGAGGTCAAGCGCACGCTCGAAGAGGACACCTGGACCGAGCTCGAGCCCTACGCCTGACCCGAAAAGAAGGGGCGCACCAAAATTGACGCTGGCGTAACCTCCTTCCCGAGCGTCAGTTAGCGTGCTACGATAGGCGCGCTGACAGCCCAATTCGAGCGGCGCTGCACTCGCGTCGCGGTTTTCGGGAAGGAGATTCGATGAAGCTTGCCTCGTCGCCCGCGCTCCTGGTCTGCCTGCTCGTCGCGACCTCGGCCGTCGTGCCTCGTCCGGCGACCGCGTCGGACCCGTTCCCCGCCTTCGAGGCGGACCACAGGTGCTTCCCCAGCCCGCTGCGCTGCGGTGAAACCCGCACGGCGATCATCGACGCGACGGAGTGTTTCCTCGAGGACGAGACCTTCGCCGACCTGTACACCATCCCGGCAACCGCCGGCCAGTCGCTGACGATCAAGGTGACCTCCGCAGAGTTCCGTCCCGCGATCCGCCTCTTCTCGCCGCTCCCGGCGTTCGTCACCGAGGTCAAGGCCAGCAACGGCAGCGTGACGCTCCAGCGGCTCCTGGAGGCGTCCGGCGACTGGCGCATCTCGGTGACCACCGTGGACGAGCGCGACACCGGCAGCTACACCGTCACCCTGACCTGCTCGACGGTTCCGCCGCCGCCCGGCGCCTGGCTCACCTCCTCGGAGGTGCCGGGCTTCCGCTTCAAGGTCCGGGTGACCGGGGGCGGGCGGGTGCTCGACGGGGTGAAGGAGGGGGACTGCATCGCCGAGACGCTGTGCGTGTCCGCCGACGTCCCCGGGAGGCCGGCACTCTTCCTGCGCGTCGTCGGGCCGCGTTTCAACGGCTACTTCTGGCCGACGATCGTGAAGTTCACGACCTCCCAGGTCGAGGTCTGGATCGAGCAGGTCCAAACCGGATCGATCCGCTATTACGTGCTGTCGGGCGCGAACCCCTCGAGCTCCGAGCTGCCGGGGTTCTTCGACCGCACCGGCTTCCTGCCCTAGCGCGGCAACGCGGCGAGCGCTGCCGCCACGCGCTCCGGCTCGCGCGCCGCCACGGCGCCGTGGCGGAGGAAGCGCTCGGCCGCGGCGGGCTCGCCGGCGGCGAGGAGCGCCCGGCCGAGCTCGAGGTAAGCCTCGGTGAGGCCGGGCTCGATCGCGAGCGCCCGCTGCAGCCTGGCGGCCGCCTCGCGCGGCCGGCCCAGCCGCCTCTCAATCCGACCCAAGTCCAGCCAAGCGGCGAGAAGCACCGGCCGCAGGGCGACTGCCCCCTCGAGCGGCGCCATCGCCTCCTGCGTGCGACCCTCCAGAAGCAGCAGGTGGCCGAGGTTGGCCAGCGCCTCCGGCCGGGCCGGATCGCGCGCCAGCAGCCGGCGGAGAGTGGCGACGGCCTCCGCGCGCCGGCCCTGTCCGGCCAGCGCGACCGCCAGCCACTCCTCGGCTTGCGCGTGGCCCGGCCGGACGGCCAGCAGGGAGGCGAGGGTCCGCTCGGCGGACGCGAACCGCCGCTGCGCGAGCTGCCCGCGCGCGAGGTCGAGCGCCGGCTCGAGCGCCTCCGGCGCCGCGCGCGGCAGCGTCTTCTCGAGGTGCTCGACGGCGGCGCTCGAGCTGCTGACGCGGAGGAGCGCGGCGGCGCGGTAGACCTCTCCGAGCGGCGGTGAGGGGGGAGCGGCAGGGTCGAGCCAGCGCAGGTCGACGAGCACCGGCTCGCGCTCGACGAGCGGCGCGAGGAGCTCGGGGCCGCCGGGGCGGCGCGCGATGCGGTGGTCGGTCATCACGACGTGGACCACGTCCTGCGTGCGGCGCTTCGCCATGTGGCAGGAGACGCAGTCGCTCGCGGCGACGCCTGGCGTGGCTGCGGCCGCACCGCCGGCGCCGTGCGCGGTCCCGGTGCAGGCGTCCTCGCGGTGGCAGGAGAGACAGGCGGCGCGGAAGTGCGCCGCCCGCTCCGTCTCGGCCACCTTGCGATGAGGGTCGTGGCAGGTGAGGCAGTTGAGCCGCGCGCCGCTCGCCTGGAAGCAGCGGCTCTGGCGCAGGCGGTAAGGGTGATGGTTGATCTCGAAGCTCTCTTCGGGCTGCTGCCCCTCCTCGACGACTTCGAGGTCGAGGCGGTGCGCCGCGAGCGGCTCGCCCGGTCGGAAGGAGTAGTCGCCGCGCCCGAAACGGAGCACGCCGGGGACGGCGACTGAAGGCTGCAGGTGACACTGGAAGCAGACCTCGTCGCGCCGCTCCGGCGGCAGGCGCCCCGGGTTGACCACCGCCGCCCGTACCGCCGCCACGTCGGCCCCGCCGAAGGCGCGGCGCACGTGCTCCGCCCCGGGGCCGTGACAGCGCTGGCAGCCGGTCCCCTCGGGCAGCTCGCCCGGGAAGAGGTGGGGCGCGCCGTAGGCGTCGCTTTCGGCCGGCACGTCGGGGTAGGCGTTGTGGCAGAACATGCACTCGCGCCGGACGCGGCGCAGCACGCCTTGGTGGTCCGGGCGGTCGAAGCCGGGGGCCATCCCCCAACTCTTGCTCTGCGTGTACCAGGCGAGGGGCAGCTGGTAGAGCTCGCCGCCCGGCGTCCGGTAGAGATAGGTGCGGGCGTGGTTGCCGGAGCCCAGAATCCAATCCACCTCCTGCTCGAAGACGTTGATCGGCTGGCCGTCGGGGGCGAGCTGGTCGCGGCGGAAGAGCAGGCGATCGGCGCTGCGCCGCAGGCTGAACCGCTGGCGCGAGGCGGCGTGGACGAACGGGGGCGCGGCGAAGTCCTCGATCGCCGTCTCGGCGCGCGGCCGGAAGAACGAGCGCGCCATGCCGACCTCTTGGTAGGAGCGCCAGAGGTCGCGGTGGCAGGTGCCGCAGACCCGGTCCTCGAGGTAGCCCGCCGCGGCGCCGGCAGTGACGCGATAGCCGGCGA
>DASUNQ010000043.1:0-2175 GCA_036277075.1 Thermoanaerobaculia bacterium
TCGCGGTTCACGGGCGGGGAGCCTAGGGACTGGTGGATCCACCTAGTCGCGATCGGGCAAAGCGGGTGATCTCACCGATGTCCTGGTGGCGGGGTCGGCCATAGCGTCGAAGGCCCCACCCAAGGAGTTCCCATGCGCCCCCTCCTCGCCTTTCTCCTCACCGCGCTGGTGCTCGCCGTCCCGGCGGGCGCGCAGCAGGACCTGCGCTCGCCCGATGCCCGTGACGCTGCGCAGGCGGCGCCGAATCTGCAGCGGCGGCAGGACGTCTTCGACCGGCCCGAAGTCCGGGTCGTCCGTGACCGGCCCCAGATCCGGGTCGTGCACGATCCCGAGACGCCGTGGCTGCTGCTCGGCGGCGTCGGCGTCGGCTGTGCCCTGCTCGGCGGGGCGGCGGGGCGCCGCCTGCGCGTGCGCGTCGCCTAGCGAGGTTCGACCGCCGGCGGTCAGCGCTGCGTGTACCAGCGCCCGCGCACCAGGTCGCGGAAGGCGACCAGGTTGCGGCCGTCGGCGGTCACCACCTCCCAGTAGCGGCGGCGCAGCGGCACGTCGGTCCACCAGCGGTCCTCGATCAGCCACGACTCGCGGACCGCCTCGATGGCGTGGCCGTCGATCTGTTGTGGATGGCCGTCGTCGCCGGCCTCGACGGTGGCCGGCCTCGGCTCGGCGAGCCGCTTCACGGGTCCCAGGGGGTCAGCGTCAGCCGGCGCTCGGGCACGCGCGAGTCGGGGTCGACGGGCAGGATGCGCAGCGCGGCGTCGGGTCCGGCGGCGGCGCGGGCCTGGCGGACGGCCTCGCGCAGGCGGGCCTTGCGTTGCGTGGCGGCCTCGGCGATCAGCGAGCGCTGGTCGGCCTGTGGGGGACCGAGGTCCTCGGCTCTGAGTCTCAGGACGTCGGCGGGCGCGGGCAGCTCGGCCAGGCGGGGGGCGAGCACGAGCCGCATGCGCCGCGGGTCGGCGAGCGCCTCGCGGAAGGTCACGCGCGTGCGCCAGCTGCCGCCCGCGACGAGCTTGGCGCCGAGGGTGGCAGCGCGCATCGAGCGGCCGCGACGCTCGCGACGGGCGAGCAGCCGGTCGATCAGCAGGCCGAGCGCGCGCTCGAGCTGCTGGCCGGAGGCCGACTCCGGCAGCTCGAGCCGCTCCTCGAGCTGCTCGCTCGGGCGGCGCGGCTTGAGCGGTGTGTCCTTGCCGCGCGCGAGGTCCTTCGCCAGCGGGCCGGCGGCGCCGAAGCGGTCGGCCAGGGCGGCTCTGGGGAGGGCGGCAAGCTCGCCGAGCGTGCGGATCCCGAAGCGCTCGAGCGTCTCCGGCAGCGCGGCGGTCTCGGGCCGGGCGGCGAGCAGGTCCACGGGCAGCGGGGCCAGGTAGGCGGCCAGGCGCTTCTCGGGAGCGATCTCCGCGCGCCGCGCGCGAGCGCGGCTGGCCGCCGCCAGGGCGGCGAAGCGCGACGGCGCCGCTCCCAGGCGCACTGGTGTGGACAGCGCACGTCGCGCCGCCGCGATCACCCCCTCGAGCGAGCCGCCGTGCAGGTTGCGCAGGCCGCGGGCGTCGAACCAGACGAGGCCGGGGTGGCCGGGCTCGACGGCCGCGCCGATGCCCTCCAGCGTGGTGAGCAGGCGATCCCACTCGTCGGCCACCGCGGCCGGATCGGGCGTGACGAGCAAGAGCTGCGGGCAGCGCGCGAGCGCCTCCCCCAAGCGGATGCCTGCTCTTATCCCGTAGGCCTCGGCGGCCGCGGAAGCCTCGCCGATCAGCTGCTCGCGCCCCGCTTCGGGCGCCAGCGCGACCGGTCCGGCGGCCAGCAGCTCGCGTCCGCCGGCGGCGACGGCGAGCTCGAAGCGCGGGATCTGGACGCAGACAATCAAGGCGAACACATGTTCGCACTCGGGGTGCGTCCCCGCAAGCGAGGTCCGCGCGCGGACAAGGTTCGTCGGGCGAACCCACCAATGGGTCCGTCGAATTCCGGATTTTGGGGGCGAAAGTGGGTAGACCCGGCCGCGAATAGGAAGAGCCCCCGTATGGAGGCTCTTCCCGTAGCAGGCCTGTAAGCCGGATTCTGTCTTGAGCAACCATCCATCTCAGCGGCCGACCTGGACCTCGGCGGGCAGCCTGCAAACGGTCCTGCTTGGCCTTGCACCGGGTGGGGTTTGCCTGGCCGCCGCGTCACCGCGACGCCGGTGCG
>DASUNQ010000044.1:0-2451 GCA_036277075.1 Thermoanaerobaculia bacterium
GAGCTACCGGCTGATCCAGTTCCACTTCCACACCCCCTGCGAGCACTGCGCCGACCGGCCGAAGTTCTCGATGGAGCTCCACCTCGTCCACAAGAACGACGACGGCGAGACCGCGGTGGTCGGCGTGCGCCTCGACCCGGACGGCCCGAACGCGACCTTCCAAGCCTTCCTGGAAACCATCCCGGACAGTGGCAGGCCGGGCGGTGTCGCCGCGCTCGACCCGCGCGACCTGCTGCCGGAGAAGCTCGGCTACGTCCATTACCCGGGATCGCTCACCACGCCGGCCTGCAACGAGGGGGTGCTCTGGCACGTCCTCGCTGAGCGGATCACGGTTTCGGAGGACCAGATGAAACGCTTCCAGAGGCGCTACCCGAAAACCGCCCGCCCACTCCAGCAGCGAGGGGACCGTCTCCCGCAGCGCAGCCGCGACTGACCAGCGGAGGCGGCTGTGACACCCGCCCCGGCTCGGCGGGCGAGGGCCGCGGTCGCCGGCGCGGGTAAGATCCCGCGGTGCCCGAAGACCTTCCCGCCGTCACCGTCTACACCGACGGCGGCGCCGATCCCAATCCCGGCCCCGGCGGTTGGGGGGCGGTGCTCATCCACCCGGCGAGCGGGCGCGTGAGCGAGCTCTCCGGCGGCGAGCCGCACAGCACGAACAACCGCATGGAGCTGACCGCGGCGATCCGCGCTCTCGAGGCGCTCGAGCGGCGCTGCCGTGTGCGCCTGGTCACCGACTCGCAGTACCTGCGGCTCGGCGTCACCCGCTGGCTGCCCGGCTGGGCGGAGCGGGGCTGGCGGCGCAAGCGGGGCGAGGTGCAGAACCTCGACCTCTGGCGGCGGCTCGCGGAGCTGGCAAGCGAGCACGAGATCGTCTGGGACTGGGTCAAGGGGCACTCGGGCGACCCGCACAACGAGCGGGCGGACCGGCTGGCGAGCGCCGCGATCCGCGCCCAGCGCGCGCCGCGCGCGGCGGCCGCAGCGCCGCGCACCGAGGTCTTCCTGCGCGTCTCCGCCGCCGCCGGCCGCGGCGCCTGGGCGGCACTGGTACGGCGGCCGGGGAGCGGCGAGGAGGAGCTGCTGCGCGGCGAGGCGGACGGCGCCTCGGCGAACCAGGTCGACCTCCTCGCCGCCGCCGAGCTGCTGGAGCGGCTGCCGCCCGGCGAGGCGGTGGCGGTCCACACCGGCTCCGACTACCTCCGCCACGGCGCCACGCGCTGGCTCCCGGCCTGGCGGCGCCGCGGCTGGCGGACACAGGAGGGGCAGCCGGTGCGCAACCGCGAGCTCTGGGAGCGCTTGGACGCGGCGGCGGCGGCGCGCGCCGTCGAATGGCCGGAGGTGAAGGGCGAGGAGACGCCGGAGCTGGCGCGTCTCGGCCAGCTCCTGCGCGGCAAGCCCGCGCCCGCGCCGGCGCCCCGAGGCACGCGCCGTGCACGTCGCTCGGGCGGACCCGCGGGGCCGGCGGACGGCCCCGGCGACGCCTGAGGAGGTTCCCATGCAGGTGCTGACCGAGACCGAGGAGCTGCTCCTCGCCGTGTTCCACGAGAAGCGGCGCGACCGCGTCGGCGCGACGCCCGGGCAGACCGTCGCCGCGCGCCAGCTCCTCGACGTCGGCGAGCGCTTCCCGCCCGACGACGTCGAGGTGGCGCTGGCGGCGCTCGTCGACCGCAAGCTCGTCGTGCCGGAAGGGGAAGGGGAGGGGCAGGGCTACGCGATCACCCAGCAGGGGGTCGACTACCTCTACTCGGGCGCCGGAGTCGGCGCCTTCAGCCGTGCCGACAACGAGGGGGAAGTCGAGTAGCTCCCACGATGCGCGCGCTCGCGGTTCCGCTCCTCGCGGAGTCGTCGCGGACATCGGCAACCCCTATTTGTAAACGTCGGGCGCGCCGGGCTGGAACGGCGCTTGCACCTCTCCCGGGCCGGAGATCGAACCGAACCCACTCCCGCCCGAACCCAGATCGTTCCGGGGATCGCTGTACACGGCGGCGCGCGGGGTGCGGCGCTCTCGAAAGGAAAGGAGGTCGGGATGAGATCGACCACGTTTCGAGTCCTCACGCTGCTGCTGGTGCTGCTCGTCACCCTCACCTCCGCCGCCTGTCGCGTGCGGCAGACGGAAGAGGGGGAGTTGCCGGAGGTGGATGTCGATGTCGAGGCCGAGGGGGGCAACCTTCCGGAGTACGACGTGGACGCCGCCGACGTCGACGTCAACAAGAAGGAGGTTACCGTCACCGTCCCGGACATCGACGTCAACATGCCGCCGGAGGATGACGACGACGACGACCCGCCGCCGCCCAGCCGGTAGTAGCTCCTGAGACCGTCGAGGTTCCTCGGGGGCGGCTCCGGCCGCCCCAAGTTTTTTGGCCCAACGGAGGCACGGACATGCACGAGCACGACGAGCCCGACGAAGAGGCGGGGAGCGCGGCCGAGGCCACCCACCCGGGCGACCCGGAGTCC
>DASUNQ010000045.1:0-12182 GCA_036277075.1 Thermoanaerobaculia bacterium
CGGTCGAGCCCGAGGTGTACTGGAGGAACGCCGGCTCGGCGGCGGCCGGCTCGTGCTCGCGCCAGGCCGCGGCGAGCGCGGGGTCCAGCTCGTCGGTCGCGATCCAGGCCGCGCCCGCCAGCTCGGGCGCTCTCGCCGCCAGGTCCACCGCGCCCGCGGCGAGCGAGGCCGGGGCCAGCACCACCCGCGCGCCGCAGTCGCCGGCGATCGAGCGCAGCCGTGCCACGGGCCGGTTGCGCCCGGGCGGATAGGCGGGGACCGCGATCGCGCCGGCGTAGAGGCAGCCCAGGAACGAGGTGACGAACTCCAGCCCCGGAGGCTGGAGGAGCAGCACCGGCCCGCCGGCCGCGCCGAGCTCCTGGAGCGCGGCGGCCACCGCGCGCGCCCGCTCGTCCAGCTCGCCCCAGGTGAGCGCCTCGGCCTCCGCGCCGGTGCCGTCGAGGAAGGTGAAGACGGTCCGCGCCGGCGTCTCCGCCGCGCGCCGCCGGAGCGGCTCGAGGAGGGAGGCGTGCGTCGTGCAGGCGGTCGTCGCCATCGGGCTATCCAGCAGCAAGATGCGCCTGGCGGTCGGCGGTGGGGCGGTCGAGCGCCCGCGCCCCCGGAAGAGCGCGGGGGACCGCTCGGGAGCGGCTCACTTCCGAGATGTAGTGCGGAAGCTGGGACGAAAAGAGACAGCGGGGCCGCTACCGCTCGCGCCTGCGCCCGCGAGCCCGAGCTCGGGCGAGCCGCATCGACTAGCCTCTCGGCCTCATAAGACGCAGACCCCATCCGGCGCCGGCGGCCGGACCCTCGATCGCCGGCTGGCGGCACTGAGCGAGCGGCTGGGCGTGGCCGCCTGAGCGGCCTTGTCGCGGTAAAACCCTAGCAGGCCGGCTCACCTACTTCCAGGAGGCTACCGGTCATCGACGAGGCGGTCGCGCGCTACCTCCAAGAAGCCACGATTCAGGGCACCGGCGCCAGCTCGATTTCGATCCACGGAACTCGCTCGCCGTCGGCGGTCTCGAGGTCGGTGCGCTGGGGCTGCAGCTCGCCGGCGGGGACGAAGTGCGGGTGGTCGGTCGACTCCTCGTAGGCGCGAACGTTGGCCACCCGCCTTCCCAGCTCCATCATCAGGGCCGGGTCGGGGATCGTGGGGTAGCCGCTGCGGGCGGTGGAGACGACGGCGTACCGCTCGGGCGGCGGCGCCCCTTCCTCCGGCAGCGGCAGCAGGCTGTCGAGGATGGCGTTGATCGGGTGCTCGCCGCCGCCGCTCTTCTTGGAGGTCCACGGCGTCGCGTTGTGGCTGCCGTGGTGCCCCACCTTGAGGAAGTCCACCGGCTGCGACAACGCGTCCTGGCGCTCGTGCCACATGACGTTCCAACTGCCGTTGCCGCGGCCCTCCTGGAACTGCCCCTTGAACGACGTCTTGACCTCGGCGTCGCCGGTGAACAGCAGGCGCCGCCCGCGCCATTCGAGCAGCAGCACGACGCTGGTGTTGTTGACCAGCTCGCCTTCCTTGAGGACGAAGGCCAGCGCCTGGTCGGTCAGGCTGCGGCGGAGCCGCTCGAAGTCTTCGCGGCTGACGTTGGCCGGCTGCGCCGTCGCCGCAGTCACCGGAGTTCCTTCGGCGGCGCCTTCGGCGGCAGCGCCGGCGGCTGCGCGCATCGCCTGGAGCTGGCTAAGCGCGATCGGCGTCTCGCGGCCGAGGTAGTAGCCGTCGATGTCTTCCATCGGCGCCAGCACCCGCAGCCGGATCGCGGGGTCGCGGAAGAGCTTTAGCTTCCGGGCGGTGGTGTCGGCGTGGACGTACTGCCGTTTGCCGACGGGAAGGTCGTCGAGCAGCGCGTCCATCCCGTCGTCCTTGCTCAGCGCCAGCATCGACGCCGCCCAGTCGGCCAAGCCCGGCTTGGGCGAAAGCTGGAGGCGCGCCAGCGCTTCAAGAGCGAAGGCGTGGAGCGCGTGCGCTCCCTCGGCCTGCGGATGGTCGCGGTCCATGGCGGCGCTCATCCACAGCCGATCGACCTGGATGCCGGCGAAGAGATCGACGTCGAAGCCGCGCACGTGGTCCTCGTGCGCGTGGGTGGCGACCAGCAGGTCGAGACGCACGCGGTCCGGCTCGCCCGGCACCGGCGGCAGGAGCGTCTTGACGTCGGCGATCGCCGCCTCAAGGTCCTCGGCGGTCGCGAACTTGTTGCCGCAGTCGATGAGCAGGTGCTTGGCGCCGCCTTCGTCCGGCACCCGCAGGTAGATGCAATCCCCGAGGCCGACGTTGTAGACGCGCACTAGAAGCTTGTCGGCCATTCCTCTTCCTCCTCATGCTCCAGGGACAGATGGGGCCCGGTCTCCAGGCGCAGCGCGCCGCCCACCCGGTGCGCCACGACCGCCGCCGGGTAGCCGGTCAGGACGCCGCCCTCCGGGTCGTCGGCCAGGGTCAGGCGGCGCTCCGCGACGATCGATGCGAGGTGGTCGAGAAGCTCGCCGCGCCGCCGCTCCCCCTCGTCGCTGCCGCGCCCCGGCTTCGCCGTCCACCAGAGCAGGTTGCTCCGGTCGTCGAAAAGCAGCGTGCCGCCGCAGAGCAGGTGCACCGTCTCTCCGCGCAGGGGACCGAATCGCGCTTCCTCCAGCTTCACGTCCTCCCGCCACAGGTATTCGAGCACCACCTGCCGCGGCAGCCGCTGGGCGCCCGGCCCGAGCTTGTTGCAGTCGTAGAGGTCGGTGACGACGAAGTCCTGCTCCGGCGGGATGCCGAGCAGCCTGCGGTTGTCGTGCACCAGGTGGTAGGCCGCGGTCCGCGAGCGGGCGGCTTCGCCGAGGTCGTAGAAGATCGTCAGCCGCGGCGGCTCCTCGTAGGTGAGCACACAGGTCTCGGCATCGCAGGTCTCGGGCGGACGCGGGCACAAGCCTCGCCTGTGAAATACCTCGCGGATCACCTTGCGGTAGCCGTGGCGGTCCTCCGGGTCGCCGAGCTCGTCGTTGCGCAGCACGGCGCGGGCGTAGTCGAGGAAGCGCACGTCCGCCGGCGGCAGCAGGTCGAGGGGCTGCAACGCCGTGCGCGCGATGCGCTCGGCGGCCCACCAGAGCGCCTGGCCGGGGGTGGCCGGTCTCTTGCGCTCCGCCTGTCGCTCCGGGCTCAGGTACTGGCGGGCGATGCCGATCAGGATGTCGAACATCGCGCCGGTGAGCACCTGCGAGCCGCGGTGGGCGCTGCGCAGCGGCTGCGCCTCGGCGAAGGTGATCGGGTCGCGGGCGGTGCGCAGGAACGGGCGGTTGTTGACGTAGGTCCCGAACTCCTCGGCCACGCCCGCCAGGAAGTCCGCGCGCTCGAGCTCGGTGCCGAACGTCCTCTTCAGGTGCCCGCGCACGTCGTTGTTGCGCAAGGCCATCAGGATCGCCGTCAGGTCGCCGACGAACTCGTGGAACGCGGCCGTCTCCCAGGAGCTGTTCTCGAGGAAGTGCGGCCGGATGCCGTCGAGGAGGGCGTGGCCGGTCTCGTGGGCGATGATGTCGTGCGACAAGGAGGTGTAGCGGGGCTTCTGCGCCTCGCCGAAGTAATAGAGCTGCAGCGACTTGCTGTCGCGGTGGTAGTAGGCGTTCTCACGGAAGCCGGCGTGGGGCACGATGAGCAGCCGGTTGCCGTCGAACCCCCAGGGTATCGGCCTGCCGAGCTGGCGCGGGTCCTCGTAGTACTCGAGGACCCGCTGCACCGTCGCCCAGGCGTTGACCTGCCGGAACTGCGGGGAGTCGTCGGCCGTCAGGAACGAGAAGGCCTTCTCGTCCCAGCGGGCGGGCGTCTGCAGCACCCCGGTGTCGCCGTCGTAATCGACCACCGCCAGGCGCGCGCTCGTCGGCCCGTCGCCGAGCGACGGCTCCCAGCGCAGGTCGACGTCCTGCACGCCGAGAGCCGAGTCGACGGCGGCCGCTGTGGGGTCCTGCACGTAGATCCGGCACGGCACTCGCAGGCCGATCCGGCAGCGCGTATCGAGGTCCAGGAAGCGCGCCGCTTCGTAGAGGTTCCTCCGGTGCTCCGCGGTCAGCCTGCTACGCACTGCCGCCGCTTTTTCGGTTTCGCTCTCGGGCATCGTGCTCCTCCTGTCAGCAGACTACGTCGTCTCTCCTGAGAGGCGAGAATCTCCGCACAAGGGAGTGACGGACACTCCTTGCGGTTTCAACTGCCGGCCTCGCAGCGACTGCGGCAAAGCCTGAACCGGCTGAGTCATGGCGTCCTCACGGCGCCACCGCGAAGTACGACCCCCCGAGCCGCACCTCGTCGAGGTAGACGTGCTGCGTCGCCTGCACGCCCTTGCCGCGATAGAAGCCGAGGCGCAGATAGTTGGCGACGGGGCCGTAGAGGTTCCGGCCGTGGGCTCTGCCCTCGGTGAACGGGCGGCCGTCGAGCCAGGCTTCGACGAAGCCGTCGAGGCCCTCGGACCAGCGGACGTGAAAGACTAGGTCGGTCCAGCCGTACCAGACCTCGCCGCCCGGAGCGCCGTAGCGGCGCTCGATCGTCTTGTCGGCGAGCTTGAGCTCGGCGCGCGGCTTGTCCGCGGCGCGGTCTCCCGGCGCCAGCTCGATGCGCACCGCGTGGCGCCCGCGGCGGACGGGGCGGGTCACGACGACCGCCGAGCCCGGCCGCGCCAGGTCGCCGTGCCACCCTTCGAGGCTGCCCTGCTCGAAGTCGCCGCGGAACCAGACGCCGGGCCGGCGCGGGCCGTCCCGCGCGGCGGCGGCGAGGACGAGCAGGGCCGCGAGCCCGAGCAGCGCGCGCGGCCACGCGAGGGCTGGCGAATCGTGCATCAGCGATCGGGTAATTTCGATCGTAGCACCGCGCTGCGTCCTCGCGCCGGCACGGCGCAGTCCGCCGCCGGTGACGGCCTGCCCCGCGGTCTCCGGCGGGCGCCGCATGGCAGCCGGCTTGCTATCTTGCCCGGTATGGAACCCGTCCATCGAGGGAGGTGCCATGCGCCGCCGTAGCTCCGCCCTGCTCGCCGCCGCGTTCGCCGCGGCCGCTCTCCCCGCTCTCGTTCGTCCCGCCGCAGCCCAGGAGGACAGGTTCCGCGAAGAGACCTCGGTCGTCGTCGTCGAGCTGCCGGTGCAGGTGGTCAAGGACGGCCAGCCGGTGCGCGGCCTCACCGCGGCCAACTTCGAGGTCTGGGACGGCAAGGTGAAGCGCCCGCTCGCCGGCTTCGAGGTCGTGGACCTGGGCGCGGCCGCCGGCGCGCCGGGCTCGCGCCCGGCGCCGGTCCCACCGGCCGCCCGCCGCAACTTCCTCCTGCTCTTCGACCTCGCCTTTTCGAGCCACCGCTCGCTCGAGCGCGCCGAGCAAGCCGCCCGCGACCTCCTCGCCGGCGGCCTCCATCCGCAGGACCTCGTCGGGGTGGCGCTCTTCACCGCGGAGCGCGGCGTCGTCCTGCCGGTCGGCTTCACCTCCGACCGGCGGCAGGTCGAGCGCGTGCTCGACGCCATCGCCGCCCTCTTCCGCCGCGACGCCGGGGCCGCGGCGCGGCTCAAGGCGGAGGCGGCGGAGCAGGGCGCGCGCGACCCGCTGGGGCTGACGGCTCCCGACGTGCGCACGGTGATCAGCGGCATCGGCAAGCTGGCCGGGGTGGAGATCAGCGTCGCCGGCGAGGCGCTGAGCTGGGTCTCGGACGCGACGAGCGGCCGCGGCGCCGGGCTGCTGCTCGCCACCCTGGCGGGCATGGACGCGATCCACACCCCGTTCATCACCGAGTCGCGCCGCAGCCAGGCGCGGGGCCTGACCGACAACCTCACCGACATCGCGCGCGCCACCCGCGACGTCGAGGGGCGCAAGACGCTGATCTTCTTCTCCGACGGTCTCGACGACGCCCTGATGCTCGGCGACGAAGCGCGCAACCAGGTCGGCGGCGTGAGCCACGGGCAGCTCCTCGGCAACACCCAGCTCCTCAACGACCTCTTCATGATGCTCGAGGAGTTCCGCCGCGGCGGCTGGGTGGTCCACACCGTCGAGGCCTTCGGCCTCTCCGGCAACTGGGACGAGACGGGCATCGGCGCCGAGGCGCTCGCCTACATGGCGAACGAGACCGGCGGCACCTTCTTCAACCAGACCAACCAGCTCGGCGAGGCGATGGGCCGGGTGCTCGAGGCGAGCCGCGTCGCCTACGTCCTCTCCTTCCAGGCCGACGACGTGCCGCCGGACGGCGCCTTCCACAAGGTGCGGGTGGAGCTCGTGGGAGCGCCGCGCGGCGCCCGCCTGACCCACCGCGCCGGCTACTACGCGCCGCTGCCGGCCGAGCGCCGGAGCGTCGGCGAGCGCCGCTTCCGTGCCGCCGAGCTGGTGCTGGCGGGCGAGCCGCACGCCGACATCCCGCTCGCGGTGCTCGCCACACCGTTCGCCGGGACGGCCGAGCGCGGCTACGTGCCGGTCGTCGTCGAGCTCCCGGCGGCGGCCATCGCCGCCGAGCGCGGCGGCGGCGCCGGCGCGCCCCTGGACCTCGAGCTCTACGCCTATGCCTTCGACCGCGAGGGGCGGGTGCAGGACTTCTTCGCCCAGCAGCTCCAGCTCGACGCCGAGCGCGGCGCGGCGGCGGCGGCGAACGGCCTCCGCTTCGTCGGCGACCTGGAGCTCCCGGCCGGCGAGCACGAGCTGCGCCTGTTGGTGCGCGGCGCCGCCAGCGGCCGCACGACGCTCGAGATCGTGCCGCTCACCGTGCCCAGCCCGGACCGTGTCGCGAAGCGCCTGCTGCCCCCCTTCTTCGTCGCCGGCGACGGCGGCATGCTCACGGTGCGCGAGGCCGGCGCCGAAGCGTCGGCCGGCGCCTCGCCCTTCCAGCTCGGCGAGCAGCCGTTCGTCCCCACGCCGCACCCGGCGCTGGCGCCCGACGGCGAGACCCGCCTCCTGCTCGCCGCCTATCACCTCGCGGCCGGCGAGCTGCGGGTGCGCGGCCAGGTGCTCACGGCCGACGGGCGGCCGGTCGCGGGCGGCGCGGTCGCCGGCATCGGCCGCATCAAGGGGGAGGGCGGGCTCGACCGCGTGCTCGCCACCTTCCGCCCGCAAGGGCTGCCGCCCGGCGATTACCGCCTGCAGGTCACTCTCGTCGAACCGCAGGGGGGAGCGCTCAGCGCCTCCGCCCCGTTCCGCGTCGGAGGTCCTTCATGAAGCGTCCCGTGCCGTTCGTCCTCGTCCCCGCGCTCGCCCTCGCGGCGCTCCTGCCGGCCGTCCTCGGCGCGCAGGAGCAGTTCCAGGAGGAGACCTCGGTCGTGGTCGTCGAGGTGCCGGTCCAGGTGCTCGACGGCGGCAAGCCCGTGCGCGGGCTGACCGCCGAGAGCTTCGAGGTCTGGGACGGCAAGGTGCGCCGCCCGATCACCTCGTTCGAGGTCGTGGACCTCGCCGCCGCGCCAGCCGGCGCGCGCCCGCAGCGGGTGCCGCCCGCCGCCCGCCGCAACTTCCTCCTCCTCTTCGACCTCGCGTTCTCCAACCGCCGGTCGCTCGAGAAGGCCGAGACCGCGGCGCGGGACCTCCTGAAGAGCGGGCTCCACCCGCAGGACCTCGTCGGGGTCGCCTTCTACAGCCCGGCGCGCGGACTGGCGATGCCGGTCGGCTTCACCGCCGACCGCGGGCAGGTCGAGCGGGTGCTCGACGCCCTCGCCGTGCTGCTGCGTGGCGACGTCGCCGCCGCCGAGCGGCAGCGGAAGCTGGCCGCGGAGGCGCACGGAGGGGACCCGCTGGGCCTCGCCGCCGCCGACTTCCCGGCGCTGGTGCACGGCCTCGGCAGCCTCGCGGGGGTCGAGATCGCTCTCTCGGGGGAGACGCTCGCCTGGGTCTCCAACCGCACCGCCCCGCACGCCCTCGACCTGCTGGCCAACGCCCTCAACCACATGCAGATCATCATGAACCCGCACGTCACCGAGGCGAAGCGGGGCAAGGTCGGGGCGATGACCGAGGACTTAGGCGCCCTCGCCCGCATGCTGCGCGACGTCGAGGGGCGGAAGGCGCTCGTCTTCTTCTCCGACGGCTTCGACGACGACGTGATGATGGGGCAGCGGAGGGAGCGCTCCGCCAGCTCCCTCGGGCAGTCCGGCAACCTCTACGGCAACGCCCGCGGCTTGAACGACCTCAACCGCATGCTCGAGGAGTTCCGCCGCTCGGGGTGGGTCGTCCACACCGTCGAGACGATCGGCGTCGCGGAAGACCGGATCGGCGGCGAAGCGCTCTTCTACGTCGCCAACGAGACCGGCGGCACCTACTTCAACAACACCAACGACCTGGGCGAGGCGGTCGGCCGTATGCTGGCGGCGAGCGCTCAGACCTACCTGCTGAGCTTCCCGGCCGACGATGTTCCGGCCGACGGCTCCTTCCGCAAGCTGCGCATCGAGCTGAAGGGGGGACCGCGCGGGGCGCGCGTCGTCCACCGCGCCGGCTGGTTCGCCCCCACGCCGCACGCCCGGCGGCCGGCGGCGGAGCGCCGCTTCGCCGCCGCCGACCTGATCGTCGCCGGCGAGGAGCGGAACGAGGTGCCGCTCGCGGTTCTCGCCACCCCGTTCGAGGGGGCCGAGCGCGGCTACGTGCCGGTGGTCGTCGAGCTGGAGGGGAGCGCGCTCGCCGCCGAGAAGACGGGCGAGGGGCTGGCGCTCGAGCTCTACGGCTACGCCTTCGACCGCGCCGGCAAGGTGCAGGACTTCTTCGCCCAGCAGCTCCGCCTCGACGCGGCGCGCGCGGCGGCCCTCAACGGCGGGCCGCTCCGCTTCGTCGCCGACCTCGAGCTGCCGCCGGGCGAGCACGAGCTGCGCCTCCTGGTGCGCGGCGGCACCACGGGGAAGGCGACGCTGCGCGTCCTGCCGCTCGCCGTCCCCAGCTCCGAGCGGGTCGCCAAGCGGCTCCTGCCGCCGTTCTTCGTCGCCGGCGAGGCGGGCGCCGTCACCGTGCGCGAGACCGCCGCCGCCGAGGCCGGGGACGCCTACCCCTTCCGCCTGGGCGAGCAGCCGTTCGTGCCGCAGGCGGACCCCGAGCTGGCGGCGGGCGAGGAGGTGCGGCTCTTCCTCGCCGGCTACCACCTGGCGAGCGGCGACCTGCGGGTCGCCGGGCGGGTGCTGACGGCGGACGGCCGGCCGGTCGACGGCGGCGCCCTCACCGGCCTCGGGCGGATCAAGGGCGAAGGACCGCTGCAGCGCGTCCTCGCCACCTTCCGCCCGCAGGGGCTGGCGGCGGGCGACTACCGCCTGGAGGTGACGCTCGCCGAGCCGCAGGGCGCCAAGGTCAGCGCCTCGGCGCCCTTCCGGGTCGTCGCCGAGCCGCCGCGGTCGGGTCGCTGAGCGCCCGCGGCGGCCGGCCTCAGAACTTCCGGCCGAGCGAGAGGTACGGCTCCTCGTACTTCCGCGACGAGCGGCCCCAGATCCACTGGTTGTAGCCGGCCTCGAGCCACCAGCGCTGCTGTGCGCCCAGGCTGCGGAAGAGCGCGGCGCCGAGCACCATGCGGCTGGCGTCGGGGAAGCAGTTGTTGGGCGAGCAGCCGAAGCGGTCGTCGGGCTCCCGCGTCTCCGAGTCGTTGCCGATGCCGTGGACCCAGCTGAAGGTTCCCTTGGCGATCAGCGATCTCCAGGGCAGCGGGTAGCCGAGCTCGACCAGGAACGGGATCTCGTCGGCGAGGTTGCCGGTGCGGTAGGTGTAGCCGGTCTCGAGGTTGAACCAGCCGCCGTCGGCGAGCGAGCGGCTCACCAGGTAGGTCAGGCCGTAGTCCTCGCCGAGCAGGCCGCGCCACTCCGGGCTCTCCCCCTTGAACGCCGCATCCTCGTCGTCGCCGTCGCCGTCGAGGTCGTCGTCGTCGGGGAGGAAGAGGTGACGGTCGTAGGGGCCCGTCAGGTCGTAGAGGTAGGAGGTGCGGACGTTGAGCGACAGCGCCATCGGCCAGGTGCCCTGGCGGAGCTGGTGCTTGACGCCGAGGAAGAGCTCCGAGAAGCCGCGGTTGCGCTCCATGTCGCCGCGCTGCCCCTCGAGCCCGTCGAGGTAGAGCACCAGGTAGCGGACGGAAGTGTCGTAGCCGACGCCGACCTCGGCCCCGGAGTAGCCGTAGCGGAAGATGTGCCAGCTGCCGCTGACCCGGGTCTCGCCGCGCGGGTCCCACGACGCCCGCGCCGTCTTCTCGCTGTAGCCGAACTGCACGTCGCCGCCGCCGGCGGGCGGCACCCAGGCGCCCCCGGCCAGGGCGGGTGAAGCCGCCATCATCAGGAGCGCGGCGGCACGACCCACATACCAGCTCCTCGACATCACGTTCTCCT
Source organism: Thermoanaerobaculia bacterium (assembly GCA_036277075.1). Taxonomy (GTDB): domain Bacteria; phylum Acidobacteriota; class Thermoanaerobaculia; order Multivoradales; family UBA5704; genus DASUNQ01. The sequence continues at coordinate 10,231 of DASUNQ010000045.1, forward strand.
CGTCGTTCGTTTTCGAATGGGTTGCGCGAGCGCGCGAAGTGCAAGGGGCGCACCAGTGCCGCCGGACCCTGGCGCCCGGCGGGCGCGGCACCTGAGGCGTATGCGCCTCGTAGATCTTTCTATGAGCGGCGCGGAAGATTATGGGAGCGCGTCACGGCGCCGCCAGCGGCGTCGCGGGCTTCTGGGCGTCGATGAAGAAGACCCCGTCGTAGACCCTCGGCCAGCGGGACTCGGTCGGCCAGTACATGTAGAAGCTCGCCGTCCAGCGGTCGCGCAGCCAGTGGTCGAGTGGAACGCGCGCGAAGTCGAGGAAGAGGTAGGAGCGGCCGGCGGCGTGGAGGAGGGTCTCGAGAGGACCGGGAGTGACGGCCACCCGCCGGTCGTCGTCGTCGAGGTAGCTGCCGCCGTGGGAGGTGAAGCCGATCGTGTAGAGATCGGCCCCCAGCTCGGTCTTGAGGAACCGCCCCATCGGCCAGGTGGCGACGGCATGGCCATCGCCCGCGGCGCCCGGCGCGAGGTAGTTGTCGTTCATCACGTGGTAGTTATGGGCCCAGACGATGACCTTGCGGTCGGCGAGCGGGCCGTTCAGCCACCAGAGGAGGTTCTCGCCCATCGCCGTATCGCGGCGGTAGGTCGGAGAGGTCTGCATGCCGCCGGGGACGATGGCCCGCTCGGTGTTGAGCAGGGTCACCAGGGTGCGGCGGACGAAGTCGATCTCGCGCGGCGGGTAGTGGACGAGGAGCTCCTCGCGGCGCCTGTCGATCGTCTCGATGAGCCGCCGCGGCAGCTCCAGGTACTGTTTGATCTCGGGCTTCCAGTGGCGCTCGTTCGGCAGGCTGTTCACGGCCAGGGACACGGCCTTGAACCGCTCGCGCTCCGACGGCGGGAGGAGGACGGGATCGAGCCGATCGAAGAAGTCGAAGATCATCTGCGGGTAGAGCACGGTGCGGTTCGGCGACAGCCCGATCCGGCAATCGAAGCCCACGCTCTCGATGGGGCGGTCGGTGCGCTGGCTCGCCCGCAGGTAGTCGAGGGTCCACATCGACTCCTCGTTGTGCCAGGCCGGGTAGATCCCGCGCCGCGCCGCTTCGCCCGACGGCAGCCCGGCGCGCAAGGCGGTGTCCATCTGCCGCACGTCGAAGATGCCCGTTTCCCAGGCCACGACGTCGAAGCCCATGACCTGGTGGAGGAAGCGGACGAGCCGCCCCTTGGCGAGGAAGGTGGCGCCGTCGCCGTGAGTGGCCTCGCCGAGCTGCACCACTCGCGCCTTACCGATGGCTCGCACGAGCGGCATGAGGTCGGCGAAATCCTCGTCGGCGGGGTCGATCGAGCGCACGGCAACCGCGTGCTCGGTTACCCAGCGGACGCGCTCGGGATCGGGCGGCGGCGCCTGGCCGCCGGCGAGCAAGGGAAGCGCGAGGACGACGAAGAGCAGGGGGAAACCCGTCGGCGGTCGCTGCATCGTGGGACGGCGGGAATGGTATCAGCGCCTCGGGCGAGGCGAAGAGGGCGCCGGTGCGGTATCGTGCGCCGTCCGGAACCGCGCATGGCGATGCAGATCGAGAAGAGCTTCACCGTCGCCGCGCCCGCGGCGGCGGTCTGGGAGTTCCTCACCGACCCGCGGCGGGTGGCGGGGTGCCTGCCGGGCGCGGCGGTGACCGGGCAGGCGGACGAGCAGACCTACAACGGCACGATGACCGTCAAGGTCGGTCCGGTGACCGCCGGCTACCGCGGCACGATGCGCTTCGAGCGGCTCGACGCCGCGGCGCGCGAGGCGGTGATCGTCGCCACCGGCCAGGAGACGCGCGGCAAGGGGGGCGCCGACCTGCGGATGACGAGCCGCGTCGTCGAGCACGGCCCGCGCGAGACCGAGGTGACGGTGGTCTCGGCGGTCGACGTGGTGGGCGTCCTGGCGCAGTTCGGCCGCGGCATGATTCAGGACGTCAGCGACA
>DASUNQ010000046.1:0-11506 GCA_036277075.1 Thermoanaerobaculia bacterium
CGCGGCGCGGCGGGCCCGCGGCGCCGGCGCTCAACGGCGCGCCCGGCCGTCGTGGGGCGCCCACCCCACGACCCCGCGCTCCTTGGCGATGGTCAGGGTGCCGTCCGCGAGCCGGTCGAGCGCCGCCCGGGTGACGGTGCCGGCGCGGTCCGGCCAGCGCACCTCGACGCTCGTCGCGGCGCCCGCGCCGAGCCCGAAGTGGAGGTCCTCGCGCCGGTTCGAGACGAAGCTGCCGTCGCCGGCGCGCTGCACGCGCAGCAGCCGCCCGTTGACCACGACGCGGGCGCCGATGGCGTCGCGGTTGAAGCTCCCCGGCGTGGCGTCGAGCAGGCGCACCTTGAGCCAGCGGCGGCCGTGATGGCGGTTGACGAAGAGGCGCGAGCTCCCGGGCTCGAACTCGGTCGGCGTCGGGTAGTGGTAGCTGTGCGCCGGCAGCACCTGCGGCCGGCCGTCCACCCGCGTCTTGAGGTTGTTGGCCTTCGAGCCGCGGGTGTCGTAGCCGCCGGCGTTGCGCAGCAGGAGGTCGGCGAAGCCGTCGCCGTTGAGGTCGCTGGCGATCGCCCCGCGGCCCGACTCCGCGGTCTGGATCAGGTCGTGGTTGGCGATCTTCTTCTGGATCGCCGGCCCCTGCTGCGCCCAGGTGCTGCGGTCGTAGCTGTAGACGACGTCGCGCTTGCTCCAGTTCTTGGTCGGCGCGCGGCGGTAGACGTAGCCGCCGCGGGCCAGCCGGTCGTAGCGCAGCTCCTGGATGTTGAAGACGCGGTGCTCGGCGGTGAGGTCGAGCAGCCGCAGCCGCCCCTTGCCGCCGCCGCCGTTGACCAGCAGCCGCCCCGGCCCGGTGCCGAGGATGGCGCTGAGGCCGCCGCCGCGGCCGTAGAGGCTGCCGTGGTAGTAGAGGTCGAGCGCGCCGTCGTTCTGCACGTCGAGGGTGGTCGCCCCCCAGGCGAACTCGTAGGGATCGAGGCTGCCGCGGTCGAAGGCCAGGCCGTTGGGCCGGGTGCGCAGGGGGCGGATGTTGTCCGGCAGCGAGGCGTCCGGCGGCAGCACCGACGAGTGACGCACGGCGACGCGGAAGCGCGAGCCGGCGTCGCGGCCGTCGACGACGACGTGCCGGGTGTCGTGCTCGCCGTTGATGAAGAGCGAGGAGAGCAGAGCGCTCTCGAGCACCGGGTCGAAGAGGTCGGAGGCGTCGGAGCCGGCGAAGGCGTGGCTGAAGACGGCGCCGCCGAGGTTGCCGGCCCAGAGGTCCTCGCGCAGGTCGCCGTCGAAGTCGGCCGGCGCCAGCGCCATCCAGTGCCCCGAGGTGTGCAGCGCGGTGTGGTCGATGGGGCGGAAGCGCGCGCCGCCCTCGTTGCGGTAGAGGCGGAGGTAGCCGAAGTCGTTGGCCACCCAGAGGTCGGGCCAGCCGTCGGCGTCGACGTCCTGGAAGCAGGCGGCCCAGGAGATCTCGCCGTGCTCGGCTTCCTGGCCGCCGACCGCGAGGTAGGGCGGGTAGAAGGGCTCGTACTTCAAGAACAGGAACGAGTACTCCCGGGGCAGCAGCGGGAGGCGGCGCAGGCGGTAGAACTCCGGCATCGGGAAGTCGGCGTCGTAGACGCCGTCGGCGTTCATCGCCGCCGCGCGCTCGACGAAGGCGAGCTTGCCGGTCTCGGCGAGCTGGTTGATCCACAGCTCGTTGGCGCCGCCCGCCCACCCCTTGGCGCCGCCCGGCCAGTAGTCGGTGTCCATGACGTTGGCGGCGTAGACGTCGAGGTCGCCGTCGAGGTCGATGTCGGCCGCCGCCAGGGAGGCGGTGTTGCCCTTGCCCTCGATGCCCGCCTCGCGGGTGGCGTCGCGCCACTCCGGCAGCCCGTCGCCGTCGCGGTCGCCGGTGTTCAAGAACAGGCTGTCGGCGCCGAAGGCCTCCAGGCCGCGGGCGCTCTCGCGCCGGTCCTCCAGGTTGTTGCGCGGCTGGTGGCGGACGAAGTGCATGCCGGCCGCGGTCAGCGCCTGCTTCGAGTAGCGCGACTCGCGCCCGACCGGCGAGACGAACTGCCAGAGCACGTGCTGCGTCTCGGGGGAGGACCAGATCATCCCCGGCAGGCCGCCGCCGACGAGGAGGTCGGTCCGCCCGTCGGCGTCGAAGTCGGCCGCCAGCGCGACCGTCGACTTGCGTCCCGGGCGCTCGGTCGAGTCGGCGAGGCTGCGGCGCGGGAAGAGGAAGTTCTCGACCAGCAGCTCCTCGGCGACGTAGGTGTCGTTGCGGCGCGCCAGCTCCGCGACCTGGGCGAAGACTGGGTTCCCCGCCGCGTCGTTGCCCTGGTTCAGGTAGAGGACGTTGTGCTGCCGGCGCGGCGCGTCGAGGAGGACCCCCTTGGCATCGGTCGGACGGGTCCAGTTCTGGCCGTCCTGGCAGAAGTAGACGTCGAGCCGCCCGTCGCCGTTGGCGTCGAAGGTGACCACCCCCGCCGCGTACTGCGAGAACATGTTCGACCAGTCCTTGGCGTCGTCGTCGAAGGCCTCGACCTCGGCGAAGGGGACGGCGCCGGCGAGGAGCGGCGCGTCGCCGGGCGCCGCGGCCGCCGCGGCCGCCTGCCGCGTCACCTTCTGCACCTCGCCGCGCGCCACCTCCGAGACCAGGTAGCCGCTGTCGTGGATGTGCAGCCCGACGTACCAGACGATCGCCCGGTGCGCCGCATAGAGCAGCGCGAGAGCTAGCAGGACCGATCCCAGGAGCCGGCGGCGCCGCCGCCGCGCGGAGCGCTCGGTCGCGAGGCCGGCGAGCCCGGCCTGGTCCATGGTGGCGTGCGTCATGACGGCATCTCCTCGGCTCGTCCCCGGCGCCTCAGCGCACGTTGTCGTCGCGGTAGGTGTAGTAGAGCGGCGAGACGTAGGCCGACGAGGCGGCGCGCAGCGGCGCCACCAGCTCGGCCGGGATCCCCACCCGGTATTTGACGAGGTCGGCGATCCGCTCGTAGGAGGTCAGGGTGATCTCCCAGTGCGGATCGGGGCCGAACGGGCGCGTGCGGATGAAGATCTGCTCGAGCCCGCGGTCGTGCGAGTTGAGGGCGTGGCGCCGCCCGCCGCGCTCCCGCACCAGGTAGGCGTAGCTCGGTGCCGGTCCCTCCTCGACCAGGAAGCGGCGCCGCTCGGCGAGGTCGTCGGCCGGCAGCACGCCGACGCCGAAGCCGTAGATCGCGTACTCCTCCTGCTCGACGAGGAGCGGCAGCGGCAGGTTGCCCACGACCAGCCGCTCGCCGCCGAGGTCGAGCGTCAGCTCGAGGTGCGGCTGCCCGGCGTGCGCCACCGGCCGCTCCGGCCGGCGCCAGGCGTAGTGGGTCCGCGGCTCGACCAGCGCCACCTCGGCCGCGCCCGGCCGCGCCAGGAAGGTGAAGTCGAACTTCTTGCGCTCGGTGAGCGAGTACTTGCCGGGCTCGACGAACTGCGTCATCTCGACCGGGTGGACGGAGAGCTCCGCCAGCGTCGCGGGTCGCGCCAGCTCCCCGGCCCGGCGCACCTGCACGTAGCCCTGGCCGAGCTTCTGCCGCGAGTCCTGGCTCGAGAAGCCGGCCATCTCACCGCCGCCGAGGAGCTCCACCGGCACCCGTCCCAGCCGCCGCGCGACGCGCCGCAGCCGGTCGAGGTCGAGCCGCCGCTCCGCCGGGTTCCACTCGACGGCGCGGGCGGCGAAGTCCTCGGGGACGCCGTTGGTCTCGGCGACGAGGCGGTGGTAGACCGGCTTCGGCAGGGTGAACCAGGCGTGGTAGATCTCGCCCGCGCGGTCGCTGGCGCTGAGCTCCCAGAGGCCGGGCGCCAGACAGTTGTTGATGACCGAGACGCGGAACGGCCGGAAGCTCGGATTGGGCACGAACCGGTAGTCGCCGGCGAGGGTCCAGGGCACCTGCGCGTCGAGGTCGCTCTCGAAGTGCGCCATCTCGTCGCGCGGGTCGCCGGTGGGGACCGAGAGGCCGTTGCGCGAGTACTCGGCCATCATCAGGTTGTAGGCGTCGAAGTCGTCCGGCGGGCTCGCCGCCGGGTAGTGCAGGCGCGCCGACAGGTACTCAAGCGGGAAGGCCTCGACCGCCAGGACGTGGCCGGGCGCGCCGGTCAGGGTGAGGCTGCCGAGCCGCCCGCGGCCGACGCGCAGGTCGAGCGCGCGCACCGTCTCCAGCCAGTGGCGCCGGCGGAGGAAGGACTGGGTGCCGGGGGTGTAGAGGTCCCCCTCCGGGGTGCGGTCCTCGAGGCTCGGCCGCACCGCGATGCCCAGCACCTCCTGCTCGGGGCGGGCGCTCGCGGTGAGGACGGCGAGAGAGACCAGGGCGAGGACGGCCAGGCCGCCCCCGGTGAGGCGCAGGCTGTTGCGGGCGCGCGTCGTCATGCGTCGGACCTCACGTGCCGGTGAAGCGCGGCTTGCGCCGCTCGATCAGAGAGGCGACCCCTTCGGCGGCGTCGGCGCTCGCCACCAGGGCGAGCCGCCGCGCGTCGAGCGCGGCGGCGGCGGCCGCGGGACCTTCGCGCCCGGCCAGGAGGGCCAGCTCGCGGGTCGTGCGCACGCCCAGCGGCGCCTGCTCGGCGACGGCGGCCGCCAGCTCGAGGGCGCGGTCGAGCTGCCGGCCGTCCGCGACGACCTCCTGCACGACGCCCAGGCGGTACGCCTCGGCCGCGTCGAGCTCGTCGCCGGTCAGCAGATATCGCATCGCGTTGCCCCAGCCCGCCCGCTCGACGAGCCGCCACGCCCCGCCCCCCAACGGCACCAGCCCGCGCTGGACCTCGAGCTGGGCGAAGCGCGTCCCCGCCGCGGCGACCACGAGGTCGGCGGCCAGCGCCAGCTCCAGGCCCGCGGTCCAGCAGCGGCCGTGCACGGCGGCGACCACCGGCTTCGTCCGGTCGGGCGGGGTCAGCCCCCAGGGGTCGATCGAGTCGGGGTGCGGGGTCCAGCGCTCCTGCGTCATGACCGGGGCCATGGCGAGGAGGTCGAGGCCGGTGGTGAAGTCCTGGCCGTGGGCGAAGAGGACGCCGCAGCGGGCATCGCCGCGCTCGAGCTCGCCGTAGGCCGCGGCGAGCCCGTGCAGCATCTCCGGGGTGAGGGCGTTGCGCTTCGCCGGGCGGTCGAGACCGATCAGCAGGAGATCGCCGCGGCGCTCGCTGGTGACGCGCCCTGCGGCCGGGGGGCCGCCCGCCGCGGCCGGCTCGCTCAACGCCGTCCTCCCGCCCCTTCCGCGAGGACGTTGAGGCGCCCGAGCTCGGCGGCGTAGACCTCGGGGCGCCGCCGCCCCGGCCAGACGACCTCGACGCGGTCGATCGCCACCGCGTCGCCGAGGCCGATGTGGGCGAGGTAGGGGGCGCTGCCGAAGGCGGTCTTGTTGTCCATCGCGTAGTGGCGGAAGCGCGGCCGGCCGGCGGCGTCGTGCGCCGCCACCGCGATGCGCGCGCCGACCCCGTAGGGGTTGCGCCGGGCGCCGCGCAGGCGGATCTTGGTCCAGGCGGCGCCGCCGAGGCGGCTGTCGTTGACGAAGAGCTGGTTGGGCCAGACGTCGCCCGGCCACATGCCGCCCAGGCTGGAGTAGACGTCCTGGTCGCCGTCCTCGTCGAAGTCGAAGAAGACGATGCCGTGCCCCTTCTGCACGCTGCCGAAGCCGTCCAGCATGGAGACGTTGTGGAGGCGCTCGACCGGCATGCCGTTCGCGGTCTCGCCGAGGTACATGAGCTTCGGCATCACGTACCAGCCCTCGGGGCTGCCGGTGCCGAGGTAGAAGTCCCAGGCGCCGTCGTTGTCGAGGTCGCCGTAGTTCGAGCCCATGCCGCCGATCGGCATCTGCCGGCGGAAGAAGCCGTTGTCGGCGGAGAAGGTGCCGTCCGCGCGCTGCAGCCAGATGGCGCTGTGGCCCATTTGGTAGTCCTCCTCCCCCTCGCCGAAGACCGCCTGCCGGGTGATCGCCTCGGCGATCCCCGGCGCCGCCGGGTAGAAGAGGTCGAGCCGGCCGTCCTGGTCGGCGTCGAGGAAGGCGGTCATGAAGCCGGCCTCGGCGGAGCGCACGAGGTCGGTGGCCGCGAAGCGGCGCCCCCCTTCGTTGTGCAGCAGGACCGCCGGGCGGGTACCCCAGCGGGTGAGCGAGAGATCGGGCCAGCCGTCGCGGTCGTAGTCGCCGAAGGCGGCGCCGAAGACGGTCTGCCCCTCCACCTCCGGTCCGAGCCCGAAGCGCTCGGTCACGTCGGTGAACCGCTGCCCGTCGTTGCGGTAGAGCTTCGAGGAGAGCATCGGCCGGTCGTCGAAGGGGTTGAGGAGCGCGAAGTTGGCGACGAAGAGGTCGAGGTCGCCGTCGAGGTCGATGTCCGCCCAGGCGGAGGCCCAGGTGAAGATGCGCGCCTCCGGCAGCTCGGCGTCGGGGAGGAGACCCATCGCCGCGGTGACGTCGCGGAAGGTGCCGTCGCGCTGGTTGCGCAGCAGCACGAAGCGCCCCTGGCCCCCGTCGTTGGGGCGCGAGACGAAGAGGTCCACCCAACCGTCCCCGTCGTAGTCGGCGGCGGTGACGACGTGGATCCCCTGGATCGCCGAGAGCCCCGCCGCCGCGGTGCGCCGCTCGAAGTCGCGCCCGCCGCGGTTGCGGTAGAGCTCGAGGCCCGAGTAGTTGCCGCCGGTGACGATGTCGAGGAAGCCGTCGCGGTCGTAGTCCTCGACCGCCACCCCCTTGCCGGCGTTGAGCGTGTTGACCCCCAGCTCGCGCGCGCGGTCGGTGAAGACGAGATGGCCGTAGCGGGTCTCGGCGGCGCGCCGGGCGGCGCCGTAGAAGTGGTCGACGAAGGAGCCGGTCAGGCGGTGCGCCGCGGGCACCTCGTCCGGGAAGCCGCCCACCGTCATGTAGGAGAAGTTCAGCAGCCAGGCGTAGAGGCGGTTGTCGGGGTCGTGCTCGGCGAGGAGCCGGGCGAAGAGGCGCGCCGCGGCGCGCGACGGCGCCTCGTCGCGGTGGAAGACGGCGAGCGGCAGCGTGCAGGCGCGGGTGTGGTCGTGGCGGCCGGCGTGCGCGGCCTGGTGGGCCCGCGGCGCGAGCAGCGGCGCCAGGCAGTTCTCGGCCTCGCCGAGGCGGAGGTAGGACATCGCCAGCCAGAAGAGGCTGTCTTCGGACTCGCCGTGCCGCCGCTGGTGGGCCTCGAGCAGGCGGACCGCCTGCCGGAAGTCCCCTTGGTGCCAGGCGAAGACGCCGAGCTCGAGGTCGTCGTGGCGCGCCCGCTCGGGCGCCTCGAGGAGCCAGGCGAAGTCGGCGACGCCGGTCTTCGGGTTGGGCTTCATGAAGGGACCGACGCGGTCCCAGTAGCGCGAGAACTCGAGCTCGAGCGGGATCACCGCCGGCGCCCGGAAGAGGTCGCGCACCAGGATGTCGGCGAGGGTGCGGTTGCTCAGGTAGAGCGGCGGCGCGATCACCGCGGCGGCGCCGGCAACGAGCAGCACGCCGCGCGAGGCGGCGCGCCGGCTCCCCGGCCGCCTGAAGATCCGTGCCGTCGTCATGAGGGCCCCTCGTGCGCAGCCTGCGGAGGTACGTGCTGAAGCGGGCGCAGCATAACAGGATTAGCAGCTACGAGAGGACGGCTTGCCCAGCCGTCCGTCGCAGGGTCGCTCGAGATGTATCTCGGAGGGCCGAAGATGGATCTCGGAGTCCCCCAGATCTATCTCGGGCTCCCCGAGATCTGTCCTGGACCGCCCCAGATCGATCTCGGGCGGCCGCTCCTGTAGGGTTCCGCCTCATGAGCCCCCTGTCGGCGGCGACCGCTCTCGCCCTGACCCTCCTGGCGGCCGCCCCTCCCGCGGCCGACCTCGCGCTCGTCGAGCAGCTCCTCGCTCCCGAGCCCGCGACCCGCCGCGCGGCGGCGCAGCGGCTGGTCGCGGCCGGCGACCGTTCGCTCCTGCCGGCCGTCGTCGACGCCCTCTTCTTCCTGCCCCGCGCCGAGCGCGCCGAGGCCTTCGGCGTCCTCGAAGCCCTGGCCGGCGAGCGGCGCGAGCGCGGCTACTACGACTGGGTGGAGTACGTCGCCGCCCACCCCGAGCTGCCGCCGCACCCCGGGTACGCCGCGTTCAAGGGGTCCCTGCTGGCGCGCATCGACCGGCGCTACCCGCAGCTGCTCGCCGCCGGCGTCCCGCCGCGCATCCGCCTCGAGGAGGTGGTCTCCGGCGGCGTTCCGCTCGAGGGGATCCCGGCGCTCGACCGCCCGCCGCACGCGCCGGCGGCGGCGGCCGGCCTGCGCGACGACGAGCCGGTGCTCGGCGTCGCCGTCGCGGGCGCCTACCGCGCCTATCCGCTCGCCGTCCTCTCCTGGCACGAGATGGTCAACGACGAGGTCGGCGGCGAGCCGGTCACCCTCTCCTTCTGCACCCTCTGCGGCTCGGCCGTGCTCTACGGCACGCGCACCGCGGAGGGGATGCTCACCTTCGGCACCTCCGGGCTGCTCTACCGCAGCAACAAGCTGATGGTGGACCGCCGGACGCTCTCGCTCTGGAGCAACCTCACCGGCGAGCCGGTGGTGGGGCGGCTGGCGCGCAGCGGTGTGCGGCTCGCGGTGCTGCCGGTGACGCGCACCACCTGGGGCGCGTGGCGCGCGCTCCACCCGCAGACGACCGCGATGCTCCCGAGCCGCGCGCTCGAGCGCCGCTTCGGCTTCGACTACCGCCCCGGCGCCGCCGACCGCGCCCGCGCCGGCGTCCGCTTCCCGGTCTGGCCGCGCAGCGACGCGCTGCCCGAGAGGGAGGAGATCTTCGCCCTGCGCCTCCCGGACGGGGCGGCCAAGGCCTACCCGCTGGCGCCGCTCCTCGCCGCGCGCGTCCTCAACGACGCGGTCGCGGGCGAGCCGGTGGTGCTGGTGGCCGAGCCGAGCGGCGCCGTCCGCGCCTTCCGCCGCGCCGGCCATCGCTTCGCGCCGGGCAGCGGGCCGGGCACCCTGCGCGACGAGGCCGGCGGCGTGTGGCAGGTGACGGAGGAAGCCCTGATCCCGGCCCCGACCGGCGGCGCCCCCGCCGAGCCCCTCCCTCGCCTACCCGGCCACCTCTCCTTCTGGCTCGGCTGGCACGCCTTCTTCCCCCACGCCGAGCTGTGGCGGGCGCCGGTCCCTACCGCCCGTCCGAATTCCGGATCGCTGCACTGATGTGATGAGGATCTGGAGGCTCATCGCACACAAGATCGATCCGCGCCGTGCGGTCGAGTGGTCGATCGAAAACGGCAGGATCGCTGTCGGCTGGGGACGTATTGGAGATCTGCGGGAGGTGGGTGCCCCAACTGCGGATTACATCGGAGCGCGCATCGGGGAGGTCTATCCAGACATTCGGAATGCCCGAACAGGAGGGCCGAGCCTCTCGAATTTCTTCTCGGGCATCCAAATCGGCGATCTAGCGATTATCGCGGGAGGAGGTAGGAGGTTCCACGTCGCGGAAGTTACTGGGCCTTACACGTGGCGCAGCGAGCCCGACTCGCTCGACGATTATCAGCACCAGCGATCCGTCGTCGTCACGGACGATGACCCGAATGCATTGTGGTCGGCCCTCGGAGGCAGGATCGCCCCGGCTCAGAATTCGTATTTGACGGTCGCACTGTGCTCCTTTGGTGAGGCAGGGAAGAACGATCTCGCGGAAACGGAGCGCTACTCCGAGGGCTCGCGGTTCGAAGTTCTTGCCACCCGATACGAACGCGATCCGTGCGCGCGGCGGCGCTGCATCGAACACCACGGGGACAGTTGCCGCGGGTGCGGCCTGGATTTTGGGGAGACCTATGGAGATCTCGGCCGCGGTTTCATTCACGTTCATCATCTGCAGCCACTTGCCGAGGCAGAGGGTGAGCGATCAGTCGATCCGATCTCGGATCTCATCCCCCTTTGCCCGAATTGCCATGCGATGGTTCATCGTCGTAGGCCGCCTCTCTCGCTGGAAGAGCTAAAGCACCATCTTCGCCACTGAAGGCTCTTGGCGTACACGCTTACTGTCAGCGGACCTCTCGGGCGTAAGCTACGAGTATGAAAATCGAGACGACGGTATCCCTCTCCGAAGAGCTGGTCGAGGCGCTGCGTAGCCGGGCACCGGACGCCGAGAATCGCTCCGAGCTCGTGGAGACGGCGGTCCGGGCGCACCTGCTGCGGCTGCGGCGGCGCGACTCCTCCCGCGACCTCGAGATCATCAACGCCCACGCCAAGGAGCTGAACGAGGAAGCCGAAGACGTCCTCTCGTACCAGGTCATCCCTTGAAGCGCGGCGAGCTGTACCGGGTCCGCCATCCCACGGCTCTCGACCCACGCCGCCAGCGCGTCTTCGTGGTGGTCAGCCGGCAAGCCCTCATCGACTCCTCCTTCTCGACCGTGATTGCGCTCCTGTCTACAGCCGGCGGGACGGGCTGGCGACCCAGGTCGATGCCGGTATCGACCAGGGCCTGAAGCACGACAGCAGCATCCACTGTGACGAGCTGGTGAGTCTGCCGAAATCTCAGCTCACGGATTACATCGGCGCGCTCTCTCCTGGCAAGCTCCTCGAGCTGGATCAGGCTCTGGCGACGGCCTTGGACCTCCCAGAAGCGCCACCGGCATGAGGCCGCTGGGCGGGCGCCCCCGGGCCCCCATAGAACCTCTTTCGTGCCGGCGGCACTCACTGGCCATGAGGGTGCCGCTCGGGGAGGGCGAGGGCGTTTGTACGCCGGGCGGCGGGGGTGTAGCATGGCGGATCTGGACCGCCTTCTTCTCTGGAGTTTCCTCATGAGGTCTCCGCTCCTCCGCCGCTCCTCCCCCCTGCTCGCCGTTCTCGTCATCCTGACCGCCGCCGGCGCGCTGCTGGCGCAGGAGTTCCAGGACCGGCAGGAGGTGGTGGTCGTCGAGGTGCCGGTCAACGTCACCGGCCGCGGCGGCGAGCCGGTGCGCGGCCTGACGGCGGACGACTTCGAGGTCTACGACGAAGGGAAGCTCCAGCAGGTCACCAGCGCGGAGATCGTGGATCTCCAGGTGCTGTCGGGGGAGAAGAGCGCGCAGGCCGTGCAGCAGCTCCCCTCGACCCAGCGCCGCCATTTCCTGCTGCTCTTCGACCTCTCCTTCTCGACTCCCTCCGCCATCCTCCGCGCCCGCCTGGCGGCGCGCGACTTCGTGCTCCAGTCGCTGCACCCGGCCGACCTCGCGGCGGTCGCCACCTTCTCGCTCGAGGACGGGGCGCGGCTGATCGTCACCTTCACCCCCGACCGCGCCCAGCTCGCGCGCGCCATCGACACCCTGGGGGTGCGCGGCGAGGACGCCATCGCCGGCCTGCATCTGGACCCGCTGCGCTTCCTGATCACCGCGCCCAGGATCGACACCGCCCCGGAGGGGCGCGAGGCGGAGAACCGGGTGGAGCTCCGGCTCAACGCCGACGGCGAGATGCTCGAGCACCTGACGATCATCATGCAGCAGATGGACCGCAACCAGCGGCAGTTCGACCGCAGCCGCATCACCGCCTACGCGCGGTCGCTCAGCGACGTCGCGCGCTCGCTCGACAGCGTCCGCGGGCGCAAGCACGTGGTCCTCTTCTCCGAGGG
>DASUNQ010000047.1:0-8424 GCA_036277075.1 Thermoanaerobaculia bacterium
GCCTCGCCGCTCGGCCAGAGCGCCGCCATGCCGCCGATCGTCGCCCGCGCGATCGCGGCGACGATCACGACGTAGGCCCGGCGGGTGCTGAGAATCGATCTCAAATGCAAACTGGAATCATTCTAAGATGGGGCCGACGACCCCCGCCCGAATCTGGACGAATCTCTTGCTCGAGCCCTTCCAACTCCCCTTCGTGCAGCGCGGCCTGATCGAGGTGCTGATCCTCGCCGTGCCGGCCGGGCTGCTCGGCACCTGGATCGTGCTGCGCGGCCTCGCCTTCTTCTCCCACGCGGTCGGCACCGCGACCTTTCCCGGGCTGGTGCTCGCCGACGGGCTCGGCTTCGCGGCGCCCCTCGGCGCCTTCGCCGCCGCGGTGCTGTTCGCCGCCGGCACCTCGGCCGGGCGGCGGCGCGGCGGCCAGGACGCCGTCGTCGCCCTGGTCCTGGTCGGGTGCCTCGCGACGGGCGTGATCCTCGCCAGCGACGTCTTCGGCTCGGGCGCCGAGATCGAGACGCTGCTCTTCGGCAGCCTGCTTCTGGTCGACGGCGGGGATCAGGCGCTTGCGGCGGCGGCAGCGGTCGCGACGCTCTTGGCGAGTGCCCTGATCGGGCAGCACTGGCTCCGCGCCGGCTTCGACCCGACCTTCTCCGACCCGGCCGGGCCGAGCCCCCGGATCTTCGACGCGGTCCTGCTCGGCCTGGTCGCGCTGAGCGCCGTCGCCGCGCTCAGCGCGGTCGGGGCGCTGCTCGTCGCCGCACTCTTCGTCCTGCCTGCTATCACCGCCCGGCTGCTCACCGAGCGGCTGCTGAGCTGGCAGCTGCTCAGCGTCGCCCTGGTCGCGCTGGAGGGGACCGCCGGGCTCTGGCTCTCGGTCAAGACCGACGCGCCGCCGGGGGCGGCGATCGCCTGCGTCGCGGGTGCCGCCTTCGCCGTCGTCGGAGCCGTACGGATCTGGGCACCGCGGCGGGCGACGATCGCGGCTGGAGTGACCGATGCCGGCTGAGCCGCTGATCCAGGCCGACGGGCTCGCCGTCGGCTACGACCGCGAGCCGGTGATCTCCGGGGTCGCGTTCTCGCTCGAGCCGGGCGAGCGGATGGCGCTGCTCGGCCCCAACGGCGGCGGCAAGACGACCCTGCTGCGGGCGCTGCTCGGCGAGCTGCGCCCGCTCGCCGGGGAGCTGCGGGTCGGCTCGCGCTGCGCCAGCGTGCCCCAGACCGAGCGCTCCCAGCTCGACTTCCCGGTCTCCGCCCTCGACGTGGCGGCGATGGGGGCGCTCTCGGCGCTTCCCTGGTGGCGCCGGCCGGGCAGGCACGAGCGCGAGCGCGCGCGGGAGGCGCTCGGGAGGGTCGGGCTCGGCGAGCTCGCCGGGGAGACCTTCGGCAGGCTCTCCGGCGGCCAGCGCCAGCGCGTGCTGATCGCCCGCGGCCTCGTCCAGGACGCCCGGGTCCTGCTCCTCGACGAGCCCTTCTCCGGCCTCGACCGGCCCAGCGCAGAGGGTCTCGAAGCGCTGCTCGAAACGGTCGCGGCCGAGGGCTGCGGGGTGATGATCGCCACCCACGACCTCGAGCAGGCGCGGCGCTGGGACAGCGTGCTCTGCCTCAACCGCAACCAGATCGCGGTCGGCCCGGCCGAGCAGGTGCTCGACCTGGAGGTGCTCGAAGCCACCTACGGCGGCGCCATCGTCGAGCTGCCCGGCGGCGCCGGGCGCGCGATCCTGCCCCCCCACCACCATCACCACTGATGTTCGAGCCGCTGCAGGAAGAATTCATGCGGCGGGCGCTCGCCGAGATGACCCTGCTCGGCATCGCCGGCGGAGCGCTCGGCTGCTGGGTCGTCCTCTACCGGCTCTCCTACGCGGCAGAGTCGCTCGCCCACGCGGTCCTCCCCGGCCTCGTCCTCGCCTCGCTCACCGGCCTGCCGCTGCTCGTCGGCGGCGTGCCCGGCATCGTCATCGCCGCGCTGGCGATCCTCGCCGCTTCGCGGGTCCCCGGCGTCAGCCGCGAGGTGGCGATCGCGGTCGTGGTCACCGCCCTCTTCGGCCTCGGCGTGCTGCTGGCGCTCTCGCCCGACTCTCCCGCCGGGATCCAGGAGCTCCTCTTCGGCGACGTGCTCGGGGCGACCGACTCGGACCTCGCCGCAGCGGCGGTGCTGGCCGCGGTTGTGATCGCCGGCCTGGCGGCGCTGCACGGCCGTCTGCTCGCGGGGGGCTTCGACCGCGGCGCGGCGCGCTCGCTGGGCGCCTCGCCCGGGCGCACCGAAGCGGCCTTCCTGGTCCTCCTGGCGGTGGCGATCGTGGTCGCGGTCCAGGGGCTCGGCAACCTGCTCGTGGTCGCCGTCTTCGTCGGGCCGGCCGCCGCCGCGCGCCAGCTCACCGACCGGATCGGCCCGATGCTCGGGCTCGCCGTCGCGATCGCCGTCCTCGCCGGCTTCGCCGGCCTCTACCTCTCCTACTACGCCGGGACCGCCGCCGGCGCCTCGGTCGCGCTGGCGATCGGTGCCCTCTACCTGCTCTCGCTGCTGCCCCGCCGGGTCGCCGCCATCCGGCTCAGGGCGCCGCAGGCCGGGCCTACAATCACCTGATGGCAGGCCCCAAGGACACCACCTGGGAGAAGCGTGCCCTGGAGGCACTCGGCGAGGCCGGCTACCGGCGCGGCGGCGCCCGGGTCGCCGTGGTCGAGGCGCTCTCCCGTCACGACTGCGCGGTGACCGCGCTCGAGCTCGAGGAGGAGCTGCGCAAGCAGAAGGTCCGGGTCGCCCGGGCCAGCGTCTACCGCGGGCTGAACCAGCTCGAGGAGCTGCGCCTGGTGCAGCGCTTCGAGGCCGAGCGCGGGATCGCCAGCTATGAGCGGGTCAACCCCGACGGACACCATCACCACCACGCGATCTGCCGCCGCTGCGGCCGGATGGAGCCGTTCGAGGATCCCGGCCTGGAGCGGGCGATCAAGCGGGTCTCGGGTGAGGTCCCGTTCGAGGTCGCCGAGCACGACGTGGTCCTGCGCGGCCTCTGCGAGCGCTGCGCAAACTAGACTGATTCTCATTATCATCCCGGGGGATGGCCGACCGCCGCCCTCTCCCCCTCACTGTCCTCGCAGCCGCGATCGCCGGGCTGGCGGCGCTGGTGCTGCTCGCCGGCTGCGGTGAGGAGCCCGGCGGGAACAGCGACGGCGGCAAGCTCAATGTGGTCGCGACGACGACGATCGTCGCCGACCTGGTGCGCGAGGTCGGCGGCGAGGCGGTCGAGGTCGACCAGATCCTGCAGCCGAACACCGACCCGCACGAGTACGAGCCGCGCCCCTCCGACGTCGAGGCGGTGGCGGACGCGAACCTGGTCTTCGCCAGCGGCCTCGGCCTCGACGAGTGGGTCGAGGAGCTGGTCGCCGACAGCGGCAGCGACGCCGAGGTCGTCGACCTCGGCGCCCGCGGTCCGGTCCGCCTGCCGGGAGACCCCCACTGGTGGCACAACCCGCTCAACGTCATCGCGGCGGTGGCGGCGATCGAAGCCGAACTGGACGTCGCTGACCGGCCGCACCGAGCCGCATACGCCCGCAACGCGCGCGCCTACCTGGACGAGCTGCAGGCGCTCGACCTCGGGATCGCCGAGTGCATCGAGTCGCTCCCCCCCGCCGCGCGCAAGCTGGTCACCGACCACGACGCCTTCGGCTACTTCGCCGAGCACTACGGGCTCGAGATCGTCGGCACGGCGATCCCCTCGCAGACGACCCAGGCCCAGGCCTCGGCGAAGGACCTCAGCGAGCTGGCAAAGACGATCGAAGCCGAAGGCGTGCGGGCGATCTTCCCCGAGAGCTCGCTCAGCGCCGACGCGGTCGAAGCGGTCGCCCGCCAGACCGGGGTCTCGGCCGAGCACACGCTCTACGGCGACACGCTCGGGCCCGAAGGCTCCAGCGGCGAGACCTACCTGGGGATGGAGGAGGCGAACGCCGATGCGATCGTCCGCGGGCTGACCGGCGGGCGCCGCGGGTGCGAGGTGACTGCGGGGTAGGCGCGGGGATTGCAGAAAAGAGGTTTGTGCGGTTAGGGTCGTTTAGGCATCGATCCCAGTCAGACCCGAGAGG
Organism: Thermoanaerobaculia bacterium; assembly: GCA_036277075.1. Lineage (GTDB taxonomy): Bacteria > Acidobacteriota > Thermoanaerobaculia > Multivoradales > UBA5704 > DASUNQ01. Next base: position 4,075 of record DASUNQ010000047.1, read on the forward strand.
AGCAGGCATGGAGGCAACCCCGCACCGACCCGAGCACAGGGGCGCAGAGGACAGACAGCCGACCGGTTGGACCGTGTTCGCCGGAGCGCTGCTGCTGATCGTCGGTTCGCTCAACGCCCTCTACGGGCTGGCCGCGATCCTCAACGACGAAATCGTCATCGTCGGCGGCGAGGGAGTGATCCTGGCGGACGTCACCACCTGGGGCTGGATCCACCTGGTCCTCGGCTCGCTCGTCGCCTGCGCCGGCCTCGGCCTCTTCGCCGCGGCCTCCTCGGCCCGCTGGATCGCCGTCTTCTTCGCCGGCGCCAACGCGGTCGCCCAGATCGTCTGGTTCCCGGCGGCGCCGCTGTGGGCGTTCCTGATCATCATCCTCGACGTCACGATCATCTACCAGCTCACGGCTCGCTGGGACGAATAGCCGCCTCTTCCTCGGTGGCGGTGAGGTCGGCCGCGATCCTCACCGCGGCCGAGAGCAGCGGGGCGGCGAGGACGAGGCCGACGGTGCCGAACAGGCAGCCGCCGGCGATGGTCGCGATCAGGACGGCGAGTGGATGAAGCTTCAGCGCCGCCCCGTAGGCGATCGGCTGGACCAGCTGCTGCAGCACCCCGTTGGCGAGGAGGACGACGGCCGCGAGCGCCAGCGCGGCCTCGGGGCCGTTGCCGCCGAGCGCGATCAGGACGGCGAAGGCGCCGGCGACCCAGGCGCCGAGGTAGGGGACGAAGCCGCCGACGAAGGTGACCGCCGCGATCGTGCCGGGCAGGGGGACGTCGAGCAGCAGCGCCCCCGCGCCGACCAGCAGGGCGCTCCAGAGCGAGACCGCGGTGACGCCGAGGAAGTAGCCGCGGAGGCTGGCCGCGATCCGGCCGAGGACCGAGTGGGCGAGCGGGACCGGGACGCCGAGATGGCGCTCGACGAAACGCCCGATCGTGGGCGCGTCCTTGAGCACGAAGAAGAGGCTGATCGCGGTGAAGGAGAGGAAGACGGCGAGCGAGGCCAGCCGGTCGACGCCGCCGAGGAGGCCGTGGGTCAGCGCCTGGAAGCCGGAGCTGATCGAGGTGCCCGCGTCGGCGTTGGCGTCGGCGGCGGTGCTCGCGCCGACGCCGAGGCTGCGAAGCCACGACTCGATCTCGGCCGCGCCCTCCTCGAGCCGGACGGAGAGGCTGTCCGCCTGGCTGGCGATCCCCGCCAGGACCATCAGGCCGACGGCGATCCCGATCGCGATGATCCCGAGGAAGACCAGCCCGGCCCCGATCCCGCGCGGGACCCCGTGCCGGCGCAGCCAGTCGACCAGGGGCGAGGTGACCGAGGCGATGATCCCGGCCGTGATCACCGGCATCACGATCGTCTGCGTCAGCGAGAGCAGCGCGATCGCCCCGACCACAGCCGCCGCGGCCCCGACCAGGAGCCAAGAGGAGAAACCGAGGTCACGCATCCACTTCGGCGCAGCGAAGATCCCGCTCAGCTCGCTCATCGGCCCCGTTGACGATATGCAGCGCACCCGACATATCCGGCGGGCGCCCCGATGACCGCGGCGGGCCGGCTCACCTACGTCGGCCACGCCACCGTGCTGATCGAGCTCGACGGGACGCGACTGATGACCGACCCGGTGCTGCGCGGCCGGGTCGGCCCGCTGCGCCGGCACGGGGCGCCGCCGGCGCCGAAGCTGGCGGAGGGCCTCGACGCGGTCCTCCTCTCCCACCTCCACCACGATCACGCCGACCTCCCCTCGCTGCGTCGGGTCGGCCCCGGGGTCCCGGTGCTGGCGCCGCCGGGGGCGGGTCAGTTCCTCCGGCGCCGCGGCTTCGCCGCGGTCTCCGAGCTGGCCCCGGGCGACTCGGCGCGGGTCGGAGCGCTGACGATCACCGCGACCGAGGCGGCGCACCCGGGGCGGCGGCGCGGCGCCCGCGATGCGGACGCGGTGGGGTTCCTGATCTCCGGCAGCCGGCGGGTCTACTTCGCCGGCGACACCGACCTGTTCGATGGTATGGAGTCCCTCGGGAGCGAGCTCGACCTCGCCCTGGTGCCGATCTGGGGCTGGGGCCCGAGCCTCGGCCCCGGCCACCTCGACCCCGAGCGCGCCGCGCGGGCGGCGGCGCTGCTCTCGCCGCGGGTCGCCGTCCCGATCCACTGGGGGACGCTCTACCCACTCGGCCTCGACCGCCTCCGCCCCGGCCCGCTGCGCTCGCCTCCCGGCGAGTTTGCCGCCCGGACGGGCGCGCTCGCGCCTCAGGTCGAGGTGCGGGTACTCGAGCCCGGCGAGGCGACCTCGCTCGCGTAAGCCTGGTGCCCGAGCTGCGCCAGCCAGGCGCGGAACACCTGGTGGACCCGTTCGGCGCCGACGACCTCGTCCTGCGGCCACTCCAGCTCGCTCGGGTGGAGCACGAAGGGATGGCTCTGGGTCCCGCCCATCCCGCCGTGGGAGCCGACCAGCTCCTCGAACGCGGCAACTTCGCCGAACTCGGGCCAGAGCGTGCTGTTCACCATCACGTCGGCGCAGTGCTGGAAGGAGTCGGTGCGCCGCAGGTGCGCGGCGGCATTGGGGCCGAAGGGGGCGAGCGGGTCCTCGCCCTCGACCCGGTCGGCGTCGAGGAAGTTCGTCCCACCACGCCCGATCGCGACCGCGCCGGCACGCTCGGAGCGGACCAGCGCGAACCCGATCCCGGGGTGGTCGCGCAGCGCCGGGATCAGCCGCGGGTAGAGGGCTTCGAGGCGCTCCAGGGTCACCCGCCCCGGCTCGCGGGGGAAGCTGATCAGGCCGAGGCAGCCGGAGGCCATCACCGAGAGCTCGGGGACCTCCTCCCCGCGCGAGCGCTCGACCCCCCGCCGCGCCTCGGGGTCGAGCGCTACCGCGCCGCCGGCGCGGCGCTCGCGGGTCGCGATCCGCACCGTCCGGCCCGCCACGGTTTCGTCGCGGGCGACCTCGGTGAGGCCGGCGCTGAGGTAGGAGAGCGCGTCGTCGTCCCCACCTTCGATCGCGATCGCGCTCTCCGGGTCGCAGGCCGAGCGGACCACCTGCTCGAGGGTCTCGCCATAGCGGTCGCGGAAGGTTTCCCCCTGCGACTGGCCGTGGTCGGAGAGGACGACGAGGCGGTAGGGGCGCGGCGCCTCGGCGCAGGCGGTGGCGATCCTGGCGATCTGGCGATCGAGGTCGCGGAGCACGGCGAGGGCGTCGTGCCGCTCGATCCCGGAGTGGTGGGCGACCTCGTCGTAGGCGAGGAAGGTCGTGTAGATGGCCGGGCGCCCGGTGAGGACGTCGCCGACCACGGCGGCGACCTGGAGGTCGCGCTGGACCACGGTGGCCCAGGCCCGGACCAGCGCGTAGGAGCGGCTGCGGGCGATCCGGGGGCGGACGTCGTCGCGGACCTGGCTGCGGGCGGCGCGGCGCTCGCGGGCGACCTCGGCGAGGACCAGGACGAGGGTGCGAGCGGCCGCGTAGGGGCGGGCGAAGTAGGCGGCGTAGTCGCGGCCGATCGGCCGGCGGCGGTGCAGCGCGGTGCTCATCGTCAGCATCGAGTGCGGCGCGTCGCCGGAGAGGATGTTGGCGCGGCTGGCGCCGTCGGCGTGCAGCAGGCCGCGGCCGTCGGAGTGGCGGCGCTCCAGCTCTTCCGCGTCGCGCGGATGGTTGGTGACGATCGCCGCGTCGCGGTCCTTCTCCCACCAGCGGAAGGCCGGCATGTCCTCGTTGTCGCCGTGCAGGAGGCCGGCCTGGCAGGCGCCGGTCTGAGACGACCAGTCGGTCTCCCAGCGCCGCAGCCGGTGGGAGCCGCGCCGCAGCCAGGCGGCGAGGTTGGGAGCGCTGCCGTCGCTGAGTGCCCGGTGAAGAACGTCGTGGGCGAGACCGTCGATCTCGAGGAAGAGGACGCCCGGGACCTCGCTCTCGACCCGCCGCCCGCGGCGCCGCGCCTGCCGGCGCACGACGTAGCGGTACCAGGAGTCGTCCTCGTCGATCGAGAGCAGGCCGTAGACGATCGCGGTGACCGCCGTCATCACCAGCGTCACCACGGTTCCCTCGAGCACGCCGTCGATCTCGGCGCCGGGGATGAGGCTGATCGCGACGGTGACCAGCAGCCCGTTCAGCAGCAGGGCGGCGATCCCGAGGGTGAGGACGGTGAGCGGCAGGGCGAAGCGGGCGAGCGCCGGCCAGACCAGGGCGTTGAGCAGCCCGATCGCCACCGCCGCGCCGAGCGCCGAGCCGGCGCCGTCGAGGACGAAGCCCGAGAGCACCTCGGAGAGCAGCAGGAGCGTGACCGCGTCGAGCAGGAGGACGAGGGCGCCCCGCCAGACGACGCGGGGAGTCATGCCCCGCCCAGCGACAGCCGGAAAGCTTCCTGCGCCATCGCGGCGGAGTC
>DASUNQ010000048.1:0-10618 GCA_036277075.1 Thermoanaerobaculia bacterium
GGGCCTGGACGTCGCCGCCGCCCTGCTCGCGGCGAGCGGCGGCGCGCTCTGGGGGCTCGGCGAGGCCGAGCGGCCCGCCGGCTACGAGATAGAATGGCCGGACTCCTCCCGCTGAGGAGAGCCCGACCGGTCTCCCGGAGCGCACGACCTGATGCCTCATTGCCTCGCCGTCGACGACGACCCCAACTTCCTCTCCGCCCTCGCCGAGCTGATCGAGGCGCAGGGCTTCACGACCAACATCGCCACGACCCTGCGCGACGCCCGCACCCAGGTGAGCCACCGCCGTCCCGACGTGGCCCTGATCGACCTCTACCTGCCCGACGGCCGCGGCACCGAGCTGCTCAAGGACCTCGACCGCGACAAGCCGACCGAGGTCGTGCTGATGACCGGCCACGCCGACGTCGAGAGCGCCGTCCAGGCGCTGCGGCTCGGGGCCAGCGACTACCTGACCAAGCCGCTCGACATCAGCCGGCTGAAGGCGATCCTCGCCAACGTGGCGAACGCCCAGCCGGCGGCGGCGGCCCCGGCCCAGGCGTCTGCGCAGCAGCAGGAGCGCGAGGTCGACCGGCTGGGGCTGCTGCTCGGCGCCTCGGGGCCGATGCAGGCGGTCTACGAGATGCTGACCCGCGTCGCGCCGACGGACGCCACCGTCTTCCTGGTCGGCGAGAGCGGGACCGGCAAGGACCTCGCGGCGCAGACCCTCCACATCCTCTCGCGCCGCGCCAAGCAGCCCTTCCTGCCGCTCAACTGCGGCGCCATCTCGCCGACCCTGATCGAGAGCGAGCTCTTCGGCCATGAGCGCGGCAGCTTCACCGGCGCCGCCCGGATGCACAAGGGCTACTTCGAGCGCGCCAACAACGGCACCCTGTTCCTCGACGAGATCACCGAGATGCCGATCGAGCTGCAGGTCAAGCTCCTGCGGGTGCTCGAGACCGACGCCTTCATGCGCATCGGCGGCGACCACCCCGTGGAGGTCAACGTGCGGGTCATCGCCGCCTCCAACCGCGACCCGCACAAGGCGGTCGCCGACGGGAAGCTGCGCGAGGACCTCCTCTACCGCCTCTCGGTCTTCCCCATCCAGATGCCGCCGCTGCGCGACCGCGGCGACGACATCGACCTGCTCGCCCACCACTTCCTGACCGAGCTCAACCAGCACGAGGGGAGCGGCAAGACCCTGAGCGAGGAGGCGCTGGAGCGGCTGCGCAACCACCCCTGGCCGGGCAACGTGCGCGAGCTCAAGAACGTGATCCACCGCGCCTACATCATGGCCGACGGCGAGATCGCCCCGCGCTGCCTGCCGCAGGAGATGGGCGGCGAGTCCGGCGACGGGCGCAGCCTCCACTTCCAGGTCGGCACCTCGATCGAAGAGGTCGAGAAGCGCCTCATCCTGGCCACCCTCGAGCTCCACGGCGGCAACAAGCGCAAGGCGGCCGAGTCGCTGGGCGTGAGTCTCAAGACGCTCTATAACCGGCTGAACGCTTATAAGCTGGACTAAGAGCGTTGTCCTTGATTGCACCGCCGGTTCGAGAGCGAGTCCTCAACAGCGATTGATTTCGACACCCCCTCCCCGGCCCTCCCCCGCTGTGCGGGGGAGGGAGCGGTCTCCGTTCGGGGGCCACCCCTTGAGACGCGATGCCCTCCTGCGTATACTCCGCCGCACGCCCGACCTCCCTGCACCGACCGAGCTCCCCGGGGCGAATGGCACAGAACCTGCTTTGCTCTCCCTTCGTGGAGGGGGCTGTGCCCAACGCCACGGAACGAAGGTCAAGCAACGTGAGGAGGACGACGAAATGACGAGAAACAACTGGCACCGCATCCTGCCGCTGGTCCTGGCCCTGGTAGCCGTGGCATCGCTGGCCGCCTGCAGCTCCACGACGACCGCCGGCACCCAGGTCGACGACGCGGCCATCACCACCGCGGTCAAGTCCAAGCTGGCCGCCGACGGCGACATCAACCCGTTCAACATCGACGTCGACACCAACGAGGGCGTGGTCACTCTCCAGGGACGCGTGGAGAAGGCGGAGGCGCGCAGCGAGGCCGAGCGACTGGCGCGGGAGACGGACGGCGTGCTGAGGGTGATAAACTTGATCAAGGTCGGCGACCAGAGCTGAGGCCTCGCCGGTCTCGTTCCATATCATCCAGTCCATTACCAAGGGGAGACGACAGATGAAGAAGTTCATGCACTTCAGCATGCTGTGCCTGTTGCTGGCCGGCGTCATGGTGCCGATGGTGGCCTGCGGCAACGATGACGACGACGACGATGACGCCGTCACCGACGCGACGATGGACACCGGCATGGACATGACGACCGAGCCGATGGACATGACCACCGGCACGACCGACATGACCACCGACATGACCACCGGCACGACCGAGACCACCGGCACGACCGAGCCGCCGCCGGCTCAGTAACCCTCGGATCACCCGAAGCTTCGTGAGGGGCGCCCCCGCCTGTGGGGCGCTCTTTTGTTTTCAGCCCAAGGCTTCGCGCAGGAACTCGCCGGCCGCCTGGCGGAAGGCGTCGGTCCACTCGTGCCCGCCGGCGAAGCGCAGGGAGCGCGCCGCGACGCCCTTGCCCGCCAGCGTCGCCAGGTCGGCGGCGAGCTTCTCCTCGGTGTACCAGTCCTCGCCCAGGCCGCGGGCCACGAGCACCGGCGGGAAGCCGGCGAGGTCGGCCGCCGCGACGTCGGGCGGGACGTCGGCCGAGAGCGCCACGACGCCGTGGCAGGGGACGCCGCGGCGCACGTGGTCGGCGGCGGCGCGATAGGCCATCGCCACCCCCTGCGAAAAGCCGAGGAAGGCGAGGCGGTCGGAGGCGGCCGCGCCCAGGCGCGCGCGGGCGGCGGCCACCGCCGCGGCGACGTACGCCACGTTGTCCGCGATCGCGCGCTCGCGCGCGAAGCGGGTCATCCAGCCCGCCACCACCTCGTTGCCGCGGGTGTAGAAGGGGTGGAGGGCCTGGACGGCGCAGAGCGCCCAGCCGCCGGCCCCGGGAAGCGTCTCGAGCTGAGCCAGGTGCCGCTCGGCGGTCTCAGCGTAGCCGTGGAAGCCGGCGAGGATGGGCCAGCCGCCGGCGGGCGGCGCGCCGTCGGGGACGCGGAGGAGCAGGTGGCCGTGGACCCGGGCGGGCACTTCCAACGCCAAGACAGGCGCCAGTGGTTCCCTCCCCCGTGAAACGGGGGAGGGCCAGGGAGGGGGTGTCGAAGTCAATGGCTGTTCAGCGGGCGGGTGGCCAGAGGCATGCCCTCGTCTTCTTAAGCCCTCCGCCGCTCCGCACGCCGGCGCAGCGGCGCCGAAAGCTCGCGCACCCGCTCCTCGAGCGCCGCCGGCAGGCCCGGGTCGCCGCCCATCTGCTCCACCAGGCGCACCAGGGCGCTGCCGACGACGACGCCGTCGGCCACCTCCCCCAGGGCCGCGACCTGCGCCGGCGTCGAGATGCCGAAGCCCACCGCCAGCGGCAGGTCGAGCCGGCGGCGCACCCGCCGCACCTCGCGCGCCAGGTCGGGCGGCAGAGCGTCGCGCTCGCCGGTGACACCGGTGCGCGAGACGTAGTAGACGAAGCCGGTGGCCGCCCGCGCCACCCGCTGCACCCGCTCGCGGGTGCTGGTCGGGGCGAGGAGGAAGATGGTGTCGATGCCCTGGGCGGCCAGCATCGGCACCAGCTCGCGTTGCGCCTCCTCGGGCGGCAGGTCCACGCACAGCACGCCGTCGACGCCGCTCGCCGCCGCCTGCTCCGCGAAGCGCTCGAGACCGCGGGCGTGGAGCGGGTTGAAGTAGGTGAAGAGGACGACCGGCAGCCCCAGCCGGTCGCGGCTCGCCGCGACCACGCGCAGGATGCCCGAGAGCTTGGTGCCGGCGGCCAGAGCGCGCGCCGCGGCGCGCTGGTTGACCGGGCCGTCGGCGATCGGGTCGGAGAAGGGAACGCCGAGCTCGATCAGGTCGGCGCCGCCGGCGGCGAGCGCCTCGAGCAGCCCCTCGGTCGTCCCCAGGTCCGGGTCGCCGGCCATGAGGAAGGGGATGAACGCCGCCCGCCCCTCCTGGGCGCAGCGACGGAAGACGTCGTCGAGGGAGCTCACCGCGCGAGCCTCCGCACCGGAGCCAGGCGGCGCACCTCGCCCCCCTCCTCGGCCCGCTGGCGGTCGAACTCCTGCACCGACTCGAGGTCCTTGTCGCCGCGGCCGGAGAGGTTGACCAGCACCACCCGCTCGCGCGACAGGCGCGGGGCGTGCCGCTGCACCTCGGCGATGGCGTGCGCGCTCTCGAGCGCCGGCAGGATGCCCTCGGTGCGCGCCAGCAGGTGGAAGGCGGCGACGGCCTCCTCGTCGGTGGCCGAGGTGTACTCGACGCGGCCGCGGTCGCGCAGCAGGACGTGCTCGGGGCCGACCGCCGGGTAGTCGAGGCCGGCCGACACCGAGTGCGTGGCCTGGATCTGCCCCTCGGCGTCCTGCAGCACGAGTGTGCGGGTGCCGTGGAGGACGCCGAGCGAGCCGCCTGCGAAGCGCGCCGCGTGCTGGCCGGCGCCCGCGCCGCGCCCGCCGGCCTCGACGCCGATCAGGCGCACCCGCGCGTCGTCGAGGAAGGCCGAGAAGAGGCCGATGGCGTTGCTGCCGCCGCCGACGCAGGCCACCACCAGGTCCGGGCGCGGCACCCGCGCCTGCCGCCGGAGCTGCGCGCGCGCCTCCTCGCCGATCACCTTGTGGAAGTCGCGCACCATCCGGGGATAGGGGTCGGGGCCGAGCACCGAGCCGAGGATGTAGTGGGTGGTGCGGACGTTGGTCACCCAATCGCGCAGCGCCTCGTTGATCGCCTCCTTGAGGGTGCGGCTGCCGGCATCGACCGGCGTCACCTCGGCGCCGAGCAGGCGCATGCGGTCGACGTTGAGCCGCTGGCGCCGCATGTCCTCGCTGCCCATGTACACCGTGCAGGCCAGGCCGAAGAAGGCCGCCGCCGCGGCGGTGGCGACGCCGTGCTGCCCGGCGCCGGTCTCGGCGATCACCCGCTCCTTCTCCATGCCGCGGGCGAGGAGGGCCTGGCCGAGGGCGTTGTTGATCTTGTGGGCGCCGGTGTGGAGGAGGTCCTCGCGCTTCAGGTACACGCGGGCGCCGCCCAGCTCCCGCGACAGCCGCTCGGCGTAGAAGAGCGGCGTCGGCCGGCCGGCGAAGTCGCGCAGCACCTCTTCCAGCCGCCGCCGGAAGGCGCGCTGTTTCTGCGCCTTGTCGTAGGCCCGCGCCAGCTCGGCGAGCGGCGCCATCAACGTCTCGGGGACGAAGCGGCCGCCGTAGGGGCCGAAGTAGCCCGCGAGCTCGGAGCGGGTGCGCGAGTCGGTCATCGGCGGATCTCCTCGAACAGGCGGGCCAGGAGCCGCGGGTCCTTGACGCCGGGCGAGGATTCTACGCCGGAGCAGACGTCGATCCCCCACGCGCCGCTCGCCAACGCGGCGGCAACTCCGCCCGGCCGGATGCCGCCGGCGACCAGGACGCGGCGGGCGGCGGCGAGCGGGGCGATCGACGAGAAATCCCAACCTGCGCCGGTGCCGCCGTAGAGCGACCCGTGGCGGGCGTCGATCAGGGCTCCGAAGATCTCCGGGTAGAGGGAAAGAGCTTCCTCGCGCGGAGGACCCGCCGTGCGGAACGTCTTGAGGGCGCGGGCGGCCCAGGGTCGAACGGCGTCCGGCGGCTCGTCGCCGCTGAGCTGGATCAGATCGAGCCCGACGGCGCGGTCGATCGCCTCGACCTCGGGTGGCGGGCGGTCGACGAAGACGCCGACGAGCAGGACGTGCGGCGCCGCGGCGCGGACCGCGTCGGCGATCTCGCGCGCCCTGTCCGGCTCCAGATACCGCGGGCTGCGCGGGTAGAAGTTGAGCCCCAGGAGGTCGGCGCCGGCGCCGGCCGCGGCGAGCCCGTCGCCGGCGCTCGTCACGCCGCAGATCTTGACCTTCATCCCGCCAGCTCGGCGAGCAGGGCGCCGGGATCGTCGGCGAGGAGCAGCGCCTCGCCCACCAGGAAGGCATCGAACCCGGCGCGGGCCAACCGCCGCACGTCTTCCCCACCCGAGATCCCGCTCTCGGCGACCTTGAGCGCAGCCGCCGGCAAGGAGGGCAGCAGCTCGGCCGAGCGCTCCAGATCCACCTCGAAGGTCCGCAGGTCGCGGTTGTTGACTCCCACCAGCTCCCAGGCCTCTCCACCGAGCTTCGCCACATCCGCGGCGTCGTGCGTCTCGACGAGTGGCACGAGCTCCAGGCCCCTGGCCAGACCGGCCAGGCGGTGCAGCTCCTCCGAGGTGAGCAACGACGCGATCAGCAGCACGGCCTCGGCCCCCGCCTCCCGTGCCCAGAGCAGCTGGACCGGGTGAAGAACGAAGTCCTTGGCGAGCGCCGGCAAGCCCGATGCGTCGGAACACCGGGCGAGCAGGTCATAGCTGCCATGGAAGAAGTCCGGTTCCACGACCACCGAGAGCGCGGCCGCACCATGTCGCGCGTAGGTGCGCGCTTGCGCGAGCGGTCCGACCTTGCCCACGAGAGACCCCAGACGCGGCGATCCGAGCTTGATCTCGGCAATGACCGCCCGACCCCGTCGTCTTTTCAACGCGGCGAGGAACGCGTTTCGTCCGCTGTCGAGAACCGGCGCGGGAACGAGGCCGCTCGCCGCCTCCTGCGCATCCGCGAGCTCGGCGAGCCGCTCCCGCCGCCGCTCGGCGATGCGCTCCAGGACGTCGGGCGCCCGGCTCACGCCCGGAAGCTCCGCAGCTCCTCGAGCTTGCCCGCCGCGGCGCCGGAGGCCAGCACCTCGCGGGCGCGCTCGACCCCCTCGCGCAGGCCGGCCGCCGCGCCGCCGACGTAGAGCGCCGCCCCGGCGTTGGCCGCCACGATGTCGGCGAGCGGGCCCCCGGCGCCGGCCAGGAGCCGCTCCATCGCCGCCGCGTTCTCCTCCGGCGAGCCGCCGGCGAGGTCGGCGAGCGTGGCGCGGGCGAGGCCCAGCCCCTCCGGCGCGACGGTCGCCAGCCGCACCTCGCCGCCGCGCACCTCGGCGACGCGGGTGGCGCCCGTCGTGGTGATCTCGTCGAGGCCGTCGCTGCCGTGCACCACCAGCGCGTGCTCGGCGCCGAGGTCGGCGAGCACGCGTGCCAGCCGCTCCACCAGCTCCTCGGCGTACACCCCCACCACCTGCCGGCGCGCGCCGGCGGGGTTGGTGAGCGGGCCGAGGAGGTTGAAGATCGTGCGCAGCCCGAGCTCGCGCCGCACCGGCATCACCTCGCGCATCGCCGGGTGGAGGCGCGGCGCGAAGAGGAAGGCGATCCCGACCATGTCGAGCGCCGCCGCCGCGGCCTCGGGCGTGGTCTCGATCTCCACCCCGAGCGCCGCCAGCACGTCGGCGCTCCCCGAGCGGCTGGAGACCGAGCGGTTGCCGTGCTTGGCCACCGGCACCCCGGCGGCGGCGACCACGAACGCCGCGGCCGTCGAGATGTTGAAGGTGCCGCGGCCGTCGCCGCCCGTGCCGCAGGTATCGACCACTCCCTCGCGGCGGTGCGGCACGGCGAGCACGCGCCGGCGCATCGCCGCCGCCGCGCCGGCGATCTCGGCGACCGCCTCCCCCTTCATCCGCAGCGCCACGAGGAGCGCCGCGGTGAGCGGCTCGGAGAGCGCCCCGTCCATGAGCTGGCCGAAGAGCTCCTCGGTCTCCTCGCGGCGGAGGTCCTGCCCGGCGGCCACCCGCGCCAGCGCGTCGCGCGGGGCGATCACCGCGGCGCCTCCGCGCAGAGCGCCAGGAAGTTGCGCAGCAGGAGCGGTCCGGCCGGGGTGAGCACCGACTCGGGATGGAACTGCACCCCCCACCAGGGGAGCTCGCGGTGGCGCATCGCCATCAGCGTCCGGTCGTCGCTCCAGGCGACCGGCTCGAGCTCCTCGGGAAGGGTCTCGCCGCGCACCTCCAGGCTGTGGTAGCGCGTGGCGTCGAAGGGGCTGGGCAGCCCGGCGAAGAGGCCGCGGCCGTCGTGCGAGACCGGCGAGGTCTTGCCGTGCATCAGGCGCGGCGCGCGCTCCACGACGGCGCCGAAGGAGACCCCCATCGCCTGGTGGCCGAGGCAGACGCCGAGGACCGGCAGGCGCGGGCGCAGCGCGAGGAGCTCGAGGCAGACCCCCGCCTGCTCCGGCCGCCCCGGGCCGGGCGAGAGGACGATCCCCGCGGGCGCCCGGGCCAGCAGTGCGGCGGCCGGCGCGGCATCGTTGCGCGCCACCTCGACCTCCGCCCCCGCGCCGGCGAGGAGCTGCACCAGGTTGTAGGTGAAGGAGTCGTAGTTGTCGACCACCAGGATCACGGCCGCGCCTCCTCCAGCCGCTCCGCCAGCGCCACGGCGGCGAGCAGGCCGGCGGCCTTGCTCTCGGTCTCCCGCTCCTCGGCCGCCGGATCGGAATCGGCGACGATCCCGGCGCCGGCGGTGACCGAGATCTCGCCGCCGCGCACCACCAGCGTGCGGATCGTGATGCAGGTGTCGAGGTCCCCGGAGTAGGAGAGGTAGCCGACCGCTCCGGCGTACGGGCCGCGCGCCTCGGGCTCGAGCGCGTCGACGATCTCCATGGCGCGGATCTTGGGCGCCCCGGAGACGGTCCCCGCCGGGAAGCAGGCGAGCAGCGCGTCGAGGCCGTCGCGCGCCGGCGCCAGCTCGGCGGCCACCGAGGAGACCAGGTGCATGACGTGACTGTAGCGCTCCACCTCGAGGAAGCTCGCCACCCGCACGCTGGCCGGCAGGGCGACGCGGCCGAGGTCGTTGCGCCCGAGGTCGACGAGCATCACGTGCTCGGCCCGCTCCTTGGGGTCGGCGAGGAGGTCCGCGGCGAGGCGGCGGTCCCCCTCGGCGTCGGCGCCGCGCGGGCGAGTGCCGGCGATCGGGCGGGTCTCGAGGTGGCGGCCGGCCTTGCGCACCAGCATCTCGGGCGAGGCGCCGACCAGGGCGACGTCCGGGGTCTCGAGCAGCACCATGTAGGGGCTGGGGTTGACCAGGCGCAGGGCACGGTAGAGGGCGAGCGGCTCGACCCGCCGCGGCAGGCTCCAGCGGCGGGCGAGAACGACCTGGAAGATGTCGCCGGCGGCGATGTGACGCTTGGCGGTCGCGACGGCGCGGCGGAACGCAGGGCCGGGGAGGCTCGGCGGGCCGGTGGCCGGCGGGTCGGGACGGCGGCCGGGCATCGCCACGCCGCCCCCCGCGACCTCGACGGTGAGCAGCCGCCCCAGCCGCTCGAGCTGCCGCTCCGCCTCGTCCAGGCTGACCTCCCCCTCGACCTCGTTGGCGATCGCCAGCACCCGCTGCAGGGCGTGGTCGAAGACCACCACCGTGTCGAAGCGGGCGAGCAGCGCCCAGGGGAGGCCGTGCGGGTCGGGCGGGCGGCGCGGCAGGCGCTCGACGAGGCGGACGAGGTCGTAGCCGAAGTAGCCGACGAGACCGCCGGTGAAGGGGATCGGCCCCGGCTCGGCGGCGACGCCGGCGAGAATGCGGCGGAGGGCCTCGAGCGGCGGGCCGGGGAGCGCCCGGCGCCGCCCCCGCCGCTCCACCTCCAGGCGGTCCGGCCAGAGGCGGTAGAGCTCGCGCGGGCCGGCGCCGAGGAAGCTGAAGCGCGAGACCCGCTCGCCGCCGGTGACGCTCTCGAGCAGGAACCGGGTGGGCGAGGCGCGGGCCAGCCGCCGGTAGACGGCGAGCGGCGTCAGGCCGTCGGCGAGGAACTCGCGCAGGTGGGGCACGGCCCGGCGGGGGCGGGTCGCCGCGAGGGCGTGGTGGTCCGGGAGTTGCATCGTCAGGCCGGTGCGTAGTACCGCCGTCCCAACATCTTAGAAGGAGGAGGGGATTATGGGCTTCATCATCTGGCTCATCGTGGGTGGTCTGATCGGCTGGTTGGCGAGCATCATCATGCGCACCGACGCGCAGCAGGGGATCATCCTCAACATCGTGGTCGGCATCGTCGGGGCGATCCTCGGCGGCCTGCTGATCGCGCCGCTGCTGCCCGGCGGGACGATCAACACCGGCGATTACTCGCTGATGGGCCTTCTGGCCTCGTTGATCGGCGCCATCATCCTGCTCGCCATCGTCAACCTGATCCGGCGCGGCAGCGTCCGCTGACGCCGGCACGCGGGCTTTAGCCGGTTCGCTGGAGTGTAGTCCGCCGCGCGTCAGCGCGGCGGGCTCCCCAGCCCCAGCCCGAGCGCCCGCCGCCCCACCTCGCGCGGCAGCTCGCGTCCGGTCATGGCCCGGAACTGCGCCAGGGCCTGCGCCAGGAGCACCTCCCGCCCGTCGACCGCCAGGGCGCCGCGCGCCGCGGCGGCCTCGAGCAGCGCCGTCGGCGCCTCGCCGTAGGTCATGTCCACCACCACCGTCCCCGGCCGCAGCCGCTCGACGTCGAGCGGCAGGGGCTCGCCCGGCCGCTGCTGGCGCGGCGTGGCGTGGACCAGCAGGTCGAACTGCCCCGGGTCGAGGTCGGAGAGGGGCCGGAACGGCAGCCCCAGCTCGGCGGCCGCCTTGAGGCCGCGCTCGATGCCGCGGTTGAAGAGCGTCACCCGCGCCCCCGCCGCGGCCAGGCCCACCGCCGCCGCGCGCCCGGCGCCGCCGCAGCCGACGACCGCCGCCGCGAGGC
>DASUNQ010000049.1:0-11956 GCA_036277075.1 Thermoanaerobaculia bacterium
ACCCGCGCGACCCGGCGCCGCTGCTCGAGCTGGGGGCGGCCCTGGCGGCGCGCGGCGACGCTCCCGGGGCGCTCGCCGCCTGGCGCCGGGCGATCGAGCTCGACGGCGATCCGGCCGCCGCCGCCGCGGCGCACGTGCAGAGCGCGCAGCTCCTCGCCGGGCGCGGCGAGGAGGCGGCGGCCGTCGACCACCTCCGCTCCGCGGTCGCCGTCGCCCCCGAGCACCGCCTCGCGCACTTCAACCTCGCGACCCTCCTCGCCGCCCGCGGCGCATACGAAGAGGCGGCGCGCGGCTACTCGCGCGTGCTCGAGCTCGACGCCACCGACCGCGACGCCCACCTTGGCCGCGCCCAGGCGCTGGCCGCCGCCGGCCGGCTCGCCGAAGCGCGGGCGGCGCTCGCGGAAGGTCTGCGGCGGCTGCCGGGGGACGCCCTCCTGACCGCGGCGCTCTCGCGGCTCGGCGCCGAGCGCTAGGCGAGGGCCCCTTGGACCATCGCCAGCCAGCCGTGGAGGTACTCGCCTTCGGGGTGGGTGACCGCGACCGGGTGATCGGGGGCCGCGGCGAGCGGCGCCAGCAGCGCCAGGCGGACGCGCGCCTCGACCGCCGCCGCGAAAAGGATCTGGCGGAAGAGCTTGGCGTCCACCGCGCCGCTGCAGGTGAAGGTGAGGAGCAGGCCGCCGGGCTCCAGGCGCCCGAGAGCGAGGCGGTTCAAGTCCTTGTAGGCGCGGGCGCCGGCGTCGAGGTCAGCGCGCCGCCGCACCAGCGGCGGCGGGTCGCAGATCACCATCCCGAAGCCGTCGCTGCGCCCGCGCAGCTCCTCGAAGACGTTGGCGCGCACCCACTCGGCGCTGCCCGCGGCCTCGGCCCCTTCGCGGCCGTTGAGCGCGTAGTGCCGCCGGCCGCGCTCGATCAGCTTGGGCGAAGACTCGACGTGCACTACGCGCCCGGCCCCGCCGCGTAGCGCGTAGAGCCCGAAGGCGCCGCTGTGGGCGAAGAGGTCGAGGACGGCGCGGCCGCCGGCCAGCCGCTCGGCGAGCCGCCGGTTCTCGCGCTGGTCGCAGTAGAAGCCGGTCTTCTGCCCCGCCCCGAGGTCGGCTGTGAAGGCGAGGCCGGACTCGGTGAAGGGCGCCTCGGCGGGCGGGTCGCCGGCGATCGTCTCGGCGGCGGCCGGCAATCCCTCGGCGCGCCGCGCCGGCGTCGAGTTGGCCTGGAGGACCGCGGCCTCCGGGAAGACCTCGGCGAGCGCCGCGTAGGCTTCGCCGCGCAGCGCCTCGAGCCCCGCCACCGTGACCTGCGAGACGAGCGCGTCGCCGAAGCGGTCCACGGTCCAGCCGGGGACGCCGTCCCCCTCGGCGTTGAGCACGCGGTAGCCGGTCGTCTCCGGCGGCAGCACGGCGCGGCGCAGGGCGAGCGCCTCGGCGAGACGGGCGGCGAAGAGGCCGCGGCCGACCTCCTCGCCGGGCGCGGCGAGGAGGCGCACCCGGATCTGCGAGCGCGGGCTCCAGAAGCCGGTGCCGAGCGGCCGTCCCCCGGCGTCGACGACCCGGGCGAGCGGGGAGCCCTCGTCCCCGTCGACGCCCTCGATCGCTCCCGAGAAGAGCCAGGGATGCCCCTGCCGCAGCGCCTTGTCGCGCCCGGGCTTGACCCGGACGAGCAGCTCGCCCGCCATGAACGGCTGAATCAGCCGGCCGCCGCCACGGCGAAGGCGGTCGTGCTCGACTGCGCCGCGCCGCTCCCGGGGTCGGTCACGGTGACCCGCAGGACGTACTCCCCCGGCGGCAGGCCGGCGGTGGCGAAGCTCCCCTCCATGCGGCCGAGCGCGCCGGCCGCGCCGCGCCGCCAGGCGGCGATGCGGAGCTTGCCGCCGGCGACCTCCCGGCCGGCGGCGTCGAGGACCTTGGCGCGCACCTGGGCCTGCTCCGCGGCCAAGTCGGAGACGAGGACCGTCACCGGCGCCTCGGCGCCGGCGGTGAGGACGGGCCGCACCGCCGGGAGGAAGGGCGCGCCTCCGTCCAGGAACGGATCGGGCGACGAGGTCTCCTCGGCGCCGCCCTGCTCGCGCGCCACGATCCACCGCCCGGCGGCGTCGGCGAAGAGCGGCGGCGAGACGAACGGCGCCGCCGCGGCCGCGCCGGCTTCGGCGCCGGCCGCCGGCACCTCGACCGCCAGCGAGCGGAGGGCCCGGGCCCCGCTCTGGGCGTTGCGCACCAGGAGGCGCAGCGTGTAGAAGCCGGGCGGCAGCGCCAGGTCGCCGTAGAACTTGAACCCGCCGGCGCCGAGCGCCTCGCGCACCTTCGCCAGGTCGAGGTTTACCCGTTGGGTGAGGAACCCGCGCACCGCCCCGGCGCCGTCCAGCGCGTAGGCGTAGATCTCGACCTCGAGGGCCGGCCCCTGGTGCCCGAAGAGGAGGGCCGGGCCCTCGATCTCGACGAGCAGCGGCAGCGCGCCCCCCGGCAGCGGCACGGCGAGCGCCGCGATCGGCAGGCTGCCGCCCTCCTCGTCGCCCAGGATCTCCGCCGCCGTCAACAGGGTCCGCTCGAGCGGCCGCGCGACGCGCGCCGGGTCGGGGGCGTAGTAGCCGGCGCGGTGGGAGACGTGCGCGCCGCGCGGGCCGCCCTTGAGCCGCACCTTGAGGGGACGGAAGGTGCCGTCGTGCGGCAGCGCCTCGGGCTGGAAGGCGAGGAGGTAGGTGACCGCGGTCCGCTCGAGCATCGCGGCCATCGCGGCCGAGAGGTCGTTGGTGTTCTGGAACAGCTCGCCGCCGGTGTCGTGCGCCATGGTGAGCAGGACGTCCCGGCCGTCGCCCTGCGCCGCGACGTCGCTCGCCAGCTCGGTCGCGGCGTCGGGTCCGGTGGTCCGGGCGCCGCCGATGTCCACCGCCTGGATCACGCAGTCGCCGCGGCGGAAGGCTTCGAGCATGCGCTCGACGTCGCCCTGCACCCGCGAGCTGCCGTAGAGCTTCTCGGTCTCCGCCTTCCAGGTCTCGCCGCGCTCGACGGCCTCCGCCGTCTCCGTGTCGCTGCCGCGGCCGGTGGCGGTGCTCGCCTGGAACCCCTCGGAGAGGTAGACGACGTGCTTCCTCCCGTCCACCGACGCCATCATCTGCGCCAGCTCGGCGAAGGAGCGGGTGAGCGCCACCACCTGGTTCTGCAGCGCCCGCCGGTCCTGCACAGCGCTCAGCTGCTGGAGATCCTCGACGTGCGCTTGCACCTCGTCGAGAAAGAACTGCTTCCTTTCAGTCCGCGGACCCGCCCCCACGCCCGCCCCGCCGCCCCGCCCCTCCTCGCCGCGGACCGCCCGCCCCGCTTCCGTCTTCACCGCCTTCACCACCAGCCGCAGCGGGTCGGGGGCGCGGTCGAGGAGCTGCGGCAGGCCGAGCGTCTCGATCGCCGCCTCCACCTGCGCGCGGTCGGCGGTGAAGCCGAGGACCAGCTCGGCGCCGCGGTTCGCGCTGTAGGTGGCGACGGCCGCGAGGTCGGTGGGATGGAGGCCGCCGCGCACCAGGCCGAGCGCCGCCTCGCGCGCCCGCACGATCGACTTCGGCTGCGCGAAGGTGAGGTCGAAGAGGAAGAGGAAGTGGCGGCGGGCGGCGAGCGGGAGCTGGCGCGGGGAGGACGCGCCCGGAAGCGCCCCGAGGTCGACGACCTCGAAGCCGGTGAGGCGCTGCTTCGTCTTGCCGTCGAAGACCTCGAAGTCCTCGGCCGTCAGGCCACGCACTGGCCGGCCGCTCTTGGTGACGTTGACCGGCACCTCGACGACGACGACCGAGGCGGTCTCGCCGAAGCGCCCCTCCTGCCCGGGCAGCGCAGGGGCGAGGACGAGGAGGAGGACGAGGACGAGGAAGGCGCAGAGCGCGGCGCGCATCCCTACCCTCCGACGACGAAGGAGGTCGCGCTCGAGTGCGTGGCGCCGCTCCCGCCGTCGGTCAGGGTCACGCGCAGCAGGTACTCGCCCGGCGGCAGCCCCGCGACCGTGAAGACTCCGACCAGCCGGTCGGGCGCGCCGCCCTCGCCGCGCTGCCGGTCGACGAGCCGGAAGCCGCCTCCCGTCGCCGGCTGGCGATCGCCGGCGCGCAGCACCTCGGCGCTTGCCACCACCTCGCCGGTTCCCAAGTTGTACGCGAGCAGCGCCACCCGGGCCTCGCCTGCAGAGGTCACCACCGGCCGTGTGTCCGGCACGAAGGTCCGGCCGCCGAGGGTGAAGGGGTAGTCGCGCCGCGGCTCGCCGGCCCGCGGGGCTTGCCGCGTCAGCAGCCAGCTCTCTCCCGGCTCGAGGAAGAGCGGCGGCGAGAGCACCGGCTCCGCGGCCGCGGCCGCGACCTCGAGCGGCAGCGAGCGGAGGCCTTTGGCGCCGCTCTGGGCATTGCGGACCAGGAGCCGGAGCGTGTAGCTGCCGGGCGGCAGCGCCAGCTCGCCGTAGAACTTGAGCCCCCGCGCCCGCAGCTCCGGCTCTACCTTCTCGAGGTCGAGGTCCACCCGCTGCGTGAGGAAGCCGCCCACCGCCTGCTGCCGGTCCAGCGCGTAGGCGTAGATCTCGAGCGCCAACGAGCGCCCGACGTGCCCGGCCAGGAGGGCCGGTCCGTCGACCTCCAGCAGCAGCGGCACGACCGAGCGCCCCGGTTCGCCAGGCAGGGGCACGGCGAGCGCCGAGACGGGAAGGGCTCCACCCTCCTCGCTGCCCAGGATCTCCGAGGCGATGAGCAGCCGCTGCTCGAGCGGGTGGACGGCGCGCCGCGGGTCGGGGGCGAAGTAGCCGGCGCGGTGGTGGACGCGCGCACCGCGCCGCACTCCCTTCAACCGCACCTCGAGCGGATGGAAGGCGCCGTCGGTGGCCAGGCTCGCGGGCTGGAAGGAGAGCAGGTAGGTGACGCTCGTGCGCTCGAGCATCTTGCCCATCGCCGTGCCCAGGTCGTTGAAGTTCTGGTACAGCTCGCCACCGGTGTAGTGGGCCATCGCCAGCAGCGCATCGCGGCCGCTGTCGGCGACGTCGGCGTCGGGACGGTGCTCGGTCGCCGCCTGAGGGCCCGCCGTCCGTGCCCCGCCGACGTCCACCGCCTGGATCACGCAGTCGGCGCGGCGGAAGCTCTCGAACATCGCCGCCAGCTCGGCCTGCACCCGCGCGCTGCCGTAGAGCTTCTCGCTCTCCACCTTCCAGCTCTCGCCGCTCGCCACCGCCGCCGCGCTCTCGGTGTCGCTCCCCCTGCCGGTGGCGGCGCTCGCCTGGAAGCCCTCGGAGAGGTAGACCACGAGCTTGCGGCCCTCCACCGCGCCCATGACCTGCGCCAGGTCCGCCAGGGACCGGCTGGCGGCGGAGACCTGGTCTTCCAGCGTGCGCCGCTCGCTGGCCTCCATCGCCCGCTGCGCCCGCTTGAGCTCCTCGAGCAGATCGTCCATGGCGTTTGACCGGCGTCTCATCCCGCCGGTGCCGGCGCCGCCGCCCATCCCCGGCGCGGCGAGACCCAACTCGGCCTCGAGCGCGGTCACCACCAGCCGCAGCGGGTCGGGGCTGTGCGGCACCAGCTGAGGCAAGCCAAGCGACTCGATGGCCGCCTCGACCTGCGCCCGGTCGGCGGTGAAGCCGAGCACCAGCTCGCTGCCCCGGCTGGCGCTGTAGGTGGCGACCGCGGCGAGATCGCTGGCGTGGAGGCCGTCGCGTACCAGCCCCTGCGCGGCCTCGCGTGCCTGGAGGATCGATTTGGGGCGCGCGAAGGTCAGGTCGAAGAGGAAGAGGAAGTGGCGGCGGGCGGCGGGCGGCAGCGCGGGGGGAGGTGCCGCGCCGGCGCCGGCGCTCCCGAGCGTCGCGAGGTCCACGACCTCGAAGCCGGTGAGCCGCTGCTTCGTCTTGCCGTCGAAGACCTCGAAGTTCTCGGCGGTCAGACCGCGGACCGGCTTGCCGTCCTTGACGACCTGCACCGGGACCTCGACGACGACGACCGAGGTCGTCTCGCCGAACCGCTCCTGCGCGATGAGCGCCGCGGCGCCGAGCGACAGCACGGAGGCGAGGACGAGCCGCCGGAGGCCGGCCCCGTTGCGCATCGCCTACCCTCCCACGACGAACGCCGCCACGCTCGAGTGGCTGGCGCCGCTCGCGCGGTCGGTCAGCGTGACGCGGAGGACGTACTCCCCGGGCGTCAGCCCGGCCGGATCGAAGATCCCGACCAGCCGGTCGGGCGCGCCCCCTTCGCCGGGCTGCCGCTCGACCAGCCGGAAGCCGCCCCCCGCCGCCGGCCCGCGATCGCCGGCATGCAGCACCTCGGCCCGCGCCACCCACTCCCCGCTCCCCAGGTTGTAGGCGAGCAGCGCCACCCGCGCCTCCCCCGCCGCGGCCAGAACCGGCCGCGCGTCCGGCAGGAAGGGCTGGCCGCCGAGCGTGAAGGGATAGTCGCGGGGCGGCGCCCCTTCCCGCGGCGCCTGCCGCGCCAGCAGCCAGCCGCCGCCGGCCGCGACGAAGAGCGGCGCCGAGACCACCGGCCCGGGCGCCGGCCCGTCGCTCGCCCCGGCCGCCGCCGGCACCTCGACCGGCAGGGAGCGCAGCGCCGTGGCGCCCCCCATCTGCGCGTTCTTGACCAGCAGCCGCACCGAGTAGGCGCCGGGCGGCAGCTCCAGCTCGCCGTAGAACCGGAGGCCCCCCGCCCGCAGCTCGTCTTCCACCTTGTCGAGGTCGAGGTCCAGCCGCTGGGTCAGGAACCCCTCGACCGCGCCGCCGGCGCCGAGCGCGTAGGCGTAGATCTCCACGCCCAGCGCCCGCCCCACGTGTCCGGCCAGCAGCGCCGGGCCGTCCACCTCCAGCAGCAGCGGCACCACCGCCTTGCCGCCGCTCCCGGCCAGCGGCACGGCCAGCGCCGAGACCGGCAGGCTCCCCCCCTCCTCGCTGCCCAGGATCTCCGACGCCGTCACCAGCCGCTGCTCGAGCGGCTGCGCGACCCGCATCGGGTTCGGCGCGTAGTAGCCGGCGCGGTGCGACACCCGCGCGCCGCGCGGACCTCCCTTCAAGCGCACCTTCAGCGGGTGGAACGCGCCGTCTTGCGCCAGCGCCTCCGGCTGGAACGAGAGCAGGTACGTGACGCTCGTCCGCTCCAGCATCCGCGCCATCGCCGCCGACAGGTCGTTGGCGTTCTGGAACAGCTCCCCCCCGGTGTCGCGCGCCATCGTCAGCAGCGCGTCGCGGCCGTCGCCGCGCGCCGCGGTGTCGCCCGCCAGCTCCGTCGCGGCCTCGGCGCCCGTCGTCCGCGCGCCGCCGATGTCCACCGCCTGCACCACGCAGTCGGCGCGGCGGAAGGCCTCGAGCATCCGCTCGACGTCCCCCTGCACCCTGCTGCTGCCGTAGACGGTCTCGCTCTCCGACTCCCACACCTGGCCTTCGGAGACCGCGTCGCCGGTCTGCTGCGTGGTGCCGCGGCCGGTGGCGGACCTCGCCTCGAACCCTTCCGAGAGATAGACGACGTGCTTGCGCCCGTCCACCGAGGCCATCATCTGCGCCAGGTCCGAGAAGGAGCGCGTCAGCGCCACGACCCGGTTCTGCGCCTCTCTCCCCTGGAGCTCGAAGCTGTCCCGCTGGATGTCGTCGAGGATCTCCGTCATCTGGTAGCCGATGGCCTCGATCACCTCGCCGCGACGCTCGCTGAAGCGCCCGGAGCCGCCTTTGATGCCCGGCGCCGTCGGCGCGCGGAACTCGTTCTCGATGTCGGCCACGATCAGCCGCAGCGGGTCCGGCGCGCGGTTCACGAGCTGCGGCAGGCCGAGCGAGCGGATCGCCGCCGCGAGCTGCCCGCGGTCGCTGGTGAAGCCGAGCACCAGCTCGGCGCCGCGGCTGGCGCTGTAGGTGGCGACGGCGCCGAGGTCGCTCGCGTGGAGGCCCTCCGCCGCCAGGTCGAGCGCCGCCTCCCGCGCCTGCACGATCGAGCGCGGCTGCGCGAAGGTGAGGTCGAAGAGGAAGAGGAAGTGGCGGCGGGCCGCGATCGGCAGCCGCCGCGGCGCCGCGGCGACCGCTCCGAGGTCGATCACCTCGAAGCCGGTGATCGCCCGCCGCGTCTTGCCTTCGAGGACCTCGAAGTCCGCGGCGGTGAGGCCGCGCACCGGCTTGCCGTCCTTGACGACGTTGACCGGCACCTCGACGACGACGACCGAGGTCGTCTCGCCGAAACGGGGCGTCTGGGCTGGGAGGGGCGCGGCGAGGACGAGGAGGACGAGCAGGAACGGGAGGTGGGTGACGCCTCGGGGTGGCATCGGTGTCCTCCTAGGGAGGCGGAAAGCAGGCCGGAAGCGGCTTGACCGCGGTGAAGTGCAACCGGCCTGCCCGGGTTCTCGGGCCGCCTAGCCGACCACGAACGGGATCGTGCTCGTCTGCGCGGCGCCGCTCGCGCCGTCGGTCACCGTCACCCGCAGCAGGTACTCCCCGGGGGCGAGCCCGGAGGGGGTGAAGGTGCCGACGAGGCGGTCCGGGGCGCGCCCGCCGCCGCGCTGGCGCTCGGTGAGCTGCAGCGCGCCGCCCTGCACCGGCTGGCCGTCGGCCCGCAGCACCCCGGCCTCGGCGCGGACGTCGCCGTTGCCGAGGTTGTAGGCCATGACCGTCACCCGCGCCCCCTGGTTGGCGGCGAGCACCGGCTTGGAGGCGGGGATGAACGGCTCCTGGCCGATGATGAACGGGTACTCGGGCTGCGGCGCCCCCGCGACCTGGGTCTCGCGCGTCAGCAGCCACTTGCCCTGCGGCTCGGGGAAGAGGGGCGGCAGCACCACCGGCCCGGCCTGGTCGTAGGCGGGGACGACGACCGGCACCACCTGAAGCGCGTGCGCGCCGGTCTTGGCGTTGCGCACCAGGACCCGCACCGAGTACTCGCCGGGGGGCAGCTCCAGGTCGCCGAAGAACTTGAGGCCGCTCTGCTTGAGCTGCGCCTCGACCTTGTTGAGGTCCACACCGAGCGTCTGCGTGAAGTAGCCCTGGATCGAGCCGTCGCCGTCCATGGCATAGGCGTAGATCTCGGTCACCAGCGTCTTGTCCGGCTGGCCGGCGATGAGGGCCGGACCGTTGACCTCCACGATCACCGGCACGTAGGCGTTGGGGCCGCTGGCGCGGAACGAGGTGGCGAGGACCGAGGCGCCGATCGGGCCGCCGGGCTCGCCGCCGAGGATCTCGGCCGCGGTCTGCAGGCGGCGCTCGAGAGCGCTGACCTGGACCGTGGGCTTCGGCGAGTAGTACCCCGGGCGGTGCGAGATCCTGGCGCCCCCCGGAGCGTCCTTGAGGCGCACGCGGAGCTTGCGGAAGCTCCCGTCCTGCTTGAGGTTGTCGGGCTGGAAGGAGAGCACGTAGGTGACGCTCGTCCGCTGCAGCACCTTGCTCATCGCCTGCGACAGGTCGGTGAAGTTGGCGTAGAGCTCCCCCCCCGTCCCCTTGGCCATCTGCAGCAGGCTGTCCTGGCCGGAGACGCGGGGCCGCTCCTCGACGCCGGACTTGAGCCGCGCGATGTCCACCGCCTGCACGATGCAGTTGGCGCGGCGCAGCTCCTCGAGCATCTGCGAGATGTCGTTCTGCTGCCGCGTCGAGCCGAACATCTCGTCGGAGTCGATGTCCTGGACCTCGCCGCGCTCGATCGCCGCGGCGGTCTCCATCGTCGCCCCCTCCCCCTGCAGGACGGAGCTGTCGAAGCCCTCGGAGAAGTAGACGACGTGCTTGGTGCCCTGAACGGTGCCCATCAGCTTCGCCAGGTCGGCGAAGGCGCGCGAGAAGGCGGTCACCTGGTTCTTGAGCGTGTCGCGGTTGACCTTCCCCTCGGCCTCGGAGGCGGCGCGGAGGAACTCGGTGACGGCCTCCTGCCGGGAGGCGGCGGCGCCGCCGCCGCCGGCCTCGCTCGCCTGCATCGCCCCCTCGGAGGGGCTCGCGTTCACCATCAGGCCGAGCGGGTCGGCGCCGCGGCCGACGAGCTGCGGCACGCCGAGGGTGTCGATCGCGGTCTCGATCTGCCGCCGGTCGGAGGTGAAGCCGAGGACGACGGAGGGGCCGCGGCTGGTGGTGTAGAGGGCGACCGCCGCCAGGTCGCTCGGCTGGAGCTGCTCGGCGACGACCTTCTTGGCCGCCTCGCGGGCGCGGAACGTTCCCTCGGGGTCGGAGAAGGCGAGGTCGAAGAGGAGCAGGAAGTGGCGCCGGCCGGCGACCGGGAGCTGCGTCGCCTGCTGCGGCGTCAGCTTCTGCGCCAGGTCGATGACCTCGAAGCCGGTGATCGGCTGGGTCTTGCGGCCGTCGGTGATCTCGAAGTTGGCGGCGGTCAGGCCGCGCACCGGCTCGCCGTCCTTGGTGACGTAGACCGGCACCTCGACGACCACGACGGTGGTGGTGTCGCCGAACCTGCGCTGCTGCGCCGCGGCGGGCGCGGCCGGCAGCAGGAAGAGGAGCGCGAGGGCGAGGCAGAAGGGCTGGCGACAGTGCGACATGGGATTCTCCTGGGGGAGAGTGGGACGTCCGGGGACGTCAGTTTACTACACTGAACGGGATCGAGCTGGTGCTCAGCGGGCCGTTGCCCGGCTGGCGCACGGCCACCTGCAGCTTGTACTCGCCGGCGGTGAGGCCGCCGGGCTTGAAGGTGGCGAGCAGCTTGTCGAGGCGCGAGATGCCGGTCACCGTGCGCTCGAGCAGCTGCAGCCGGCCGCCCGGGACCTCGCGGCCGTCGGCGTTGAGCACCTTGCCCTCGATCTCCAGCTCTCCCGCCGGCAGGTTGTAGGCCACCAGGCAGACGCGGCTGTCGTCGCCGCCGCGCAGCGCCGGCTTGACCGCCGGGATGTAGGGCTCGCCGTTGACGGTGAAGGGGTAGACGACGCTGGACTCGCGCGACTGCTCGCGGATCAGGATCCAGCGCCCCGGCTGCTCGACGAAGAACGGCGGCAGCACGATCGCCTGCCGGCTGTCGTAGGGCGGGATGACGAGCGGCAGCGACTCGACGGCGGTGCGGCCGCTCTGGCCGTTGCGCACCAGCACGCGCACCCGGTAGTCGCCGGGGGCGAGCTCGAGGTGGCCGTAGTACTTGATGCCGGTGGTGGCCAGCGCCTTGCGGTTCTTGGCCAGGTCGAGCCCCACCATCTGGGTGAAGAAGTCGCGCATCTCCCCCTTGGCGTCGGTGACGTAGGCGTAGATCTCGACCGCCAGCTTGTCGCCGTCGTGCCCGTCGAGCAGGCTCTTGCCGTCGATCTCGACGATGACCGGCACGTAGGAGGAGCCCTCCGAGGCGCGAAACGGGGCCGCCAGCACCTCGATGCCGAGGGCGTCGGCGGGGGCGGCGCTGGCGATGGCGTCCGAGGCGAGGAGCGACTTCTCGAGCGGGTCGAGGTCCTGGAAGGGACGCGGCCGGTAGTAGCCGGCGCGGTGCGAGACGTGGAGGCCGCGCGAGTCGTTCTTGAGCTTGACGCGCAGCCGACGGTAGGCGCCGTCGAGCTTGAGCTCGGAGGGCATGAAGGTCAGCACGTAGGTGACGTCCGAGCGCTGCAGCACCCGCTCGAGCTGGCGGCCGAGGTTGTTGGCGTCCTTGAACAGCTCGCCGCCGGTCGGCTCGGCCATCAGGAAGAGCGAGTCCTGGCCGGCGTTGGCGGTCGCCGGGCGCAGCTCGCCGGCGGCGGCGCGCAGGCCGCCGATGTCCACCGCCTGGATGATGCAGTCGGCGCGGCGGAACTGCTCGACCATCTTCTCGATGTCGTTGAGCAGGCCGACGTTGCCGTACATCTGATCGGAGTCGACGAGGTGCAGGGCGCCACGCTGGGCGTTGATGAGGTCGCGCTGCTGCTCCTCGTCCTGGCTCTCCGGCGCGCGGCCGATCAGCAGGCGGCTGTCGAAGCCCTCGGAGAAGAGGACCACGTGCTTGCGCCCGCGGACGCTGTCGAGCGAGCGCGCGACGTCGCTGAGCGACCGCGCGTAGGCGGTGATGCGGCTGCGGTCGAACTGCCGCTGGTTGCGGTCCATCTGCTGCATGATGATC
>DASUNQ010000050.1:0-4386 GCA_036277075.1 Thermoanaerobaculia bacterium
GCGAGCTGCCGGCGCCAGTAGCCGACCTGCTCCTCGAAGCCCTCGCCGGCGAGGCGGCGGCGCTGCTCGAGGCGGTCGAGAACCTCGAGCGGCAGCAGCGGCGAACGGCGGCGGCCAAGCAGGGCCGGCGGAAGGCGCTCAAGGGGAAGGACTGGTGAGGACGATCGCGGCGCTGGGGACGGCGGCTCTCGCGCTCCTCCTCGCGGGCGCACCGGCCGCCGCCGGGGAGCTCGAGACCTCGATCCGCCTCGCCCCCGAGCGGATCGGCCTCTCCGAGGTCGCGACGCTCGAGATCGAGGCCAGCCGCAGCGGCTTCGGCCGGCTGCGCTTCCAGCCCGAGTTCGAGCTCGAGAACCTGGAGCTCGTCGCCGGGCCCTTCGAGGTCAGCGAGACCCGCTCCCTGAACGGCTCGTTCTCGCGCACGCTCCGCCTCGCTTGGCAGCTCCGCCCCGTGGCCACCGGCCGCGGCGCCGTCCATTCGGTGCGGCTGCGCATCGGCGGCGAGGTGCTGGACCTGCCGCGGCGCGAGATCGCGGTGCAGGAGGAGCCCGCCGGCCTCGGCCGCGCGCGCCCCGTCCGGCCGCGCCCGCGCGACGCCTGGGAGCGCCTCTTCGGCGTCAACCCGTTCGAGAGCTTCCGCCGCTCCGACCGGCCGCGCGTCTTCCTCGACGCCGAGGTCCGACCCGAGCGCCCGTACGTCGGCCAGCAGGCGGTCTACACGCTCTACCTCTACACCCAGGACGACGT
Source organism: Thermoanaerobaculia bacterium (assembly GCA_036277075.1). Classification (GTDB taxonomy): domain Bacteria; phylum Acidobacteriota; class Thermoanaerobaculia; order Multivoradales; family UBA5704; genus DASUNQ01. The sequence goes on from DASUNQ010000050.1 coordinate 748, forward strand.
CGACGCCATCCAGCCCAAGAGCCTGCCCGAGTTCCGCGGCTTCTGGGTGCGCGACCTGCCGCTGGCGCAGCGGCTGCCGACGGAGATGGTCGAGGTGGAGGGCGCGCGCTACGGCCGCGTGGTGCTGTTCAGGAAGGCGCTCTTCGCCCTGCGGCCGGGACGGTACGAGCTGGCGCCCTCGGCGATGGAGCTGATGGTGCGGATCGTGGAGCGGCGCCTCTTCGGGCCGCCGGTCTCTCTCCCCGACGGGATGACGGCGGCGAGCCCGCCGGTGACCGTCGACGTGCGGCCGCTGCCCCCGGCGCCCGCCGGCTTCACCGGGGCGGTCGGGCGCCTGTCGCTGGCGGCGCAGCTCGAGCCGCGCGAGCTGGCGGTCGGCGAGGCGGCGACGCTGACGCTGACGCTCGCCGGCGAGGGCAACCTGCACGGGGTGCACGCCCCGGAGCTGCCGGAGCGGCGGCACCTCGAGGTCTTCCCGCCGCAGCAGCAGGGGGAGGAGGAGGTGCGCGACGAGGTGGTGCGCGGCCGGCGCTCCTGGAGCTGGGTGGTGGTGCCGCGGCGCGCCGGGCGCTACCCGCTGCACCTGCCGGAGGTCCCCTTCTTCGATCCGCGGACGGCGAGCTACCGGCTGGCCTCGGCCCCGGTCGTGGAGCTGCGGGTGCGGCCGGCGGAGCCGGGGCCGACGGGCGGCGCCGCGCGGCTGCACACGGTGCGCGGCGCGGCGCTGGCGCAGCCGTCGGACCGGCGGCTGGAGGGGCTGCTGCCGTGGCTCTTCGCGCTGCCCTGGGCCGGGGTGCTCGCGGGGCTGGCGTGGCGGCGGAACGGGGGGCGCGGGGCGCGGGCCGCCGGCGGCACGCCGGCCAAGCAGCTCGCGCATCGGCTGCACGAGGCCGAGCGGGAGGAGCGGCCGCGGCAGGCGGCGGCGCGGATCGAGGAGGGGTGGAGGGAGTATCTGGCGGCGCGGTGGGGGGTGCCTCCAGGCACGGCGTCGACCGTTTGGGCGGACAGGCTGGCGCGCCACGGGGCGGAGCCGCAGGCCGCGGCGGAGCTGGTACGTCTCGCCGACGATCTGCACTACCTGCGCTACGCGCCGCAGCTCTCGGCGACGGAGACGCTGCGGCGCGAGGCGGTCGAGCGCTCGCGCAAGCTGCTGCGCCGGCTGCGATGAAGAATTGGACCCGCTCGGGCCGGCGAGACCCGCGGGGTGCTTCCCCGGGGGACCGGCGCGAGCCTCTGGGAGTGCGGGGGGTGGGCTCGCGCCTGCGCTTCGCTGCGCGCCGGACCCTGGTCGGGTTGCAAGGGGCGTCGCGAGCGCTGGCGAAGAGCTCCCCCGGGGAAGCACCCCGCGGGTCTCGCCTCTTGGTGGCGGATCGCTCACCGAGCTTCCTCACGTCGGCCGTACGGCGGCTCGCAGCCCGCAACCCTCGCCTCCTGCTTCTCTTGCCCTACCTGCTCTTCTTCACGGCGGCGGTTCAGGCTCAAGAGGGGGGCGTGCCGGGGCTTGTGGAGGGGAACCGGATGTTCCGCGACGGGGAGGTGGAGGGGGCGGCTCGGGCCTACTTCGCGGGGTGGCGGGGGACGCGGGATCCGGTGTTGGCTTACAACCTGGGGACGGCGGCGCATCGGCTGGGGCGGTTGCCGGAGGCGGTGCTCTGGTATCGGCGGGCGGAGGACGGGCTCGGGGGGGATCCCTGGCTGCGGGACAACCTGGCGCTGGCGCGGCAGGCGCTGGGACCGCCGGGGGTGCCGGCGGCGGGGCCGCTCGCGCTGCTCGCCGAGCGGCGGGACCTGCTGCGCTGGTCGGGGGCGGCCCTGGCCTGGGTCGCGCTGCCGCTCGGCTGGTGGCGGCGGCGGGCGGCCCGGTGGGCGCTCGGCGGCGTCGCCGTGCTCGCCTGCGCGGCCTTCGCGGGGGGGACGCTGCTGGCGCTGCGCGGCCCCTCCCCGGCCGTGCTCCTCGAGGAGTGCGGAGAGAGTCTCGCCGCCGGGAGCGAGGTCTGGGTGCTGCCCGAGCGCGGCGGCTGGCGGGTGCTGGGGGCACCGGGGGGGCTGCTCTGCCCGGGCGCGGCGGTGGCGCCGGTGGAGGCGACGTTTCGGTGAAGTCGGGAGGCGCGGGGTCTGGTATCGTCTCGCCAGCGCCGGACGCGACAAGAGACGCCGTGCAGACCTTGACCGTGCAGTGCCTGGACGGGGCGCAGCTCGAGCGCTTCCTCGAGCGCCGGCGCGCCAGCCCGGGCTTCCCGCTCGAGCTCTCGCTCGCCAGCAACCTCGAGGAGGTGCTGCGGCGGGCCAACGGCCTCGTTCCCTCGGCGGCGGGCTCGATCCTCTTCGACAACCCGTCGCAGAAGCACCTCGACCGCAGCCGCAACACGCTGACCTTCATCGCCGCTTTCGGGGATACCGCCGACCGGCTGCTCGGCCAGACGCTCCCGGCCGACTCCGGGGTCGCCGGGCGGGTCTACCTGACCGGCAAGACCTACAGCACCGCCGACGCGCGCAGCGACCCGTACTTCTACCGCCGGGTCGACGAGCAGACGAGCTACCGCACCCGGTCGCTGATCGCCATCCCGATCCGCATCGAGCACGAGGTCTGCGGGGTGCTCGAGCTGGTCAACCGCGAGAACGCCCCGACCTACAGCGAGCAGGACCGCAACCTGCTGGAGGTCTTCGCCGGTTACATCTCGATCTCGGTGCAGAACGTGCTCGACGGCCGGCAGGCGCAGGAGATCGCCAAGCGGGACAACCTGACCGGCCTCTACAACGACCGTTACCTCCACATCGCCGTGCTCGATGCCATCAAGCACTGCACCGAGGTGGGTCGCGACCTCGCGGTGCTCTTCCTCGACCTCGACTTCTTCAAGCGCGTCAACGACACGCACGGGCACCTGGCCGGCAGCCAGGTGCTGCGCGAGGTCGGCATGATCCTGCGCCGCAAGGTGGAGGGGCTGGGAGTGGGCGCGCGCTACGGCGGCGACGAGTTCGTGCTGGTGCTGCCCGAGACCGAGCTCGAGCCGGCCATCGACCTCGCCGAGGAGATCCGCGACGAGATCGTCGCCACGACCTACTGCGCCGAGCCGGCGGAGATCCAGTCCGAGCCGCTCAACCTGCGCGGCCTGACCTGCTCGATCGGCATCGCCACCCTGCGCCGCCACCTCACCGAGGACCTGAGCCTCGCCGATCGCAAGAGCACGATCCTGCGCCTCGCCGACGCCGCGATGTACGTCGCCAAGGAGACCGGCCGCAACCGCACCGCGGTGGCCGGCCAGCCGGTCCGGCGGCGGCCGCTCGCCGGCGCTTGAGCTTCGAGTAAATCCCCTGCTGCCAGCGGCTTACGGCGCCTGCACAAGGGCGTGGGCAAACTGCTGCAAAGCCTTGCGCTACCGCACTTTGGCATCGCGATCGCGGCCCTTTCCCGCAGGGTTTTCCGCACTGCCTGCGGAGATCGGCAGCGTTCCCCGGGCGAGCGGCGCCGGCCAGGGGCGGCGGCGGAAGAGGTAGAGGGAGAAGGACGAGGCGGCGCTCGTCTCGCGCCCGATCTCGAGCCAGGCGGCGTCGCGCGGCAGCGGCTGCAGCGGATCGAGCGCGCGGGCTCGTGCGAGCGCTTCGGGCGCCCAGGAGGCGCGGACCTGCGCGCCGAGCACC
>DASUNQ010000051.1:0-3780 GCA_036277075.1 Thermoanaerobaculia bacterium
AGCGCCTCCGCCTGCCGCGCCGCTTCGGCCGGCGTCGGCAGCCAGGACGGCGCCTCGCGCTCGGCCTCGGTCCCCTCGCCGGCGCCGCCGAGCGCCGGAAAGCGCCAGAGCGCCCCGAAGGCGTCCTCGCGCGCCGCCTCGCCCCCCTTGCCGGTCCCGCGCAGCTTCGCCCAGAGCCCGTCGAGCCCCTCCTCCGGCCGCCCCGCCCGCCACGCCACCAGGTCGAGGAGGCTGCGCGCCCGCTCCGGCGGGCGCAGGGCCGGCGCCTCCGCCGGCCAGCAGCCGAGCAGCACCAGCCGCTCCTTGGCGCGTGTCGTCGCCACGTAGAGGAGGCGCACCCGCTCCGCGGCCTCGACCTCCTCGCGCTGCGCCTCGACGCGGTCGAAGCCGGAGGTCGCGGCGCCGAAGAGCGACAGCTCCAGGCGCCCGTCCACCCGCCCGAAGGCGAAGGGCTCGCGCTCGTCGGGACGCTTCTGCTTGTGGAGCTGCGCCACGTAGACGTGACGGAAGTCGAGCCCCTTGGCGCCGTGAATGGTGAGCACCTGCACCGCGTCGTCGAGGCCGGCCTGCGGCCGCGCCTCCTCGGCCTCGCGCGCCGCGGCGATGCTGCGGCGCAGCGAGCGCAAGACGGCCGTGGCGTCGCCGCCGCCCGCCTCCAGCGCGGCGGCCAGCTCGCGGAAGAACCGCTCCAGGTTGGCCAGCCGGTAGGCGCCGAGGGTGCGCGCCGCCTCGACCGGCTCGAGCAGCGTCAGCGCGCGGAGCTTGTCGACGAAGACGTCCACCGGGTCGCGGGCGAAGGAGCGCCGTAGCGCCGCCAGCGCCTCCAGCCCGGCGATCAAGCCCTTCTCCCAGCCGGCGATGCGCTCGAGCCCGGGCGCCGCCGGCACCTCGCGCGCCGCCGCCTCGACCAGCTCGGCCAGCGCCGCCAGCGCCTCGCGGTCCGCGGCGTCGTCGGCCTTCCCCGCACCCAGCTCGGTGGCGCGCCGAGGCAGCTGCCGCCGCCAGAGCGGCACCAGCGCCGCGTCGGGCACGCCGACCAGCTCCGAGCGCAGCACGGTGAGCAGCGCCAGGTGGTCCCCGGGGTCGAGCACCGCCCGCACCAGCGCCGCCGCCTCGATCACCTCGCGCCGCCGGTAGTACTGCTTGTCGCGGCCGACCAGGAAGGGCACGCCGGCCCGCCGCAGCGCTTCGAGGTAGATGTCGAGGTCGCCGCCGCTGCGCACCAGGATCGCCACCTCGCCGAGCCGCACGCCGGCGGCGCGCAGCGCCAGGAGGTCGCGCGCCAGGGCCGCCGCCTCCAGCTCGGTCGCCTCGGTCAGCGACGGCGCGCGCCCCCCCGGCTCCCAGCCGGCCGGCCAGCTCACCCAGTGCTCGACCGCCCGGCGCTCGGGGTCGGCGTAGCCGGCGCTGCCGGCCAGCCGCTCGCAAGCGAGGAGCGGCTCGAAGCGCGGCTGGATGCCGGCGCGCTCGCGCAGCACGGGCTCGACGATGCGGGTCACCTCCGCGAGCACCGCCGGCACCGAGCGGAAGTTCTCGGCCAGCGGCCGCACCTCGCCCCCGGCCTCGCGCACCGCGGCGACGAAGGCGTCGTAGGCCGCGAGGTCGGCGCTGCGCCAGCCGTAGATCGACTGCTTGGGGTCGCCGACGAGGAAAAGCCCCGGCCGCTCAGTATTTGGAGCCTGCGGAGCTCCTAACGGAGCTCCTGGCGGCCCGTCCAACGCCAGCCAGCGCAGCAGCTCGCACTGCACGCGGTCGGTGTCCTGGAACTCGTCGACCAGGAGCTGGTCGATGCCGCGCCGCAGGCGCGCCCGCACTCCCGGGTGCCCGGCCAGCAGCTCGACGGCGCCCTCGAGCAACCCGTCGTAGGTCACCGCGCCGCGCGCCCGCATGCCGCGCTCGACCTCGGCGAGGAGCGGCGCCAGCGCGCCGCGCGCCGCCGCCAGCAGCTCGGGGTCGAGCGTCGCGAGGTGCTTCGCCAGGCGGCACAGCTCGTCGGTGTGGCGGCGGAGGGCCTCGCGCTCGGCGTCGGGGAGCGCGGGCTTCCCCGCCTCGGCCTCGCGCGCCAGCTTGCGCAGGTGGGTGAGGAGGTTGTCGGGCAGGAGCGCGGCGAGCCGCCGCTGCAGGAGCCGGACGCCGGCCGACTCCCGCTCGTCCTCGCCGAAGAACGCCGCCTCCGCTGCCGTCGGCTCCAATCGCCCGCGGGCCGCCAGGCGCTCGAGCTCCTGCGCCAGCCGCGCCAGACCGGCGCGCAGCACCTTGGTGTTGGGGCGCGAGTCGCCGCCGAAGGCCGCGGCGACGAGCGGCGCCAGCGGCCCGACCGCGGCGGCGAAGCGCGCCACCCGGGCGGCGGCCTCCTCGCCGGGGTCGGCGGCCCCGGCCAGCTCCTCCGCGGAGACGGCGTGGACGTGGAGGAGCGTCAAGGCGTCGGCCACCTGCTGCGGCGGGATGCCGCGCGCCGCCAGGCGCAGGAGGTCCGAGTCCGCCTCGTCCTCGTAGGCGCGGCGCAGCGCCGGCTCGACCGTCTCGCGCACCACCTCCTCCAGCGCCAGGCCGTCGGCGTCCACCGTGAACGCCGGGTGGAGCCCCGCCTCCAGCGGGTGGTCGGCGAGCAGGCCGCGGCAGAAGGCGTGGATGGTGCGCACGGTCAGCCGGTCGAGCGTCGCGGCCAGCGCCCGGGCGCGGCGGGTGCGCTCGCCGGCCGGCGGCAGCAGGTCGGCCGCCAGCCACTCCGGCGGCTCCCCGCCCGCGGCCAGCTCGGTCAGCCAGTGCCCCGCCCGCTCCGCCATCTCGGCCGCCGCCGCCTCGGTGAAGGTGATCGCCACGACGCCGGCGAGGAGCGCCGCCGCCGTGCGCTCGCCGGTCGGGTCCGGCTCCGTGCCGGCGCGCTCGGCCCGGCGCGCCGCCGCCCGCTCCCACCCCGGCCCCAGGCACCAGGCGAGGAGGCGGCCGACGAGCGCGGTGGTCTTGCCGGTGCCGGCGCCGGCCTCCAGCACCACCGGCCGCATGAACTCGCTCTGCGCCAGGCGCCGGGCGGCGTGGTCGGCGGCGCGCAGGGCGGAGCGCTCGCCGCTCACCCTTCCTCCACCGCCGCGGCGAGCCGCCAGACACCGAGCAGCGCCGCGGACTCGTCCGTCGCGCCGGCGTCCCCCGCGGCCGCCGCCGCGGCGTGCGCCCGCTCGCTCCATTCGAAGAGCCGCCGCCGCGCCCCCGAGTCGCCGCGCAGGCACCCCTCGGCCACCTCGCAGAACTTGCAGCGCACCGGCTCCTGCCGCCCGCTCGGCTCCACCACCCGCGGGAAGAAGCTGCCGGCGTCCCAGAGGGCGAGGAGCGACGCCGCGGTGCCGGCGAAGAGGTCGGCCAGCTCGCGGTCGCGGGCGGGCATCGCCAGCTCGGGCGCCCCGGCCTCGGGATGGAGATAGAGGTAGCGCCCGCGGGCGCCGCCGGCGGGGTCCGCCCGCTCGTAGGCCATCGCCTGCAGGAGCTTCCCTTCGCGCACCGCGGCGAGCAGGCGCTTGCGCGCCGTGTCGCGCTTCTGGCCGGGGTCGAAGGGGCGGCCGGTCTTGTAGTCGGTCAGGCGGAGGGTGCCGTCCGCGCCGCGGTCCAGGCGGTCGGCGCGGAAGGCGACCCGCCGCGGCCGCCCCGCCGCGTCGGCGACGGCTACCTCTCCCGCCAGCTCGACGCCCAGGACCGCCAGCCCCGCCTCCCCCCAGTCGAGCGCGCGCGCTCGCTCGACCAGCGGCAGCGCCCGGTCGGCCAGGACCCGCGCCAGCCCGCGCCAGG